>ONFJ01000096.1 GCA_900317085.1 uncultured Eubacteriales bacterium | reverse complement strand
AAATTATAAGCCGTTGGCCGTCTCTTTCATAGGGGCGGCCGACGTTATTTCAAAAAAAGGGAGCCATGTCACTAATTTAGCTTAGTGACATGGCCCCTTACTGGATTATTAGTGTTTGTGGGGCGAGACCGGAGGTTTCATCTTCCAAGCCTGTTTCGGGTTTTCTTCCGCCCACTGCTGCGCGTAGTTCATGACGGTCATCATGTTGTCGTAGTCCTTGCCTTTGAAGCAGCATTCGGGGCAGGTCGGGCAGGGCCAGCCTTTGTCCTTAAACTTGCAGGCATCGAGATGTCGGTAAGAGCGATCCAGTTTGTTTTCAAACTCCTGCTTCGTCATCTCATCTTTATGGTTTTCATAATAGAGAACGTACATCTTCTTCGTCATCGTTTTCTTGATGCGCGTGAAGACGTTTTCTCGTACTCTCATTGTCATTTCCAGCATGGACTTCATCTCACATTCTCCTTCCTGATCCATTTCACGATATGCCTGTTATAAGTGTTTTGCCCCCTCTATTATGACACTATTTATTATACATAGCAACTTGAAGGAAAAGCACCCTGCCGAAGCGGGGTGCTTATTGCTTACAACGGGTTCATACCGACATGTCACATCAAAGCTCGTTCCGTCGTCTTTAGTTTGAATCGTCTTTCGTTTCAGTCGTCCTTCGTGAGGACTTTCTTCTGCCAGGATTTCTTGCCGCATTCCGGACACTTCATGTAATGGGTGCGGCCGATGTGCAGGCTATTGAAGAAAGTGCCTGTGCCGACAGTCTGTTCGTGACCACAATGTGCGCACTTGTAGTAGCCTGCTTTCCGCTCCACTTCGCCGGCATAAAACAGACCGCCGAGAGCTGCGATCAGAGCCACGACGAACTCCACGGTCGGCGGTTGGCGGTTCCAACCGACCATGTTTTCCAAACGGCCCTCTCTGATGAGGCTGATAACGCCCATCAGAAAGACCGCGGCCGACATGGCGCCGATCACGTTGGTCATCCTCAGAAGCTGACGGTTGGCCGCTTCTTCTTTTTTCTTCATTTCCAGAAGATTCTCTTCTGCTTTCTTATTGTAGTTTTCCATGTGTTCTAACCTCTCTCCCGTAAATAACTCATTGATGGTGATGTCCAGGATGTCGCACAGTTCCTGCATAATGGAAGCGTCCGGCAGAGACAGACCCCGCTCCCACTTGGAAACGGCACGGTCCGTGATGCCGAGGAGCTCTCCCAGCTGGAACTGGGTCAGTCCTTTTTCTTTTCTGCATTGGGCGATGAACCGCCCGGTCTTCATTTGATCCATAAAAGGCCCTCCTTTCACCAACATCGTAGTATGCGGAGAGAGAAAGTTACACATACCGCTGGTTGAGTCTACTGTTTATATTATAAATAAAAAGCATTAAAAAAACATATTTAGAAGACGGGCAGGCAAGCACTAAAACAAGCCAGGCAAGCGGCGCAGCAGGGCAGCCAAACTATGGTGCGCTGCAGGCAAAAGTAATGAAGCCAGTCTTACACTAATCTTTCAAAATATTTCGAAACGATAACAAAACAGAAACAATTCAAAAAAGTAGTTGACTTTGCGCAAACTGGGTGATATCATCTAGGCGTAGTAAGTCAGATAGTACAGCAAAGACGCTACACAAGCTTTGGATATTCACATTGTTTTGGAGGTAAGCAACATGAACAAACGGATCCCCTTTATCGTAGCCTTCGTAATGGTCATCTCCATCGCCATGACCTTCTTCATGATGGGCGGCTGCGGAACCAACAAAGAATTCACGGACGAAGATGCCATCCGCACCACGGCGGAAACCACTGTCATCTCCCCGTACGAAAAGGCGATGGATGACTACAACGACATCATCAGCAAGCTCGACAAGGGCAGCGCTTATGCCTTCGCTGACATGGCAGAAGACCAGGACGCTCTCCTCGTCACCGACGCTCCCATCACCTTCGACGGTAAGGTCGAGGCTGCCAAAGCCACGGTCTATGCGAAAGACAAGAACGGCAAGGTCAAGGAAATGGGCACCATCAAGAGCACCACGACTTCCATGCCCCTCGTCGCTTATGAGCACGCCGTCTACTTTGGCTCTCACCACGCCATGAGCAAAGCTTCCGTCAACACCGAAAAGGGCAAGCTCGACGTCGAGTCCGCCAAGTCCAACGGTGACGAAAAAGACACCGCCAACAAGGCATACAACCTCCTCTTCGACGACTACGGCGAAGGAACCGTCATCGAGTTCACCGCCATTCAATAAAACATCACTTTCTCCTATTTCTCATACTCCTTTCACAAAAAAGCAGGAATACCTCGTCCCCACAAAAGTGCGGCCGGGGTCTTCTTGTGTTATACTCTAGAAGAATTCTTTGGAAAGGAGGCGATGTACCACGGCAACTCTGGCCACCTGGCTCTACGCGTTATCGGGCCACTACCTGCTTCTGGTCCTGGTCTTCACGGTCCTGTTCCCCATCGCCATCCTGGCACTGGGACTCGTCATGGAGCTCTTCGCCCAGGCCATCACCACGGTCATTGCGTTTGTGACAGGCCCGCTCATCGCCTTCGGCATCCGGACCTATGCCACCTACATCGGCACGGTCATCCACGAGCTGTCCCATGCCACGTTCGCGTTCTTCACCGGGGCGAAGGTCAACAAGATCACCCTCATCCCCCACGGCACCACCCTCGGCAGCGTGGAGTACACGCCCCGGGGCAACAAGTTCGTGAAGGGCATCCAGCAGAGCCTCAGCGCAATCGCGCCCACTCTGGTCGGCACGGCGCTCCTCTACCTCATGTTCTCCCAGGTGCACCCGCTCCTGACGGAGGTCTGGCACTACGTGCTCTTTTACTACCTCGCGCTCAGCATCCTGTTCCACATGGACCTGAGCCTCCAGGACCTGCGCAACTTCTTCGCGGGCATCCTGCCTTTCCTCGGCCTCACATTTCTGTGCATGCTTCTCTTTTTCGGTGTCCTTGGAATGGATACCGTCCGGGACTTCGCACTGAAACTGATGCAACAGTACGGTGCACCGGCCATTGCTCTGACACCTGTTGAAGGCTTTTTAACCTTTTTTAAGGATTCGGTCGTATGATAAGTACGTAATCGGAGAACAAGTACTCCGTTATGTAACCCCTTTTTGTACCATCGAAAGGAGAGAGTTTATGGGATTCGTAGCAACCATCATCGTCGGTGTGCTGGCCGGCTGGCTGGCGGAAAAAGTCATGAAAGTGGACATGCCCACCTGGCAGAACCTGCTCCTCGGCCTTTGCGGCTCGGCGCTCGGTTCCATCGTCCTGGGACTTGTCGGCATGGACAAACCCTCCGGTATGATCTCCGGCATCGCGGTCGCGTTCGTATTCGCCTGTCTCATCGTCTGGGCCGTCAACAAGATCCGCTCCCGCAAGTAACACCCGCATAAAAACAAACAACAGCCGTCCTCGAGGAGAGGGCGGCTGTTCTCGTATATCGATCAGTCTTTCGCTTTATGCAGTTTGTTCGCGGTCCGGATGGCTTTCCGGCCGAGAAGTTCTGTGCTTTTTGCTGCGACCACGCCGTTCAACAGTGGCATGTTCCGTGTCGCTTTGGCGATGAACTGCAACGCCTTCACCGAAAGCTTCGAAGCGTCGACCGACGCCATCATGGAAGCGGTCTCTTCTTCATTCAGGACAAACGCTTTCGCCACGTTCCGGTACATCGCGTCCCGGATGGGCTCCAGGAACTCTTTGCTCTCCCGCCGCGTCGGCAGGATCGTGACGGTCAGGGCGCTGCGCTTCGCCGCCATCACAAACTTTTCAGCCGCGTCCCGGCGCATCTTGTACGACATGTTCTTCATGACGTTCAGGTTGATGGCCTGCGCGTCCGGAATGAGTTCCGCGGTCTTCTCTTTCAGTTCGTCGATGCCGTAGGCTTCGACGGAGTACTCGTCGTTGATCTTCAGTTCTCTCGCCACGACGGACACGACCGCCTTGACGTTCAGTTTCTTTTTCCGGCGGTACCGTTTCATGACTTTGGCGTACATCGCCTCGTTGTCCTCAATGGCGGCGGTGGCGTAAGACTTGGTGAAGACCACCACGATGGGCACGCCCTCCCAGAGTTTCGAAATGCGGTACAGGTAGTCGAGGGACTCCTTCGAGACCCGCTTCGACTGGGCGTCGATGCAGAACCAGATGACGTGGATGAGTTTCGTCATGTCCTTCCGGGTGAGGCCCTCTTCGGACCAGCCGGACAGCTCCCGTTTCACCTTTTCCTGCTTGACGATGCTGTACTCGAGGCCGGCGGTGTCGATGAGCCGGAACGGAAGGTCTTTCCGCTCGTAGAGCTTCATCTTTTTCGTGACGGCGGCGCCGTCTCCGACCTTTGCTTTCTCTTCCCCGAGCACCGCGTTGATGAGAGTGCTCTTGCCGGCGCCGGACGCGCCGAGGACCAGGACATTGACTTTCTGGTCATCGATGACCGGCCGCTCCACTATTCTACCACAAGAAACAGCCGCCCTCAATTGAGGTCGTTTTTTTACGTTGAGACGAGCGGCAAAATGTGTTAAACTGTCACTTAACAGAAATGAGGTGAGCGCATGAAGATCAGCGGCGCTATTTTCGACCTGGACGACACTCTGACTTATTCCGAGCACATCTGGGAAGGCATTCCCCAGATGTTCCTGAAGCGACACGGAAAAGTCGCGGAGGAGGACATCGACCGGAAGATCATCAACCTGAACACAGCGCAGATCGGTGAGTATTTCAAAGAGCACTATTTCCAGGACTCGAAGCGCACGGCAAAGAGCATCGTCACCGAGTTCGGCATCATGGGTGCACCCTACTACCTCTTCAAAGTACCGCTCATGCCCGGAACGAAGAAGCTCGTGAAACAGCTTTACAAGCAGGGCGTCACTATGACCATCCTCACTGCCAACGAGAGGCACCTCGTGAGAGCGGCCCTGCGCCGCCTCGGCATCCTGAAGTACTTCGACTCCATCCGCTGCGGCTCCGACCCGGAGAACGCGAAGAGCAACCCGAAGTCCTTTGAGAACGCCCTCGCCGCCCTCGGAACTCCGAAAGAAGAGACGTTCGTCTTCGAGGACTCCCTCTACGCCATCGAGACCGCGACTGCGGCCGGCTTCAAGTGCATCGCCATGCAGAGCGCGAAGCACTCCCCCGAGACCATCGCGCGGTTCCACGAACTCTGCGAGTACGTGGTCACGGACTACACGGAACTCCTCGACATCCTGGAAGGCCCGAAGGCCTGAGTCCGTACATCGCCAAACGAATACACAAAAAGCCCGGCTCATCCGAGTCGGGCCATTTTTATTGTGTTTCGCGATTCACCGCAGGAACGTCAGTCCTCCACTTTCGGAGCGTCCTTGCCGGTGGTCTTGCGCCACTCTTTGTACTTGTCGATCTCGCCGTCGAGCAGCTTGTTGACCATCTTCAGAACAGCGGCATCGTCGATGAGACCGATGAGGCCGAAGCTGTCGGGGATGAGGTCGATGGGCGAAATGGTGTACAGCGCGCCAAAGAGAACGATGATGGCAGAGCGCTTGGAGATGTCTCTGTACTCCTTGTACATGTAGTCTCTGACAAGGAGGAGATAGATGCGTGCGGTCTCCAGCGTGTCAGCAATGCCGTCGAGTTTCCCGCCGGGGAACTTCTTCAGTATTCCTTCCGCTTTCTCGATGGTGTCGCTGATCTTCGCGTCGTCCTCGAGCAGGTCATAGACCTTGTTGTAAGCGACTTTCGCGATGGCGGTGACCTTGGCGATATCTTTCAGTGATGGCATAACAGTTCCTCCTAGAATGTTATTGGTTAAAGTGTCTGGTTACAGTATATCACAAATATTATTTCACTTCACCCGTGACCACGTTGAATGTGGTGCCGGCAAAGTCATAAGAGCCCGTGTAAGTGAAGTCGACCTTGCCGTCTTTCACATACCAGCTGCCGTACTGGTTCTGGGCAATGCCGGTGTAGTCGGTCGGCTGGCCGTTCTCGTAGACGCCCCAGACGCCGTTCACCTGCGTGACTTCGGTGTCGTTCATCGCGTAATCTTCCTGGCTGTCGACGACGTCCTGGGTGGCGCTCTTCAGCTGGTCGATGTAATTCGTGAAGTCGATGTTCTGAAGCTCCTTCACCTGCTCGTTGATGGCGTTCAGCGAAGCCGGGCGTTTCGGGGCCTCGAACTTGACCTTCTCCTTGACCACGTCAACAATGCTCTGCAGCTTCGAGGTCGTCGTGACGTCGGACACCGGTTTGCCGCTTTTCAGCACTTCCGTGGCTTTCTCCACGAGTTTGCCGGCCTCTTCGGTCTGCGCGGTGATGCGGGTCACCTGGTCGTTGAACACGCCGATGGCGTCTCTCAGTTCGTCGGGCATGGACTTGCAGCCGCTGAGCAGCGTGCAGAGCAGAGCCACCGCCATGACCAGCACGGTCAGTTTGCGTTTCATATTCATTTCCTCCGTTTTCTCCAGAAAGTGCGTCCGTCTCAGGGCGCCATTTTCACTACTCCCCCATTTTACAATAGAAAACCGGAGAGCGCAAACTCTCCGGTCTTTTTACAATTGTTATCTTTTTGGCAGTTATTCGGCGATATGCCCCTTCTGCTTGATGACGTCGATGACACCATCGACATACTTCTCGCAGATCTCCTCCGAGGGAGCCTCGACCATGACGCGGATGACCGGCTCGGTGCCGCTCTCGCGGACCAGGATGCGGCCGGTGGTGCCAAGCTCTTCGCCGACTTTGGCGACAGCTGCCTGGACGTCGGGGTCATTCTGAGCGTCCGGCTTGCTGTGGACACGAACATTCTTCAGGACCTGCGGGTAGAACTCGACGGGAGCAGCCAGCTCGCTGAGCGGCTTTTCCTTCGCCAGCATGACTTCCATCATCTTGAGGGAGGTCAGGATGCCGTCGCCGGTGGTGGCGTACTTCGTGAAGATGATATGACCGGACTGCTCGCCGCCGACGCGGTGGCCGTTCTCGACCATGTTCTCATAGACGTACTTGTCGCCGACCTTGGTCTGCTCGTACTCGATGCCGACCTTGTCGAGGGCTTTGTACAGGCCGAAGTTGCTCATGACAGTCGTGACGACCTTGTTGTTGATGAGCTTGTCCTGCTCCTTCAGGTACAGGCCGTAGATGTAGATGATGTGGTCGCCGGTGACGACGTTGCCCTTCTCATCCACGCACAGGCAGCGGTCCGCGTCGCCGTCGTAGGCGAAACCGACATCGAGACCGTTGTCCACGACGAACTTCTGCAGGTGCTCGATGTGGGTCGAGCCGCAGTCCGTGTTGATGTTGTACCCGTCAGGGTTGTTGTTCATGACGAAGGTCTGTGCGCCGAGGGCGTCGAAGACAGCCTTGGCGATAGACCATGCGGCGCCGTTCGCGACGTCGAGGCCGACCTTGACATCCTTGAAGCTGTACTTCGCCAGAGAGACGAGGTAGCCGATGTAGCGGTTGCGGCCGGCGACATAGTCGACGGTGCGGCCGATGGCGTCTTTCTCCGCCATGGGCACTTCGCACTTGCCGTCGATGTAGTCTTCGATGAGAAGCAGAGTTTCCTCGTCCATCTTCTCGCCGTTGCCGTTGACGATCTTGATGCCGTTGTCGTAGTAGGGGTTGTGGGACGCGGAGATCATGATACCGCAGTCGAACTTGTCCACACGGGCGATGTAAGAGACCGAGGGAGTCGTGGTGACATGCATGATGTAAGCGTCGGCGCCGGTGGCCATGAGGCCCGTGCACAGCGCATACTCGAACATGTAGCTCGAACGTCTCGTATCCTTACCGATGACGACTTTCGCCTTCTTCCCTTCGCGGGCGCCGTAGTACCAGCCGAGGTACTGGCCGATCTTGATGGCGTGTTCGAAGGTCAGGTCTTTGTTGGCTTCGCCGCGGAAGCCGTCGGTTCCGAAATATTTTCCCATTTTACAATCTTTCCTTCTTTTCGATGTCTAAGAAATACTTGTAGGTGTCCACGGTCAGCTCGCCGCAGGCCTCTTCGTCACAGGCAATGATGGCGCCGTTGTGCATCTGCAGAGCGCTGCAGGTCCACTTGTGGGAGACGCCGCCTTCGACGGTCTTGGCAAGGGCTCTGGCTTTCGCGTGGCCGTTGATGAGGATGAGGACTTCTTTGGAGTCAGTGACCGTACCGACGCCGACGGACAGTGCCTGTGCGGGGACTGCTTCCGGATCGTTCCCGAAGAACCGGGAGTTGACGATGCGGGTGTCGGTGGTGAGGTCGCGGACGCCGGTGCGGGATGCGAGGGAGGTGTACGGCTCGTTGAAGGCGATGTGGCCGTCAACGCCGATGCCGCCCATGAAGAGGTCGATGCCGCCGTAGGAGGCGATCTTCTCTTCGTAGCGTGCGCACTCCCCTTCCGGGTCGTCGGTCATACCGTTGAGGATGTTGATGTTCTCCGGCTTCATGTCGACCAGGTGGTCGAAGAAGTTGTCGTGCATGAAGTACCAGTAGCTCTGGTCATGCTCTTTCGGCAGGCCGAGGTACTCGTCCATATTGAAGGTGACGACGTTCGCAAAGGAAACCTTGCCGGCCTTGTTCATCTCGATGAGCTCTTTGTAGACGCCGATCGGAGAAGAACCGGTGGGCAGGCCGAGGATGAACGGTCTTTCTTCCTTGTGGTTGTTGATCTTGTCAGCGATGTAATTCGCTGCCCATTCACTCATTTTTTCATAGTTATCCTGAATAACAACTCTCATTGTTTTTAACTCCTTGATTCTTGACAGTGAAAATAGGACGGTCAGACCTTCTTGACGATGGTTCCGTCGTTTTTATGGATACTGTTCTCCGGTACGACACCGCGTACGCAGGAGGTCGGGTAGACGTTGGAATGTCTGCCGATGACCGTGCCGGGGTTCATGACGGTGTTGCAGCCGACTTCGACATAGTCGCCGATCATGGCACCGAACTTTTTGATGCCGGTCTCGATGTGTTCATCGCCGTTGTGGACGACGACCAGCTGCTTGTCAGACTTGACGTTCGACGTGATGGCGCCGGCTCCGGTGTGGGAGTAATAACCCAGGATGGAGTCTCCGACGTAGTTGTAGTGCGGGGTCTGAACGTGGTCGAACAGGATGACGTTCTTCAGCTCGCAGGAGTTGCCGACGACGCAGTTGGCACCGACGAGTGCGGAGCCGCGGATGAATGCGCAGTGGCGAACTTCGGTCTCGGGCCCGATGATGCAGGGCGCTCCGAGGTATGCGGACGGGAACACCGTTGCCGTCTTGTGGATCCACACATGCTCCTGGACTTCTTCATAGTCGTCACCCAGCGTCGGGCCGAGTTCGAGGATGAAGTCCTTGATGCCCTTCAGGGCTTCCCAGGGGTAGGTGAACTGTTCGAGATATTCTTTGGCCAGCGTGTGGTCAAGGTCATAAAGGTCTTTGATGGTATACATAAAAGCTCCTTTTCATTTCTAGTTTCTACGGTGTCGGGTCAAGCTCTGTTACAGTGTTGATTCTGCTTTTTACCTCGTCCCTGTCGGCCCACCCGGAGGCGATTTGTCTCCTATGGCCGCGGCAGCATCCGCCGAGTCTTTCGATCACTGCCGGCCTCGTCAACCAATTACGGTCCTGGCGCTAA
>ONFJ01000095.1 GCA_900317085.1 uncultured Eubacteriales bacterium | reverse complement strand
AGGGGAAGGTGGCTTTCTCCCACGCTCTTTGGCTTCCCCTTCCCCGGGAGCAGAGCATATCGCCTTCAATAATAAGGCAGCAAGGAGGCTCATTGCCAATTCAGTTTGTAAAGGCAATCAGCTGGTTATTTCGGGTCCGTCGGATAACAGTTCAACGAAAAGCGCACGTGCAAATGATGCACGCGCGCTTTTGTTTTCCTTTTAGAGTTTTGTCTTTTCATTCTGCCTGCTGCTCTGTTTCCAGCGTCTCGTTGATCTTCTGTGTGAGCCGCAGGTACTCGGCCAGTTCTTCATCCGTGAGGGCGGAGTACCGGGCCTCGATGTCTTTCTGCACCTTTTCGTGGTGTGCCTGTTCCGCGGCTTTGCCGGCCGGGGTCAGGTCCACGAGGATGGCTCTGCCGTCGGAGGGGTCCTTCCGCCGGACGATGAGGCCATTCTCCTCCATCTTCGTCAGCATCTCCCCGAGGGACTGGGGGCGGACGTGGACCTTTTCGGCAAAGTCCTTCTGGTTGATGGAAGGGTTCTTCTTGAGGATGTGCAGGAGGTGTTCCTGCCGGGCGGGCGGACGGTGGTCCGGGGCGTGGGGCGGTCTGTCGTGCTCCCCGTGGGATCCTTTCCCGCCGTGGTGTTTCCGGCGCACGAGACCGTGCTGGCGGTGCTGCTCTTCCCAGACCGCCTTTACCAGTTCTTCTCTGGTCATTTCGCTTCACCTCTTATAAGGTCATTAATAATAGGATTCAAAGTCGCCCAGCTCCTGCCAGTGTCCCTGACTGCGGCGCCAGGCCAGCGCGGAGACTTCCGCTTCGGTGCGCTGTTCGCGAAGCGCGCGACGGCGTTTGCTCTGCGCCTCATCCTGTCCCGCCTTGAACTGGGTGTCATAGAATGTTTTGTAGTCTTCACTGGACTCGATGAGCTCCGCGTGTTTGCCGGAGGCCACGATGTGGCCGTCCTTCAGAACGAGGATGCGGTCGGAGTCCAGGATGGTGGAGAGGCGATGTGCCACGACCAGCGAGGTCTTCTCTTTCAGCAGCGGCGCCAGCGCCTCCTGGATGTGGCTCTCGGAGACAGAGTCGAGGGAGGCGGTCGCCTCGTCGAGGAGGATGACCTCCGGGTCTTTCAGGATGACTCTCGCGAGGGACAGCCGCTGTTTCTCGCCGCCGGAGAGGCGGACGCCGCGGTTGCCGACGAAGGTGTCGAGGCCGTCGTTCAGTTCTTCGATGAAGTCCGCAATGCCGGCCCGGCGGCAGGCGTCCATGAGTTCTTCATCCGACGCTTCGGGTTTCGCGTAGAGCAGGTTCGCGCGGATGGTGTCGTTGAACAGGAACGTGTCCTGGGTGACGAAGCCGATGTGCTTCCGCAGTTCCTGGAGCGGCCAGTCCCGAAGGTCTTTGCCGTCCATGTGGATGGCGCCATCGAGGACATCGTACAATCTCGGGACAAGGGAAATGAGTGTCGACTTGCCCGCTCCGGACGCGCCGACGAGTGCATAGGTCTCACCGGGCTGTACATGGAAGCTGACGCCCTGCAGGATCTCGGGTCCATCTTTTTTGTATGCGAAGTGCACGTCTTTGTACTCGATCTCGCCGCGGATGACATCCGGCGCCGTCGCGCCCTCTTTGTCCACGATGCTCGGCACCATGTCGAGGGTCTGGAAGATGCGCTCGAACAGTGCCAGGGACCGGGTGAAGTCGACACTGACGTTCATGAGTTCGTTCACCGGGCGATAGATGCGTCCGAGGATGGCGATGGCGGCGGTGATCTCACCGACCGTGACCTGCGGTCCGCCCTCCATGCGCAGCATGAGGATGCCGCCGACGAGGTACAGAAGCAGGGGGCCGAAGTTCGTGAAGATGTTCATGAACATGAAGAACGAGCGGCCGGCCAGCATCTCTTTGATGTTCAGCCGGTACAGGTCCGAGCTGACGCCCTTCAACCGGTCGTATTCTTTTTTCTGTTTGCCGAAAAGCCAGACGAGCAGGATGCCACTTTCAGAGAGGGTCTCTCCGAGGATGGTGTTGGCCTCGTCATACTTCTCCTGGCTTTCGCGTGCGATGACCCAGCGGCGTTTGCCGGTGACCCGGGTCGGGAGGATGAAGAACGGGACGAGCGCCATGCCGGTCAGGGCCAGGACCCAGTTGCACTGGAACAGAGCCACGACGGACACGATGATGGTGCCGACGTTCTTGATGGAATTCGTCATGGTCGTGGAGACCGCGCTCTGGACGCCGTTGACGTCTCCGGTCATACGGGTGACGATCTCACCCTGTCGGCTCTCCACGAAATACTGGTAGGGCTGCTTCTGGAAATGCGCGTACATTTCCGTCTTCATGTCGTAGATGATGCCCTGGGCGATGGACGTATTGAGCCACGTCTCGAAGAGCCCGAGGGCGTTCGAGACGACTGTCACCAGGAAGGACGCGATGATCAGCTGCACCAGGACTTCAAAGTTCCCGGCGAGAAGACCGTCGTCGACCATCCGCCCGGTAAGCAGAGACGGCACGACACCGAGTGCCGCCGAAAGCAGTACGACGACAATAACGATGAAGAATTTCAGTTTATAAGGACGGAGATAGCTGAGGATCCGCAGCCCGAGTTCCTTCGTGAACTTCGGAGCCGCCGCTTTCTCTTCGTCCGTCAGGCCACGGTACGGGCCGGGATGCGGAGGCGCCAAAAGCCTCACTCCTTTCGTACAGTCACGCCTTTTGCGGGCGATTTAAACAGGTACCTTTCTAATTGCAGCTTTATTGTAGTACGAATTCCTAAAAAATACAATAAAAGCGAAAACCGGCAAAAAAGCTGCCCGGTTGCGGGATGCGCAAAACCGGGCAGAGCGTGTGACAGGAGAACCGTCCCCGTGTCACATTATTCATATCGTAACGCGTCGATGGGGCTCATGCGGGCCGCACGACGTGCGGGGTACAGGCCGAAGACGAGGCCGGTCAGCATCGAGAAGCCGACGGACACAAGGATGGCGGGCATGGACGGGTGTACCGTCACGTGCGAGAGTTCCTCCATCTCCGGCATACGGGACTGGATGACCGACGAGCCGACTTCTGCGCCGACGAAGCCGAGGATCAGCCCCAGCAGCACGCCGAGAAGCCCTCCGATGAGACAGATGAACACGGTCTCCGACAGGAACTGCCGTTCGATGTCCCGGTTCTGGGCGCCAAGGGCTTTTCGGATGCCGATCTCCTTGGTGCGTTCCACAACGGATACCAGCATGATGTTCATGACACCGACACCGCCGACCAGCAGCGAGATGGCCGCAATGACCGCGATGACCAGGGTGACGATCCGCAGCACGTTCTGGATCTGCTCAAGATCCTCCATGCTGCTCCAGGTCTCGAGAGTAAAGTTCCCGTTGTCCGCCCACTTGTTCTCGGCGAACCACGCCTTGATGTCCTCCTGCAATGCGGCCACATCTTCTCCGGGTTCCGCCATAATGGCAAAGTCCGAAATGCCGGGTTCACTGTACATCTCGTCATTCAGGTTCTCCTTCATGAAGAGGTACGGCAGCAGGATGTTGGTCGGGATATCTTTCTCCGCCACGGGCTTGGAGCCTTCATCGCCTTTGGTCATATAACGCAGCTGGGTCCGGTCGAACCGGTAGACCCCGACAACGTACACCCGGGCCACCTGTCCGTTTTGCTGTTCCAGGTCGATCGCCTTGCCGATGGGTGACTGTCCGCCACAGACATATTTGACAAAGAGGTCTGAGACCAGCGCCACAGATTTCTTCTCGGACTGGTCCCGTGCGGTGAGGTCCCGCCCGCGCAGCAGCTTCAGGCTGTGGTTTTCAAGGTAGCCGGACGTAGTACCGATGATGGAGACCTTGCCTGGGTCTTTGGACACGTTTTCCGGGAAGGTGGCCGTTGCATCGCCCATCATGGATTCGAGGACCACGTTGCGCACGCGGCCGTCAAAAGCCTCCTGAAATGCTTCCAGGTCCTCAAACGAGATGTAGTCCTCGTCCTTCCATTCGTAGTATTCGCCCCCGGCCTCGCTGTCGCTGTTGTCCGTGAAGTTCATGAAGGCCTGGATCTGATTTGTGCCACCGATCGACTGGAACGACAGCTCCAGCGTCTTCTGAAGCGACGACCCGAGGGTCGTAATGGTGATGACCGCCGAAATGCCGATGATGATGCCGAGCATGGTGAGGAACGTCCGCATGCGGTTCACCCGGAGGTTCGCAATGGCCTGACGCAGGTTTTCTTTCAGGTTCACGTGCGCACCCCCTCCCGCGATCGACTGCCGGAGTCCGCCACGATGCGTCCATCCGAAAGTTTTACGATGCGCTCCGTCTCCGCCGCCAATTCGTTTGAGTGCGTAATGAGCACGATGGTCTTTCCCCGCTCCTCGTGAAGCTGATGGAAAAGGTCCATGACGAGGTGGCTCGTTTCCGAGTCGAGAGCGCCGGTGGGCTCGTCCGCCAGCAGAATGGCAGGGTCGTTCGCCATGGCACGGGCAATGGCCACGCGCTGGTTCTGCCCGCCGGAGAGTTCGTTCGGCTGATGGTCCGCACGGTCTTCCATGCCGACCATGGTGAGGAGGTCCATCGCCCGCGCCCGCCGTTCTTTTGACGGAACGCCGGCATAGAGAAGGGGCACTTCCACGTTTTCGAGGGCCGAGACCCGGGGGATGAGATTGAAACTCTGGAAAACAAAGCCGATCTTTTTATTGCGGATGCGGCTGAGGGTCGCGTCGTCGAGGGAGTCCACCTCTTCCCCGTCCAGCTCATAGGTGCCGGATGTAGGTCGGTCCAGCGCGCCAATGACATTCATGAGCGTACTTTTGCCGGAACCGGACTCACCGACGATGGAAAGGAACTCCCCGGTCTGCACCGTGAGGTCGATGCCGTGGAGGATCTCGAGCTCATTCGGCTGGCCGATATAATAGGTTTTCACAATGTCCCGCATGAGGATAACGGGGCGTTTCACGGGAGTCGTCATTCCGTTTCTTCCTCCGTGAAGTTCTCGCCATCCGACACGAAGAACGCGCCCACTGGTGTAGTAGTCGCCGGGTTCGCCCGGGTTCACGCGGACCTTCTCAAAGGTCGCTGTTTCGGGGTCCTTCTCATCGGGGACGGCGCGGTACACGTATGACGTGCCATCTTTTTCAAAAATGCTGTCATAGGGGACGGCCATGGCCTCTTCCCCTTCCTGCAGGTAGATCTTTACTTTGACGCCCATGCCGAGAAGCAATCCATCGCCCTCGTCGATCGTGATGTTTGCCCGGTATCCATCGCCCGAGTCCCCGCCTTTTTCACCGTCCGAACCGGCCTCGCTGCTCGTGAAGTTCACGACTTTGGTGACGGTCCCGGAAAAGGTCTGGTCGGGGTAGGCATCCGAGGTCAGTTCCGCCCGCATGCCCTTCTCGAGGCGCACAATGTCCTTCGCCTTGACCCCCACCTGAATGGTGAGCGCCGTGTCGTCCTCAATACGCATGAGCGTACCTTCCGGCGTGCTGCCGACCGAGGTGTTCAGCTGAGTGACAATGCCGTCCTGCTCCGCTTTGATGGTCGCGTTATTGCGTTGGCGATACAGTTTCGCAAGCTCTTTGGCCGTGTCATTGTCGTCATCATTCGAGGCGTAATCGGCGTCTTCGATGGCTTCCTGAGCCGCATTGACGTTCGCGTTGCCCTCCTTCACGGCGGCGTTGACCGCTTTCTCGGCCGCATAGTACGCGTCCTTCGCGGCGTCAACTTCTTCCGCTTCCGCCTCCGGGTCCGCCGCAGTCTTCGCCCAGACCTGGTACGCCTTGTCCGCTTCCGCCGCCGCGTCTTTGACCGCTTCGTTCCCGTCCGCGACCGCCTGG
>ONFJ01000085.1 GCA_900317085.1 uncultured Eubacteriales bacterium | reverse complement strand
AGGGGAAGGTGGCTTTCTCCCACGCTCTTTGGCTTCCCCTTCCCCGGGAGCAGAGCATATCGCCTTCAATAATAAGGCAGCAAGGAGGCTCATTGCCAAATTTCAGTTTATATAAGGGCAAACAAACGGGACCTGCCCTCGAGGGGGCAGGTCCCAGTGTATCAATTCATCTTAACAATTCAGTCTTTGCGGGAGTTCCACCAGGTGAGGGCCATGAGGTTCAGGATGGTGGTCATCGTGAGCATCTTGCCCTTGGTCATGGTGTTGGCAAAAAGTGCCATGGACTTCGAGACTTCGCCGGACTTCAGCATTTTGGTGGAGCAGAAGTTCTCGGTGTAGTCGAAGCACAGCATGAGGTACGGCAGTGCGGTCTTCCAGTCTGCCTTGCCGCCGAACTTCATCAGGAACAGAGCGAAGAACGTGGAGTAGATGAGCGGGAACACGTTGTCGGTCTTCAGCAGCGTGTTCCGGTAAAGGTCCGTGCCCTTGTCGGTCAGCGCGTCCAGGAACTCCTGCATCTTCTCCTGCGAGTTCATGAAGGACAGGTCGAAGATCATCTTCCCGTCCGCTTCCTTCTGGACTTTCGGGATGAGCACAAAGGTCTCGACCCCTTCGAACAGCATCGTCAGTGCGCCGCTCGCATACAGTGCCAGTTTCCCGGCGTCACTTTTCGCGAAGTTTTCCAGCTGTTTCATTTCAATGCACCTCTCGAATGTTCAAATGCTCCTTTTCCTGTTTGACTTGCTTTTGGTTCTTGCACCCGGCCGCAAGCTTCTCCTTCTTCCGACGGTAGGACGGCAACCCTGTCAGACATCTTCCTCCCGGAAGTCGAGGGCCAGTTCTTCGTGGGTCGGGGTCATCTTGGTCAGCTTGACGCCGGCGGCTTCGAACATGCGCTTCGAGGCCACGTTCATGTCGGTGCCGTCGTACTTGTCGGACAGGTACACGACTTCCTTGATTCCGCTCTGGATGATGGCCTTCGCGCACTCGTTGCAGGGGAACAGCGCCACGTAGATCTTGCAGCCGGACAGGTTGCCGCCGGCGTGGTTCAGGATGGCGTTGAGTTCCGCGTGGCAGACGAATGGGTACTTGGTCTCGAGCGCGGAGCCGGTGCGGGCCCAGGGGAAGTCGTTGTCGTCGCAGCCGATGGGCAGGCCGTTGTACCCGACGGACATGATCTTATTGTTCTGGTTCACGATGCACGCGCCCACCTGTGTGTTCGGGTCCTTGGACCGCATGGCAGACAGCAGCGCAATGCCCATGAAGTATTCGTCCCAGGAAATGTAGTCTTCTCTCTTCGGCATGTCAGAGTTCCTTTCTGCGGGGCGATGTACGGGCCCCGGTTTCGAATGTTTCCAACAGAATTATAGCACGGGAAGCAACAGGGGTCGAGACCCGCGAATACAGTGGCCGAACGACTCTGGCGCCGGGTGTGCGAGACCGCCACTGCCAAAAGAACACTCAAAAAGCCCCGCTGGAGCAGGTGAGCTCAGTGCGGGGACTTTTCAATGTTATGGAGTTTCTCAACTGACAGCGGCGTTCCAGGCGGCGCGGTTCGCGGGAAGGTCGACGGAGATGACTTCCTTGCCGTTCACGCGCTTGTACTGGTACGTGCCGTCGACCGGCAGTGCGATGCTGGAGGTCTCATACTGGTCCATCGTCGCGAAGACGAGGATGAGGAACAGGAGTTCCGGAATGGTGAGGTCGGTCTTCACGCGCAGCATGTACTTCGCGACGATCTGCACCTGCCGGTCCACCGGCAGTGAGAGGAGCTGCTTCATGGACGCGCTCAGCACCTTGCGCTGGCGCTCGGTGCGGCCGAAGTCGAGGCCGACGTACCGCACGCGGGCATAGGCCAGGGCCTGCATGCCGTTCAGCTGGTACGTGCCACCCTTCACCGGCAGCGCGTCCGGGTTGTCCTTCCGGTGGTAGATCTCCTTGTTCTGGTCCGACGTGTACTTGTTGATGACCGGGACTTCTTTTTTGGTAACGGTCATCTCCACGCCGCCGATGTCGTCGACGAACTCGATGAGGTCACCGAAGTTCACGACCATAAACGCGTCGATCTTGATGCCGTAGTTCTGAAGGATGGTCTTCTTCAGGAGCGACGCGCCGCCGTAGTTGTAGGCTTCGTTGAGCCGTTCCTGCCCGTGGCCGGGGATGTCCACGTAGCTGTCCCGCAGGAGCGACGTCATGACGAGCTTCTGCGACAGCGGGTTCACGGTGAGGACCATCATGGCGTCGGACCGGCCGGCGTAGTCGTTCTGCCGGGAGTCCACGCCCACGATGAGGACGTTGTAGAGTTTCGCATTCGTCAGGAGCGTTCCCACGTCCGCGGCCACGTCGCCGGTCATCGGGACATTCAGGAGGTCCGTCAGTTTTTCCGCATAGGCGGAGAGGTCAAAGCCGGCGGAGGCGGCAGTGTTTTCGGCGATCCGCGTCACACTCTTCGTACGCGTCCCGAGGGCAAAGGCGCCGGTCGCCGTCGTCGCCACCATGAGGCAGACGGCGAGGAGCGCCGCAAATAAGCGTTTCCAAAGCATGCGTTTCATGATTCCAATCTCCTTTAAAGAGAAATACTTGCAGAACGGTCATAAAAACCATACTGCCGGGGGGCCGTACTTGTGACTTTCTACACATGACCCTCTTTCACAACAAACAGTTTACCATACCCGCAGCGAAACCCTCAACCACAAAGGTTACACAGCGCGCAGGCCGTGCCGAGTCCCTTCCGTAAATCGCCCCTTGTCATTTCGCACAAGGAAAACGGCAGGTTTTTGTTGACTTTGCTCGTTTCATTCTCTTTATCAAACGAGTAAAATTGAAATGTAACTGGACAAAATGATAAAAGTGTTGAGTAAAAGTGGACAAGTATATTCGGGAAGCTGTTGGTCCGCGCTGAGACTGAGCGCATAGTTTGGAGAGGATGTGCAAAGATTCATGGGACACTTCAACAAGTACAGTGAGAAGAAAAACAGATGGATGCTCACCGGCGAGTTCGCAAAACAGGGCTACGACTGGTGGTGGCATTCGCTGACCGCGATCGATGAGGAGACCGGCAAAGAGAAGCCGTTCTTCTTCGAATACTTTACCTGCAGCCCGAAACGCGGCGGCAAGGAACCCGTCTTCGGTCAGCTGCCGGAGAACAAGAAAAAAGGCAAAAAACCGTCCTACCTCATGGTCAAGGCCGGCATGTGGGGCGCGCCCGACAAAATGCAGCTCCACCGGTTCTTCGGCTGGAAGGACGTCAAGATCACGAAGAAGGCCCCCTTCTTCGTCCAGGCAGACGACTGCTACTGCGATGAGCACCACATGAAGGGCTCCATCCACATCGACCCCGCAGACGCGAAAGCCCACCCCGAGTGGATGTGCGACGGCGGCGACCTCGAGTGGGACCTCGAGATCCTTCCGGAGATCGCCTGGAACGTTGGCTGGGGTACATCGCCCTTCTTCCTCGCCACCAAGGCCTATGACATGTACTGGCACGGCAACGGTATCAAGTGCGGGTACAGAGGCTGGATCAAAGCGAACGGCAAGAGTTACAAAGTCGAACCCGAGACCTGCTACGGCTACGAAGACAAGAACTGGGGCCGCGACTTCACGACGCCCTGGGTCTGGCTGTCCTCGAACTGCCTGACCTCCAACATCACCGGTAAGAAACTCGAGAATTCCGTCTTTGAGATCGGTGGCGGCCGCCCGGTCGTTTACCACATCCCGCTCCCGAGACAGCTCCTCGGTTGCTTCTACTATGAGGGCGAAGAGTACGAATTCAACTTCTCGAAGTTCTGGGAACTCTCGACCACCAAATTCTCCTTCGACGAGGACGACGAGGAAGTCCACTGGCACGTCAAGCAGAGCACCAAGAAGGGCATCCTCATCACCGAACTCCACTGCAAGAAGGAAGACATGCTGCTCGTCAACTACGAGTCCCCGGACGGCGAGAAACGGTTCGGCACGCTCTGGAACGGCGGCAACGGCTATGGCGATTTGAAACTGTACCGCAGAAAGCTCTGGTTCTTCAAGAAACTGGTCGATGACGTCCACGCAACGAACATCGGCTGTGAATACGGAGAGTACGACTACTAACGCTCTCCCTTTGGCGCAAAAGCAAGTTTCTTCTTTCGAAACAACTCCAATACGGGAAGACCCCGCTCCGGCAACTGTGCCGGGCGGGGTTTTCTCGTATCCTGGCGCCGTGCGTAAAGAAAAACGGCACTTTTCCGCCCACCCCGCGAGGGTTATACTTTTTTCAAACCCTTACACAGGAGGCATGGCCATGAAACAGGTTTCCGTTTATACAGCCAACAAAAAAGGGGCGATGTATCGCCTCACCCGGGCGCTCGCCGACGCGAAGGTCGACATCCGCGCTCTCGTTACAAATGACAGCGCCGAGTTCGGCACCATCCGCATGATCGTCGACCATCCGGAGGTGGCGATCGACGCCCTGACCGCGGCAGGCTACCTCTGCCAGCTGACCGATGTCATCGGTGTCGAGATCGACGATGAAGTCGGCGGCCTTGACAAGCTTCTCGCAGATATCGACTACATGAACATCAGTGTCGATTACCTTTACATCTGCTATGAGCGCAAGGAAAACAAGGTCATCGCGGTCATCCACACCGACACCGAGATCGCAGCCATCCTCGCCCGGAAAGGCTGGCCGATCGTATCCGACCGTTGAACCCCTCCATAAAGAGCCCCGCGCAGAGCAACGACTCCGCGCGGGGCTTTTCCTGTGAATTGAATCGGCTTAGTTTTTCAGTGCAGTGGCAGGGACAACAAACACGCCGTCCGGGCGCCGGTAGGCGGCATTTGACATGCCGCAGATGACGCACAGGACTGACGGCGGGATCCCTGTTTCTTCGGAAGCGATGTCTGCCTGAAGAGCAAGAAGCTGTTCCGCAGCAGCATCGATCTGGTTGGCACCGAGTTTGATTTCAAATGCACACCACTCGCCGGTCGCTAATTCGATGACGGCATCAATCTCCTTGTTGTTATAATCCTGATAATGGTAGACCGTTGCGTCAAAGGCCTCTGCGTAGATTCTCAAATCGCGTTCGATCAACGCCTCGAATTGGAAGCCGAACGTGGTTAAATCGCCAATGAGCATATCCGGGGTAAGGTTTAAAAGTGCACAGGCAAATGACGGGTCGCAGAAATGGCGTTTTTCTTTTTGTTTGATCCGGGTCCTGGAGCGAACATTGGTGGAAAAGGGTGGCTGGTTTTCGATCAGGAACAGGCGGGACAGCACGTCTAAATATTCTGAGATGGTGTCCAGGTCGATGTCCTCAACGTCTTCCTCTCGGATGTCCTTTTTTAACGTATTGTTCGATGCGACCGTTGCTTCGTTGCGTGCCAGAGAACGAAGGAGCAGCTCGAACTTATGCTTATTTCGTTTTTTACCATCGATGCGGTCAATGTCGTTTTCAATGACTGCTTTGATGTATTCTCTGGGGATGGCAACGGCATCGTCGAACGGGAGACACATGCTTTCCGGCCAGCCGCCGCGGACGATTGCTTCCGCCAATTGTCTCAACGAAACGTCCTCGGAAACAAAAGGGGTCAGCTCACCGTGGCACAATGCTTCAAGAGAGACGCGGCCGGAAGAGCAGCCCATTTCAAAGAGGGACATAGGCCGCATGCGAAGCCGGGCGATGCGTCCTGTGCCGCTGTGCATTATGCCTTTTCGTTTTGGCGTCGACGAACCGGTCAGGAGAAAGCGCCCTTTTTCTCCGGACTTGTCGACTTCGAAGCGGACGGCATCCCAAAGAGCGGGAACTTCCTGCCACTCATCAATGAGCCGTGGCGCGTCTCCACCAAGAACCAGAGAAGGGTCCATTTCTGCCAATCGGCGATTTTGAAAGTTGCCGGTCGGGTCGCCGACATAGAACTCGCTGTTTGCATGCTCTGCCGATGTCCAGGTTTTCCCGCACCACTTTGGGCCTTCCAGGCATACTGCACCGAATGTGCGAAGATACTTTTCGACGGTTGCATCAATGATTCTGGGCTTGTATTCTGCGCGATTCATCTGTTTCACCTCAAGCCAAGAATAGCAAAACCCGTGAAATTTGTCAATTTCAACCCGTGAAATTTGTCGACTTCAACCCGTGGTTTTCTAAAAAGAAAAACGGTACTTTTCCGCCCACTCCGCGCGAGGCGGTCGCTCTTGTTGCAGTATGATTTCCCGAACGTGGAAAAACTCCCTTGAAAAAGTGTGCCACAGAGTCAAAAACTCCCTTGAAAAAGTGGGGATAAGTGGCAAAAACTCCCTTGAAAAAATGTGTAGCTGAGGGTAAAATACAGTTGAAACCTGCGTAGTGATGGGAAAGAAGGTCGATCGCCGTGTTG
>ONFJ01000031.1 GCA_900317085.1 uncultured Eubacteriales bacterium | reverse complement strand
CCGACATTTTTTCTTTTTGAGCCTCAATAGCTCAGTCGGTAGAGCACGCGGCTGTTAACCGCGGTGTCACAGGTTCGAGCCCTGTTTGGGGCGCCAAAAAAGAAAGAGTAGCAACAGCTACTCTTTCTTTTTTATGCCCAACAGGGGCTCTCACCCTTGGCGGCGTGGTCAGTGGCCGCGTGCGTAGCACAGCGGCTGTTAACTGGTTCGCAGTTTCGCGCTGCCTGTGGCAGATGAAGCGAAACTGTCGAACAGGAAGAAACAAGGAGTATCGCGAAGCGCTCCAAGCGAGCGAGACGACTATGTTTCTGACCGAGGTGTCACAAAGGCGAAAACACGTCGAGCCCTGTTTGGGGCGCTCTTCTATGTTTCTGACCGAGGTGTCACAAAAGCGAAAACACGTCGAGCCCTGTTTGGGGCGCTCTTCTATGTTTCTGACCGAGGTGTCACAAGAGTTCTGCACTCGTTCGCCCGCTCACTCGTGCCGAAAATACTTGGGGGGCAGCCCCCTGAGAGGGGTAGGTGTCACGCGAAGCGAAACCACGTCGAGCCCCTATATCTCCAACTCCGGGTTCACCAGGACGCGGACGTTCACCGGTCGGTACACGTCCAGCTGTGGACAGTAGTGGTGTTCCTCCGTTCGCCGGTACCGGAAGCCGAGCTTCGCCTGCAGCCGGTCGGACTTCTCATTGTCCGTGAAGGAGCATCCGTAGATGCGGGACAGGCCCAGCTCGTCAAACCCGTGTTGCACGATTGCCCGGGCCGCTTCCAGTGCGTACTCCTGTCCCCAGTAGGGGACGCCGAGCCAGCCCCCGAGTTCCGCTTCGCCCTTCTGCAGGGGCAGGTTGCTGTCCCCGGGGAAGCGCAGGCCCATGGAGCCGAGGAGTTCGCCGGTCGCTTTGAGGATGATGGCATAGTTTTCGGGCGCGATCAGTACATCGCCGATGACTCTATAGCTCTCCGCCAGGTTCTGATGAGGTTTCCAGCCTGCCGCCGGCCCGACCCGCGGGTCTTTCGCAATTTCATACAGGGCTTCCGCGTCGGACTTCTCCCAGGGGCGCAGCACCAGCCGCTCCGTTTCCAGCCGCATGACAAAGCCTCCCTCTGTATGGTCTCTTTGAGGCCAGTATACAGGGGGAGGTCTTTGGTTGTCAAAACTTACATGCACCAGAGGATGATGGGGATGGCGTGGAGCACGCTGCCCGCCAGGATGAACAGGTGAAAGATGGAGTGGCTGTACCGGTACCCCTTCGTCTGCCGGACGAAGAAGACCATGCCGGAGGTGTACGCGATGCCGCCCGCCAGCAGGAACAGCACGAACAGAGTGCCATAAGTCCGGCCGATCGCATAAAGCGAGATGAGCGCACTCCAGCCCGCGATGAAGTAACAGGCATAGGAGAGCGGTCCGAACTTGTGCAGGTCGATCGCCGTGAAGACCGTGCCGATGAGGCAGACGCCCCACATGATGCCGAACGTGGACCAGGCGAGCCCCGGGTGGGTCTCCCGCAGGCCGGTGAGGGCGATGGGCGTATAGGTGCCCGCAATGAGGAAGTAGATGTCACAGTGGTCGAGGACCTGCATGACCTTTTTGCTGCGGATGAGTTTTTCGGTTTTCGGGATGAGCCCGTGGTACACACTCGAGATGGTATAGCACAGGATCATGGACGCCGCGAAGATGGCGCCGGTCACGATGCCCCAGACGTTGTGGTGAAACGCGGAGCGGAGGACGCAGAAGACCAGGAGCCCGACGGCGAACGTGCTGCCGACGATGTGGCTCACCATATTAAAGATCTCCTCGCCCCGGGTGTAGTCCGGAAGGGGCCGGGCGTCCAGCGGCTGACGGGGTGCGCGCAGTTTCGCGCCTGCAGTCATTTCCAAGGGAAAGACCTCCTTTTGTGATGTTGGTGTGCTTTCATTCTACGGCGATGTACGGTGTAGAGCACCCTACTGCTCCGGAAAAGACCTCTCTCCGCGGGAGAGAGGAGGTAGAACCGGAGTAGAAAACACGGCGATATGCGCATATTTAACAAAATCCTTTCTTGACGTAACAACTTTTTATGCACTACACTTAAAGAGGTTCGAACATATGTGAGTATTCAAAGGAAAGGAGAATGAAATCTATGCCAGCTGACTACAAGCCGTTCGACAAACAGGAATGGCTTCGTCTCGAAAAGAAGGCAAACGACCTGCGTCACCTGACCGTCAAAACGGTCGCCTGGGGCGGGTCCGGACACATTGGTGGAGGCATGTCCGCTCTGGATGCACTGACGATCCTCTATCATCGCTTCATGAAACTGGATCCGAACGACCCCGACTGGCCGGACCGTGACCGGTTCGTCCTCTCGAAGGGCCATGCAGCCATCGCGTATGCCCCGGTCCTCGTGGATTTCGGCTACATGCCGGAGGAGGAGCTGCACATCTTCAACCTGACCGGTGCGAAGATCGGCATGCACCTCGACTGCAACAAAGTCCGCGGCGTCGACGTCTCGACCGGCTCTCTCGGCCACGGTCTGTCCCTCGCCGTCGGTATGGCGCTCGCCGGACAGCAGAACAAGAAAGACTACATGGTCTACTGCATGACCGGTGACGGTGAGCTCAACGAAGGCTCCAACTGGGAAGGGGCGATGAGCGCCGCCCAGTTCAAACTGTCCAACATCGTCGTCCTCGTCGACAACAACAAACTGATGATCGACGGCGCGGTCAAAGACGAGATGAACATCGAGCCTGTCGATGAGAAGTTCAAAGCCTTCGGGTTCGACGTCCTCCGGGTCGACGGCCACAATATGAAGGAACTGAACGGTGCCATCGAAGCGGCCATCAAGAATCATCAGAACGGCGGCACGAAACCGACCGCCATCATCATGGACACCATCAAGGGCGAAGGCATCGACTTCATCGCCGGCGACTACACCTGGCACTATGGCTCGTTCTCCGATGAAATGTTTGAAAAGGCACACGCGTCTCTCGACGAGTATTATCAGAAGCGCGTCGCCCGTGCAGAAAAGGAGGGTTAAGTTATGGGAGGAATGGTATACACCAGTCTCGATACGACCAAACTCTCCACGGCGGAGTGCTATGGTCTCGCACTGTGTGAACTCGGCAAAGAGCATCCGGAAGTCGTCGCACTGACGGCGGACCTTGCCAAGTCCACGAAGATCGGTATGTTCGGGAAAGAGTTCCCGGAGCGTTTCTACAACGTCGGCATCGCGGAACAGAACATGTTCGGCATTGCGGCCGGTCTTGCGAAAAACGGTCTCGTCCCCTTCGCGTCCACCTTCGCGATCTTCGCGGCGGCCCGGTCGCTGGACCAGATCCACACGGACATCGCCTACATGAATGTCCCGGTCAAGATCATCGGTACCCATGCCGGTACCTCCTTCGGCCAGGCGGGTTCCACCCACCACTGCATCATCGACCTCGCGGTCATGCGGTCCCTGCCGAACTTCACGGTCATCAACCCCTGTGACGGCGCGGAGACTTTCCACGCGGTCAAGGCGGCCTACGACATCCCCGGCCCCGTCTACATCCGCATCAACCGCGGGTTCGACCAGGTCATCTATCCGAACGTCCAGGACGTCCCCTTCGAGTGGGACAAGGCGACCACGATGAAAGAGGGCAACGACCTCACCATCATCGCCTGCGGTTCCTGTGTGTTCGAGGCGATGCAGGCTGCGCGCATGATCAAAGCCGATGCCGGTCTGAATGTCCGCGTCCTCAACATGCACACCATCAAGCCCCTCGACAAAGAGGCTATCATCAAGGCCATCGATGAGACGGGCGTCATCGTCACGGCGGAAGACCATGTGACCCAGGGCGGTCTCGGCTCCGCTGTCGCGGAAGTCATCGCCGACTACGGCAAACCCTGCCAATTCAAGATGCTCGGCCACGACAACTCCTTCTCGACCATCGGCCTTCAGGAAGACCTTCTGGCCATCGCCGGGATCGACGCGAACGGCATCTGCAATACCATCTCCAAACTGATCGACGTCGACTTCGACACCGACCTCAGCTGGAAAGACGAGTATTAAGAAAGGAGCGACCAGTATGCCTACCAATGAAACTCTGTATACCAACAAAGTCTTCCAGGCAGCGGCGCTTCCGCTCCTGAAAGTCATCGCCACCGACGTCCCGTCGCTTCACAAACAGTTCAAGGGCGTCGATGCCATCTACCAGGTCTCCGCCATGGCGGACGGCGAGAAGCACGCGGTCCATTTCCACGTGGAAAACGGCGAGTGGACCAAGGTCTGTCTCGAACCCTATTCCGGCGACGGGAAAATCGACGCCGAACTGGCGTTCTCCTCCATGGAGAAGATGAACGCCTTCATGAAAGGCGACATGCTCAAACTGCCGGCCTTCAAGATCGGCAACCTCAAGAAGTTCGTTCTGTTCATGCAGGTCCTCCTCAAGATGTCCTCGCTCCTCAACATGGAAGAGCCTCCGGAGGACGAAACGACTCAGGTCCTGCTCTGCAAGCTCTACTTCTACCTGCTGTCTTCCGGTATCTCCGCCCTCAACAAGATGGGCGAACCGAAGATCAGTGAGTGGGTCAAGGCCTCTCCGGACCGCTGCTACCAGTGGAGCGTCGAGGGCTTCCCCGAGACGACCGCCTACCTGCGCATCAAGGAAGGCCGTTCCAAGGCGGGCCGCGGTGCCTACCCGAGAGCGAAACCCTTCTTCACCATGAAGTTCGATACTCCGAAATCGGCCCTTCTCATCCTGCTCGACATCGGCGACATGTTCGACATGACCGCCAATTCACAGCTCATCATGGAAGGCGGACCGGAGTTCGGTGTCCAGATCGGCGACATGATGATGCATGTCGGCGGCTATGCCAAGTGAGGACCCTGCTATGGATGCTAAAACCTTATCGTATATCAACCTGCGTGCCATCCTCGGTTCCATCCCGCGTCTCTGTGAGATGGTCCCGGAGGCACAGAAGCTCATCGCCGGAAAAGATGTTTCCATCGGCTTCGACGTAAAGGGCGGCCCCGCGGGCACCCTCGTCTTCAAGGACGGGAAATGCTGCTTCGTCGACGGGGTCGACAACTGCGATGTCAAGCTCCCGTTCTCCTCTCCCGAGAAGTTCAACGGACTCATCGACGGCACGACGACACCCATCCCCTCGAAGGGGTTCACGAAGATCGGCTTCCTTCTGAAGAATTTCACGAAGTTGACCGACATCCTGACGAATTACCTGCAGCCGGAACCCTCCGCGCTGAAGGACCCGACGTTCTTTGAGACCAGCACCATCCTCATGTTCCACCTCATCGTGGAAGCTCTGGCCCAGATCGGCAACAATGACGACATCGGCAAGTTCTCCGCGAGCTACATCACGGACGGTGCCATCAAAGTCGCCATCGGCGGCGGTCCGGCCGCAGCCATCCAGGCGAAGGACCACGTGCTGACCGCAAACCACGAGGACCCGGGAGACAACTACACGAGCTGCATGGAGTTCAAGGACATCCGTGTCGCGAGAGACCTGTTCGACGGGAACATCAACGCGGTGGCATCCATCGGCCAGGGAGACGTCCGCATCCGCGGCATGATCTCCCAGGTGGACAATGTCAACCGCATCCTCGACAGAGTCGCGCTCTATTTGACGTAAAGGAGGAGAGAACATGCATAAAGTATATGATTTTCCCAAAAGCCGGGAAGCGTTCGCTCATGCCTGTGAAGTGATCCCCTCCGGTATCTACGGCCACCAGGGCCCTGCCGAGGGCTGCTACATCCCCATCGAGGCGTTCCCGCTCTACTCTCAGAAGGCGCAGGGAAGCTACCTCTGGGACCTCGACGGCAACCGGTTCATCGACTACATGTGCGCTTACGGCCCGAACATCCTCGGGTACAACGACCCGGACGTCGATGAGGCCGCCGCCAGACAGAGAGCCATCTCGGACTGCACGACCCTTCCGAACCCCATCATGATCGACTTCGCCGACCTGCTGGTCGACACGGTCGCCAGCGCGGACTGGGCGTTCTTCGCGAAGAACGGCAACGACGCCACCACCGGTGCCGTCATGTGCGCGCGGGCCCATACCCACCGCAAGAAACTCGTCTTCTTCAAGGGCTACTACCACGGTGTATCGCCCTGGACCCAGAAGATCGACTACGCCGGCGTCATCCCGGAAGACGTCGAGAACAACATCTACGTCGACTGGAACGACTACGATCAGCTGGCGCAGGTCTTCGAGGACAACAAGGACGAGATCGCCGCGGTCATCGCCCAGCCCTACATGCACGGCAACTTCGCCGACAACATCTTCCCGGCGAAGGACTTCTGGGCGAAAGTCCGGAAACTCTGTGACAACGCCGGCACCGTCCTCATCGTGGACGACGTCCGTGCCGGGTTCCGGATGGACCTCGCCGGTTCCGACCACTACTTCGGGTTCGAAGCGGACCTCATCTGTTTCTGCAAGGCGCTGGCCAACGGCTACAACGTCTCCGCCATCTGCGGCAAGAAGCACATGATGAACGCGATGAGCTCCCTGTCCTTCACGGGTTCCTACTGGATGAGCGCCGTCCCCTTCGCGGCCGGCATCGCCTGCATCGAGAAGATGAAACGCATCAACTGCCCGCAGCTGCTCATCGACAAGGGCCAGAAACTGAAAGACGGCCTCCTCGAGACCGCGAAGAAGTATGACTACGACCTGCATGTCACCGGCATGCCGTCCCTCTTCTACCTGCGCATCGCCGATGACCCGACCCTCATGCTCCACCAGGAGTGGGTCGCGGAATGTGTCAAGCGGGGCATCTTCATCACGAACCACCACAACCACTTCATCAACGCGTCTCTCTCGGACGAAGACATCAAAGAGACCATCGAGATCGCCGATGAAGCGTTCGCCATCATCAAAGACCGTCATTCGTGACGCATGGAAAAAGACCTCCGAAGTGATTCGGAGGTCTTTTGTGGTTTCTGTGGCGATTCACTTCACCTGTATGGTGAGGTCCAGCGTGTTTTCCCGGATGGATTCGTAATTCTGGTCGGTGGAGAAGTTGATGTAGGCGACCACTTTGTAGTCTCCCGCGGGGATGCCGCCGTACTCCTTGTACTCGTCGGCGCCGTTCCAGCGGATGACATAGGGCTCGCCCTTCTTCAGCGTCACCCGGCTCGTTGCCCGGGAGTGGAATTCGTCGGAGAGGAGCGCCTGGCCGTTCTCGTCTTCCATGCTGATGGAACCGAGGTCATCGACACACCAGACATCGATGCTGTCCTGGTCTCCGGTGTACTTGACGGAGAGCGTGACATCGAAGGGCGCGTCAGGGGAGAGGTCGCTCGAATTGAGTTCCAGTTTTCCGGCCTGCAGCGTATATTCGAAGTCTTCGTCGGAGACCGTTACGGTATTGAGCTCGGTCTCTTCGGTGGTGCAGGCAGCCGCGACGACCGCGATGACTGCCATGGCGAGGGCCAGCAGGATGGAAAGGATTCTTTTGTTCATCTATGTTCACCTGTTTCGGGAGTCTTTAAAAATGTGTATCTATTATACGAGTGTATCGAAAAGAAAGAAAGTGGAATTTGTGAACACGCGTTTTATTCTAAAACAGAAAAATATTCGCATAGATTAGCACTCAGCAAAAGAAAGTGCTAAAACTTAACAATTTATTCACACATTCCGGAAAAGAATGACTATAATAAGAGTTGTCAGAAGGAAAAAAGAGTACAGCCACTGACAAAGACCCTCCGGTTTTCACTGACCCGAAACCGAGCTCATCCCCACATGGGCCAGAAGTTTTTAAGTCACAGACTTACTTGGAGGTATCAGCTATGATGAACAGAAACTGCAATTGGCTTACGACGTACGACCCGTTCGATCCTTTCACGAAACTGGACAAAGTCTTTTTCGGAGATCCCTTCTTCTCGAACGCGAACACCGCAATCGCCGCTTTCGGCACGGACGTGACCGATGAAGGGGACTTCTACAAACTGACAGCAGACCTTCCAGGCTTCAAAAAAGATGAAATCCAGATCGATGTGGAGGACGGGATCCTGACCATCTCGGCCGAACGCAACGAAGAGACGGAAGACGAGGACAAGAAGGGAAGATACATCCGCAGAGAACGGACCTATGGCTCCTACAAGCGGTCCTTCGACCTCTCCGAAGTGGACGACGAAAAGATCACTGCAAAGTATGTCGACGGCGTCCTGACTCTGGAACTTCCGAAGAAGCAGATCCAGGAAGTCGAAAGTAAAAAGAGCATTACGATCGATTGACAGATCCTTCCAACTCCTTTCTCAAAACATCACACACAAAGAAACAAGGCAGACGATAGCTCGTCTGCCTTGTTTCTGTTTCCCCTATCTGAATTCTCCTATTGAATTCAACGAATGCCGGCTCCGCCGGCTTTCATCGATATTATAAGCGGAGCATTCTTTTCTTGTCATTAGGGGAAACGACAAAAATGGGGTTTACTTTTTGTACGAAACGACTATACACGTACAAATGAAATGAAAACTGTTCGATAATTTAAGGCTTTTTTAAGACAAATTTTTAACAAGTATTACAGGAGCTTGATGCCCATGACAGCGATGGCGATGAGGAACGCGATGGTCAGGGCGATGAGGATGGCCCGCTCGATGGTGGCGGTCTTTCTCAGGATCTCCCGGTTGCGTCTCGCATTCTCCGACAGCTGCTCATCGGACAGGACCGAGGTCTCCGGCAGTTCTTCTTCCGGCAGGGTGCGTTTTTCTTCAGACATATTGAGTCTCCTCTCGTTTTCTAACGGCGCGGGGCCTTACAAGCGCATTCTACCTGTCTATTTTCTCCTTGTCAAACCCTCTTTGTATATTATACAATATTATGTAATTATTTTCCGGGAAAGGGGTGCTCTTCATGGCGGCCAACAACAGCACAGAGACGGTCATCGTCGAGAGCACGAAAGACCTCATGCGGAAGATGACCATCGACAAGATCTCGGTCACGGACATCTGCGAACATGCGGGCATCTCCCGCCGGAATTTTTACCGTTACTTTGTCGACAAGTACAAAGTCATCGAGACCATCTACCACCGGGACCCGGTCGTCAACTTCGAACTGCCGGCCGACTGGACCGTGTGGGACTACTTCCCGGAGCTCTGCAAAGGGCTCGCGAAGGACCGGCGCTTCTACCTGTACGCGTTCCTCTACAAGGGCAAGCACAGTTTTCGAAGCTACTGCATCGAGCAGATCTACCCGGTCGTCGTCCGGGACTTCAAGGACATCCTGGAAGGGGAACAGCTCTTCCACTTCTACATCTCGCACATCTCCAACATGTGCTTCGACTACTTCGTCCTCTGGCTCTCCCAGGAGAAGCCCATCCCGCCCGAAGACTTCGCTCGGTGGGTCGCCGGCAAAGTATCGCTCCTTGCCAAACGGCAGTCGGAACTGGCGGCAGAGCCCCCGAAGTGTCTTGACGATAACGAGGTGAACGACTCATGAAACATTCCCTGGAACAGCTTGCGGAGCAGTTCGTCTCCGCCCAGAAAACCATCTCCCGTGTCCAGCCGCTCCTCAGCATGTATGCCTATCCGGTGTGCGCGGAGCTGTTCGTCGAACGGGGCGTGGAACCGGACCTCAAGAAACTGAAAAAGTGTGAGCGCATCCTCATCAAAAAAGCGGGCCTGTTCTCCGACTTCTCGGGGACTTCTTCGCTCGTCATCATCGCCCTGCTCTCCATGAGCGATGACCCGGAGGCGATGTACGACCGGCTGAAAGATGCCCGCGACCTCGTGCGCCGTTATTTTCCGCCCGTGCCCGACTACGTGGCCCTGGCCGCCATCGTCCTCAATGAGGAAGAGGACCAGGCCAAATGGGAGGACATCGCCCGCAAAGCCGCGGACATCTATAACGGGCTCAAAAAGAAACACCGCATCCTGACCTCCGGCGGAGACATCCTGCTCTCGCTCATCCTCGCCCGTTCGGGGAGGGAGAGGGAAGACGTGACCGCGGACGCCAAGGCCTGCGCGAAACTGCTCTCGGCCCACGAACTGGACCCGAAGACACTGCAGTCCCTCTGCCGTGTCCTGTCCCTGGCCGACGGCGACCCCGAGGAGAAGTGTGACCGGTTCACCCGGCTCTACGACCTCCTGAAAGACCACGGCCGCAAATACGGCAAAGAGTACCAGATCCCCATGCTGGGTCTTGCTTCCATGCTGCCGGAAGACATTGAAGAAGTGGCGCAGGACATCCTCGATGTCGACAACTACCTGTCGAAGGAAGACATGTACAAGGGCATCGTCCCGAAGTACTCGAAGACCGTCCGTCTCATGCACGCAGCCATGGTCGTGGCCGGCAGCGGCGGCAGCCAGCAGAGTCTGTACATCGCCATGGAGATCACCATGTGGATGCTCTTCGACGTCCTGTTCATCTGACAAAACCCCTGGAAGGGAGAACCATAGAAATGGAATACAAATTTTCTGACAAGATCGCGGCCCTGAAACCCAGTGCGGTCCGCGAGATCCTGAAGTCCACGTCCGACCCCGAGGTCATCTCGCTGGCGGCGGGCAACCCGGCCCCCGAAGCGTTCCCGGTGGAGGACATCCGGAAGATCGGTCAAGAGATCCTCGAAAACGAGCCCATCCTTGCCCTTCAGTACGGTGTGACCGAAGGTTATCAGCCCCTCATCGACGAGCTGAAGGCGATGCTGAAGCGTCGTCTGAACATCGGCAAAGACTTCGACCAGCTCATCGTCACGAGCGGCGCCACCCAGATCATGGAGCTTCTGACGAAAGTCCTCTGCAACGAGGGAGACTCCATCGCCGTCGAGGACCCGTCCTTCATCGGTTCCCTCAACGCGTTCCGCTCCTACGGCGTCAACCTGAGAGGTGTCCCGGTCGACGCGGACGGCATCAACATCGAGGCCCTCGAAGAGACCCTCAAGTCCGATGACAAGATCCGCTTCCTCTACACCATCCCGAACTTCCAGAACCCGGCGGGCTGCACCATGTCCCTCGGAAAGAGAAAAGCGGTGTACGACCTCGCCTGCAAGTACGACATCATCGTCCTGGAAGACAACCCTTATGGCGATTTACGGGTCGCCGGCGAAGACCTCCCCTGCATCAAGTCCTTCGACGAAGAGGGCCGTGTCGTTTACGCCGGTACCTTCTCGAAGGTCATCGCCCCCGGCATCCGCGTCGGCTATGCCAGCGGTCCGGCTCCCATCCTCGCCAAGATGACGGTCGGTAAGCAGACAGAAGATGTCCACAACGTCATGTTCTCCCAGCTGCTCGTCTACCACTGGCTGCAGGAGTATGACCTCGAAGCCCATGTCGAAAAGATGCACGGCATCTACCGCAAGAAACTCAACCTCATGTGCGACCTCATCGACAGCGAACTCGGCGACTACGTCACCTATGTCCGTCCCGAGGGCGGCCTCTTCGTCTGGTGCAAACTCGACGACCGGCTCCCGATGATGGACTTCTGCGCGAAGGCCGTCGAAAAGAAAGTCGCCGTCGTCCCGGGCACCGCGTTCCTCGCCGACCCGGAGGGCAGCACTCAGTATATCCGCCTCAACTTCTCGACCCCCACCGATGAGGACATCGAGAAAGGCTTAAAACTTCTCGGCGAAGTCGCCAGGGAAATGATTGGAGAATAATTCGAATGGAAGAAAAACAGAAACGCGTCCTGAGCCTCATCCAGCCGAGCGGCATCCCGACCCTCGGCAACTACCTTGGCGCTCTCAAGAACTGGAGCGACATCGCGGATGAGTTCGAATGTGCCTTCGGCGTTGCCGACCTGCACGCCATCACCGTTCGTCAGGACCCGCAGAAGTTCCGCAAACAGGTCAGCGACATGTATGCTTTACTGCTCGCCCTCGACCTGAAACCTGAAAAGAACATCCTCTTTGTCCAGAGCCAGGTCCCGACCCATGCCCAGATGGGCTGGATCCTCGACTGCTACACCCAGTTCGGTGAGATGTCCCGCATGACCCAGTTCAAGGACAAGTCGAAACAGCACGCGGACAACGTCAACGTCGGTCTGTTCTCGTACCCCGCCCTCATGGCCGGAGACATCCTGCTCTACCAGGCAGACTATGTTCCGGTCGGCGCGGACCAGAAACAGCACCTTGAGATCTGCCGCGACATCGCGAACCGCTTCAACGGCCTCTACGGCGAAGTGTTCACCATCCCCGAGCCGCTGATCCGTGACACCGGTGCCCGCATCATGAGCCTCACCGATCCGACGAAGAAGATGAGTAAATCGGACCCGAACCCGAAGTCCTGTGTCTCCATCTTCGACGAGCCGAACGTCATCGCGAAGAAGATCCGTTCCGCCGTCACCGACTCGGAAGCCTGTGTCCGCTACGCGGAGGGCAAGGACGGCGTCAACAACCTCATGTCCATCTACTCCTGCGTCACCGGTCTCACCAACGAGCAGATCGAAGATGAGTTTGCCGGCAAAGGCTATGGGGACTTCAAGAACGCGGTGGCCGACGTGGTCATCGCCTCCCTTGAGCCGCTGCAGGCGGAGTTCAAGAGAGTCTCCTCCGACCGTGCCTACCTCGAGCAGTGCATGAAGGAAGGCGCCGAAAAGGCGAACTACGTCTCCTCGAAGACCCTGAACAAAGCCATGAAGAAGATCGGCTTTTACCAGTTCAAAAAATAAGGAAAGGAAGTGAACGGTATGGACGTTCCGGACAGCAGTTATCACTTGTGCACATCCGACAACAACAGAACAGCATCCGGCGCCCGTCAGGACACTTGACCTTTTCAAGGAAAAACAGTGCCCTCTGTCTTCGCGCGCGCGGATGACAGGGGGCATTTATTATGGAAGAAAGAACTTACGAAGCAGAGCTCGCTTTGCTCGAGGCCGGCGACTTCTCCGGTCTGCGCAAAGAGCTCTCCGAATGGAACGAGGTCGACATCGCGGACTTCCTCGAGGAGCTGGAACCCAAAGATATGATCAAGGTGTTCCGCATCCTCCCGAAGGACATCTCCGCCGAAGTCTTTTCGTACCTGGAAGCGGACAACCAGGAGAGCATCGTCGCGAGCATCACGAACAAGGAACTGCGGAACCTCGTCGAGGACCTGTACCTCGATGATGTGGTCGACTTCCTCGAAGAGGTGCCGGCCAACGTCGTCAGCCGTGTCCTGAAGGTCACGAGCCCCGACACCCGCAAAGAGATCAACACGTTTCTGAACTACCCGGAGGACTCCGCCGGCAGCATCATGACGAATGAGATGATCACCCTGCACGACAGCATGACGGTGCGGGATGCCATCCGTTACATCCGTGCCACCGGTGAAGACAAAGTCTCCATCTACACGGTCTACTGCATCGATGCCACCCGGCACCTCATCGGGACCATCGAGCTGGCCGACCTCATCTACCACACCTCGGACACCCTCATCCGGGACATCATGGACGATGACAAACAGCTCATCTTCGTCCGCACCATGGATGACCAGGAAGAAGTGGCCGAAGTCGTTAAACACTACGACCTTCTGAGCGTACCCGTCGTCGATAAGGAAGACCGCCTCGTCGGTATCGTCACGGTCGACGACGTCATCGACATCCTGCAGGAAGAGGCTACGGAAGATATCGAAAAGATGGCCGCCATTACGCCGACCGACAAACCGTACCTCCGCACCGGCATCTTCGAGACCTACAAGGCCCGGATGCCCTGGCTCCTGCTCCTCATGATCTCCGCGACCTTCACCGGCGCCATCATCACGAAGTTTGAAGATGCCCTCGCCACCTTCGTGGTCCTGACCGCCTACATCCCGATGCTCATGGACACCGGCGGTAACTCCGGTTCCCAGGCGAGCGTCTCCGTCATCCGTGCCCTGTCCCTGGGCGATGTGGAATTCCGCGATGTACTGAAGGTCATCTGGAAGGAGATCCGTGTCGCGGTCCTCTGCGGCATCACGCTGGCCGCCGCGAACTTCGTCAAACTCATCCTGCTCGACAAGCTGGCCCTCATGGTGGCACTGGTCGTCTGCCTGACGCTGGTCCTCGTGGTCCTCGTCGCGAAGATCATCGGCTGCACCCTGCCGATGCTGGCAGACAAAGCGGGCCTCGACCCCGCCGTCATGGCGTCCCCCTTCATCACGACGCTGGTCGATGCCATCGCGCTGGTCACTTATTTCAAACTGGCGACGGTGCTGCTGCACATCGCCTGAATCAGACAAAACAACGAATTCGTATGGTTTCGGACAAACCATACGAATTTTTTTGCGCCATAACGACCGTTCGACCGCCGAAACCGACCGTTTACCGGAAGGTACCCGTTTCATACGAATGTTATCTTTATAATGGTATCATCCCGGGAAAACAGAACAGCACACGCGTGTCGGAAAGGAACCACTATGGATCTCGAAGAAGAACGGACCATTGAAGCGGTCCTCCGTGCCACCTTGGAGGCCCGGACCGGCGACCTTCGGCTGAAGCTCGTCGACCGGTTCCGGGAACAGGGCTATGAAGCGCTGGCGGTGGGGAAGGAACCCCGGCCGGACGCGCCCTCCGTCGTCGTGTTCGACAACCCGAACTACGCGGTCATTTATCTCTTTACGGAGAAGAGCATGAACGCGGCGGAGTTCGAAGTCTTTCGCAAGGAGGCCCAGACCTTCGCCTGGGACCACGATGCCGCCGCGTACTTCGTCCACGTGGGCGAACCTCCGGGCGAGCCCTTCATCGATCCGGGAACCGACTGAACCGGACGCCGGTGTCGAGGCCCTCGGCACCGAGGCGGATGGCGAAGAGTTCTTCGGTCGTCTCCCGGAGCCGGGCCGCCTCTTTCACGGAGAGGCCCCGGTTTTCGGGGCTGCAGAACTCCTCGACCGCCCGGTCGGGGAGGAGCAGGAGGCTCGCGAAGAGGTTCGCGTCCCGCTCGAACCGGTTCTCCATGCGGTAGAGGTCGTAGTCGTCGAAAAAGCCGCGCGACGCCTCCTCGTGGTGGAGCAGATGGTGTCCGAGCTCATGGGCGCAGACCACCCGCTGCAGCGCTTCGGGAATGTCCCGGTCGATGGCGATGAACGGGATGTCGTTCAGTACGAGGTAAAAGCCCCGGAGGTCTCCGAGGGGGAAGTACCGGACGCGGACGTGCATCGCCTCCGCTAATGCCACCGGGTCGGGCCGGTCCTCCTCGAACCCGTAACGGTCCCGAAGGTCGGCGATGAGCTGCTTCAGCTCCCGGACCCGGTCAGCCGTCATAGGATTCCCGGACCAGCTCGGTCATGGCCTCGAGGAAGAGTTCCCGGTCGCTCGCAGACAGGCTGCCGCCGGCGAAGAGGGCTGTGATCTCCTGCATGAGCCGGTACATCTCCTTGCGGTCCTTCTCCCGGCCGCCCTCTTTCTGCTCTGAGGCGAGCATCCGGTAGAAGTCCTCGCTCTTGACGAGGCTCTGTACCGGTACATTGAAATAGGCCGCAATGCGGTCCAGGGTGACAGGGTTCTTCGGAAGGCAGACCCCGAGTTCATAGTTCTGCAGGGTCCGGAGGTTGACCCCGATGATCTTCGCGAGGTCGGTCTGGGTCAGGTTCTGTGAATTTCTGAGTTCTTTCAGCGTTTCCGCAAACATGTGTTTCCTCCTTCTCTGGGTCCGGGCAGCTCTCATCTTACGAGGTTCGACGGCAAAAGGGAAGGGGTTTCGGTCGAACGGTCGGAAATTCGGTGCGAACGGTCGTTATGGTGGCGGCGAACGGTCATTCTGTGGTAAAATACCGGCAGAACGAACGAGGAGGCAATACTCATGGAACTCAACGAAATCAGAGAAGCGGCCGCGTCTGCCGCGAAAGAAGTGCTGGAGGCGTCGCGCCTGCACCTCGGCGATCTGTTCGTCGTCGGCTGCTCCTCGAGCGAAGTGATGGGGGAGAAGATCGGCACCCACACGAACACCGACATCGCCGGCGCCCTGTATGAGGGCATCCAGAGTGTTCTGGAGCCCGCGGGCATCCGCCTTGCCGCCCAGTGCTGTGAACACCTGAACCGCGCGCTCGTCGTCGAGCAGGAGACCGTGGACGCTTACCACTTAGAAGAAGTCAACGCCATCCCGCAGCCGAACCACGCGGGCGGTGCCTTCGCCACCGTCGCCTATGAACGGATGGCCCACCCGGTCGTCGTCGAGGACCTCGGCGCGCAGGCTTCCGCAGGCATGGACATCGGCGCCACGCTCATCGGCATGCACATCCATCCGGTGGTCGTGCCCCTGCGCATTTCGGTCGACCATATCGGGGCTGCGCCCCTCATCTGCGCCCGCCGCCGGCCCAAATATGTGGGCGGCGCAAGAGCCATTTATGACGACTCTAAAATGTAAAGAATTTTTTTCGAATCTTGCTGTGGTAAATCGCCACAGCGTGAAACATGCGCCGTTGCGTAGGGTTTCTCCGTGAAACACAACATATTGTGGTTATCAGACCCCATATATTGTGCATTTTTGGTAGAATTTGTTCTTGCGAAATCTATATCTTGCGGTATAATGGAATGCGAACGAAAAAATCAGCACAATATCTAGGGTTTTGTTGTGCGTTAATGGAGGAAATCGAGCTATGATGTACTACAACGAGCATCTCGATGGCAACATGGAGACGGAAGACGTCAAAGTGTGTGTCATGAAGCGTTCGGGGGAACGCGTACCTTACGACGGCAATAAGATTGCCGCCGCCATCATCAAGGCGAACAACGAAGAGGGTATCTTCTCCGAGCGCCTGACCGAACAGCAGATCACCGACATTGTCTCCGGTATCGAGAAAGATGCCCGCAATGCCGGCCGCGACCTTTCCGTCGAAGAGATCCAGGACAAGGTCGAAGACGCCCTCATGGGCACCGGTAAGACGAAGGTCGCGAGACTTTACATCACTTACCGCTACAAACACAATGAAATGCGTAAGATGAGCAACATCGACCAGAAGATCGCCGGTGTCGTCGAGCGCGACAATGAAGAGGTCAAACAGGAGAACTCCAACAAGAACCCGACCGTCCTCTCCGTCCAGAGAGACTACATGGCCGGTGAGTGGAGCCGCTACTACACCTCGAAGTACCTGCTTCCGGAAGACATCGTCATGGCTCACAGAGACGGCGTCATCCACTTCCACGACGCGGACTACTTCGCACAGCACATGCACAACTGCGACCTCGTCAACCTCGAGGACATGCTGCAGAACGGCACCTGCATCTCCGGCACTCACATCGACCGTCCGAAGAGCTTCGCCACTGCCTGCACCGTCGCTTCTCAGATCGTCGCTCAGGTCGCGTCCAGCCAGTACGGCGGACAGACCATCACCATGAGCCATCTCGCACCGTTCGTCGACGTCACCCGTCAGAAGATCCGCGCCCGTCTCGGCGAGGAACTGGCTGAGGCCGGCGTCCGCCTTCCGGAAGACAAATTCACGGCCCTCGTCGAGAAGGAAGTCCGCAAGGAAGTCGAGAGCGGCTGCCAGACCATCCAGTATCAGCTCATCACCCTGCAGTCCACCAACGGCCAGGCTCCCTTCGTCACGGTCTTCATGTACCTGAACGAAGTGCCGGAAGGCCAGGTCCGGGACGACCTTGCTCTCGTCATCGAGGTCATGCTCAACCAGCGCATCCTCGGCGTCAAGGACAAGACCGGCGCTTACATCACCCCGGCGTTCCCGAAACTCATCTATGTCCTGCAGGATGACAATATCACCGAAGACGGCAAGTACTTCTACCTGACCGAGCTCGCAGCCCGCTGCACCGCGAAGCGCATGGTGCCGGACTACATCTCCGAGAAGAAGGCTCTCGAACTGAAGGGCGACGTGTACCCCTGCATGGGCTGCCGCTCCTTCCTGACTCCGGACCGCTTCACCGACAACGGTTACGGCAACCCGGAACACGCCGAGAACTTCAAAGAAGGCGTCCATAAGTACTATGGCCGTTTCAACCAGGGCGTTGTCACCCTGAACCTCGTCGACGTCGCCTGCTCTTCCGGCCAGGATGAAGAGAAGTTCTGGCAGCTGATGAAAGAGCGTCTTGACCTCTGCCACAGAGCTCTGCGCATCCGTCACGAGCGTCTGCTCGGCACTCCGTCCGACGTCGCTCCCATCCTCTGGCAGGATGGCGCCATCGCCCGTCTGAAACCCGGCGAGACCATCGACAAACTCCTCTACGGCGGTTACTCCACCATCTCCCTCGGCTATGCCGGTCTCGCAGAGTGCGTCTACTACATGAAGGGTGAGTCCCACACCTCCGAAGCCGGTAAAGAGTTCGGCCTCAGGGTCATGCAGGCTCTGAACGACGCCTGTGCCAAGTGGAAAGCCGAAGAGAACATCGACTACTCCGTCTACGGCACTCCGCTGGAGTCCACCACCTACAAGTTTGCCAAGTGCCTGCAGAAGCGCTTCGGCAAGATCGACGGTGTCACCGACAAGAACTACATCACCAACTCTTACCACATCCACGTCACCGAGGACATCAACGCCTTCGACAAGCTGACCAAGGAAGCCGAATTCCAGAAGCTCAGCCCCGGCGGTGCCATCTCCTACGTGGAAGTCCCGAACATGCAGGACAACATCCCCGCTGTCATCGCGGTCATGCAGCACATCTATGACTGCATCCTCTACGCAGAGCTCAACACGAAGTCCGACTTCTGTGACATCTGCGGCTTCGACGGCGAGATCCAGATCAAGAAAGATGCCACCGGCAAGCTGATCTGGGAGTGCCCGAAGTGCGGTAACCGCGACCAGTCCAAGATGCACGTTGCCCGCCGTACCTGCGGCTACATCGGCACCCAGTACTGGAACCAGGGCCGTACCCAGGAGATCGCGGAGCGAGTCCTCCACCTGTAATGGCATAATACTTTACAGATAACAAACAAGGCCGGCGAGGAATCGTCGGCCTGTTTTTGTAAATCGAAAACCCCGCGTTAGACGCGGGGTTCCGTGAAGTTATACGTTTGAACAGAAAGAAACCTCCTGTAAAATGAGAGTGCGACCTGGCA
>ONFJ01000094.1 GCA_900317085.1 uncultured Eubacteriales bacterium | reverse complement strand
AAAGAGCAAGACCCTGACTTTGCGTCAGGGTCTTTTCGTGTTTGTTCAGTGTATTATCACGCGATAGCCGTTCTGGCCTCCTGAATATCTGTCAAGGAGCAATGGAGCCGATTCACAATGTCTTCATCGGTTGCACCGGCTTTGATCAGCCGAATGATTTCCAGTATTTCCGCATGGCCTGCTTTACGGCCTTCCTCGCGGCCTTCCTCATGACCTTTCTGGTATCCAACCTGTTCTTTCAAATCGCCAATTGCTTTCATGGCAGCTTCTTCGTTGTAATCTTCCAAGAACAATTTGCACACCTCATTTCTTCTGATTCTAAAGTATTCTGAGAGAGGACCTTCAGACCGGATCATCTCATCGATAAGACTTCCTTCTCTCCACTATAAAATACCACATATTTTAGTGCTGGTAAATGTTCCTCAAGGCTGAAAGGCACACCCTGCCTTTCAGCCGATGTCTGCCCTTTCGCACCGGTTCGAAGCAGGGTCAAGGCCTGCCCCTGGCAGCCGCCTTTCGCGGTGCAAGGGAGCCCGCTCCCGCAGCAGCCTTGACGCTGTGAAGGACCGGTGCTACCCACGGGCGGGTGGGCATGCTGTCTCTTGTCTTGAGGCAGAGATGGCGAGGCTCTCTATTTCATGTAGGACCGGGCATGCAGCCTGCCGACCATCGACATAGAGGACTGAGCGTATATCGCCAAAAAAATGCAGACCCTGACATGCGTCAGGGTTTTCCTTATGGACAAAATGTGAATAATTTGTTAAAATGGTTGATTGTTGGACATTCCACATCAAGCATTCTATTTATTAGAGAGGAGCAATACTTATGGAATTCAAGAAAGTAGCTATTCTCGGCGGTGGCGTGCTCGGTACGCAGATCGCCATGCAGTCCGCTTACTGCGGCAAAGAAGTCGCTATCTGGCTTCGCAGCGAAGACTCCAAGACCCGCACCCAGCCGAAACTCGAGCGTCTCTATGGCGTCTATGAGAAGACCCTTGAGCAGATGAACAAGACCAGGGCGCAGGCTGACTTCTGCGGCGGTCTCGCGGACAGCTACGACACCTTCGACTACAAAGACTGCCTGAAGAGAGCGCAGGATGCGAAGAACCACATCACCCTGACCACCGACATGGCGGAAGCCGTCAAAGACGCGGACATCATCATCGAAGCGACCGCGGAGATCGAGAAGGAGAAGATCGGGGTCTTCCAGGCTGTCGCTAAGGTCCTGAAGAAAGATCAGCTTCTGGTCACCAACTCTTCTTCTCTTCTTCCGTCCAAGTTCACCAAGTATGTCCCGAACAAGAAGAACTACCTGGCACTTCACTTTGCCAACAACATCTGGAAGCAGAACATCACCGAAGTCATGCGTACTGCTGACACCGGCGACGAAGCGTTCCAGGCTGCCGCCCGTTTCTCCAAAGAGATCAACATGGTCCCGAGCATGATCAAGAAAGAGAAGGCCGGTTACATCCTGAACACCCTGCTCATCCCGCTGCTGTCCGGCTCCATGGAACTCATCGCCCACGGCTATGCCACTCCGGAAGACGTCGACCGCACCTGGAGAACCGCCACCGGCGCGCCCTACGGCCCCTGCGAGATCTACGACGTCGTCGGTCTCGACACCGGCTACAACATCGTCAAGAAGTATGTCCATGTTCCGAAGTTCATCGCGGGCTATGACTTCAAAGCCATCGCGAAACTTCTTGAAGGCTACAAAGATGCCGGCAAGACCGGTGTCAACGCCGGAGAAGGCTTCTTCAAGTATGACGATATGGGCCACCGCCTGAACGGTGACTGATTTTACACCTTGTGAATGAGAAGACCCTGACTGAAATGGTCAGGGTCTTTTTGGTATGATTTATTTGGTGGGCAGTGCGACCGGGTCCCAGCCGTAGTCATGGTACTGGGTGACCTTGAGGCCGTTTGCCTTGACGTACTCGGCGATGGCGTTGGTACGGACTTCCTTCTTGGCCTTGTCGTCCGCGCTGTAGTTCGCGAAGTCTTCATAGTACTTGCCGAAGAGCTTCTTGGCGCTGTCTGCATAACCTTCGCCATCTTCCGGAGACTGGAAGTCGGTGACGACCATGTCGCCATTTTCGTTGATTTTCAGTTTGAAGACGCCGGGATAGTTGCCGCCGGAGACGAACTCGAGGGTGTCGCCCTTGATGTCGTAGTTCTCGACCCAGTAGTCGCCATAGACGGTAGCATCATTGTTGATGATGTTGGTGGAAAGGTTGTGGATGACCGGGATGCAGACATCCGCCTTGTCGTAGTCCTTGCCGACTTCGTTAACCAGATACTCTGCAATGGCATCGTCGACCGCGCTCGCGTCGATGTTGACTGTGGTTTCCGTTTTGCAGCCGGTCAGACCGAGGGTCAGCGCCAAAACTGCCATGAGAATAATGCTTACGAACCGTTTTTTCATGTTAGTCATAGTATTGCACCTCCTGGTTCACCCTCATTATAGGTCTGACAAAAGTGAAATACAATGACAACCTTTGTCATACATATTACAGTTTTGTAACAACAGTTCTAGTTTACGTGTTACAGGTAGTACAAAAAGTTCCCCGACCGCATGGGCCGGGGCTTTTTTGCTTATTCTTCGGTGGTGGTCATAGAGGTGCCGGGTTCGAACTGTTCCGAGAGCCGGTCTTTCAGGCGCTCGGCGTAGGGACGAAGCGTGGCGTAGGTCAGGCCGCCGGAGAGGACGCCGCCGAGGACCGGGACGGGAGCCACGACGCCTTTGGCGAGGGTGAGCTTGCCCATCTTGGTACCGATGTCCTTCTCGGCTTCCGTGGCGTCGAACATGACGCCGATGAGGCGGGTGAGTTCGTTCGCGGACTCTTCGCTGACGAGTTTGCCGTCTTTGATGGTGAGGTCGAAGGCCTTGCTGCCGTAGAGGTAAGCGAGCTTCTGGACGATGCGCAGGACGAAGCCGAAGTACTGGACCACGTCTGCCGGGAGGGTCGCCCAGGTGGAACCGGCCGCGACGGAGACGCCGGAGGCTTTATTGACTTCGGAGCTGATGATCTGGCTCGCGATGGTGTCCACGAGCTTGCGGCGGATGCCGGCTGCCTTCGTGTCCTCTTCGATGGCGATGCGCGCCATGTCCTCAGAAATATAGTCTCCGATGGCTTCTTTCAGGAACTCGTCCCGGTCGATGACGTTGCTCTGGACCGCCAGGACCTTCGGGATGGTCGCGGGGACGTCGAGGTTGAAGTCGTTCGGGTCGAAGTTCTTCACCTTCTCGACGGCGGCCTTGCCGGCGTTCTGGACGTCCTCGAGGGTGATGTCCTTCGCCTTGTCCGCCAGTTTTCCGGTCTTGATGACGACGTCATCGAGGAACTGGTCCGCGTTCTGGACGAACTCGTCCGCATCGAAGTTCTGGACCGCCTCGACTGCCTTCTTCGAAGACTCCTTGAGGAATTTCGTCAACTTTTCCTGATAATAATTCATTGTATATAGGATCCTTTCGGTAGTGATCTTGGAGTTCCAACGCATTATACTTCTGTCAGTGGATTTAAGCAAGTACCAAAGACCCTGACGACTGTCAGGGTCTTGCGCGTTTTGTTCAGATGACGCCGAGGGCTTCGTCCGATGTTTTCAGCACATCTGCAGCTGGCTACTTTGCTATACGATTTTAGGAACGACCACTCTTCCGGTCCCGCCACAGTACCGGGTCGTTTCATCGACGACCCGCCGGGCGGTGGCCAGCAACAGTTCCTGGTCAGTGGCTTCATTGCCCTGAATAATGTAAAACACATTCGTCGTTTGTTCATCCACCTTGGTCTTTTCCACCTGACGGATCTCCAGACGGCAAAGAACTTCGTTTGCATCATCACAGTAACTGTATTCATGAGGATGATTCGGTATCGGTTCACTCTGTCCGATCGGCAGGAAACGCTCGGTTCCATCCGTAAAGCGAAGCGTCACGTTGCCTTCGGCGCGGTCAATGTCATGTGCGCCGAGAGCAAGTTTGCTTTCCATGGAGATGATGTTGTAAATGTCCACTGCCTGGTTGATAAAGAACACATCGCCATGCTTTTTCAAAAGTCGAATCAGGTTTTCACTGGCAGGGGTGTTTTTCCGGCGCTTCACCCCGGCGTGGTCGTGTAAAATATGAAACCCTTCCAAGATCGGGTCTGCATGATAATCGATGTCGCTGTATTCTTCCAGCAACCGCGATATCGTTTCCGTTCTTGTTTCCATCCATTCCGGAGAGACCGACGTGTTATCAATTCCTTCGATGACCGCAAAAACGATCTTGACACCTATATCCAAAACAGCCTGTTCGACCGCAAACTCAATTTCTTTTACATTGCTCATGTCATTCGCTTCCTTTATCTGTTTTCTTCAATGTTGCATTCATACTTCCCAGCCGGTACCCCTTGAGGTCCAGGGTAACAAACAGGAACCCGAGTTCCCGAAAAGCCTCATAGACTTCCTCCCGAATTCCATCGGCAGCCAGTCGCGGAATATCCGAAGGCGGCACTTCGATTCGGGCAATATTGCCATGCATTCGCACGCGTTCTTCCAAAAAGCCGTTTTCGATCAGAATCTGTTCTGCCCGGTCGATCATGTGAAGCTTTTCTTCGGTAATCTCTTCTCCATATGCAAATCGCGATGCAAGACAGGCATACCCCGGTTTGCTCCAGGTAGGCAGTCCCAGTGCTTTCGAAAGAAGACGAATGTCCGACTTCGTAAGGTTCGCCTCTCGGAGAGGGCTTTTTACAGAAAGTTCTGAAGCCGCACGCAGGCCGGGGCGGTAGTCTCCAATGTCATCGAGGTTCGACCCCTCTGCCATGTAGACAATGCCGTTGTCATCTGCAATGTTCCGGACTTCCGTAAAAATCCCGCGTTTGCAAAAATAGCAGCGGTCCGCGCTGTTTTTCCGGTAGCCTTCCTCCTTCAGAGGGTCTACTTTACAAACAATGTGTCGTATGCCCCTTGTTTCACAAAACGAGACCGCTTCTTTTACTTCCCGCTCCGGAACAGAAGCGTCGACCGCGGTCACGGCGATCAATCGGTCTCCCAGCACATCGTGCGCTACCGCAGTGAGCAGCGATGAATCTACACCGCCGGAAAACCCAACGGCCAACGAGCCCAGTTCGGCAATGTATCGCTTTAAAAACTCCAGTTTTTGTTGTAGTTCTTCCGATAAGACGTTTGTGTTTTCCGCCATGGTAACACTCACCTCCGCCTTTC
>ONFJ01000093.1 GCA_900317085.1 uncultured Eubacteriales bacterium | reverse complement strand
CCGGCCGTTGTTTTCAAAGAATGCGTTCACTCCGCCGGCACTGGCAAACACCACATAGTCTGTGGAGATGTCCGCCGGTCCAAAGCGGGTGACGGTCTCGTAGAGACCAATCTTCCGGAATCGTGTGTCCCGGTCTGCGGCATCGGACTTCTTCGCGCCGAGGAGCAGGGCCGTGCCCTCACCCGGCAGTTCCCGCTGCAGGGTCTCTCCGTCGAACCGGGAGGGGACGAAGTCTGCCACAAATCCCTTTTCTTTCAATGTATCTGCGGTGGCCGCGCCGACACAGGCGAATTTCAGATGGGCCAGTTTCCGTACATCGCCCACGCGCTCAAAAAAGATGTGGATGGCATTGGCGCTGAGGAAGCAGAGCGGCCGGATGTCGACGAGGGGGAAGGGGACCGCGGAAGGGCACTTCGCGAGGAACTTCCGGCAGAAGTTCTCCGTGCCGATGACACTGATGGAAGGTGTTGTTGTCGGCGTCTGTTCCAGGTGGAACGATGCCACATCGCCCACGACCAGGATGGCCGGGGTCTTCGCGTCCTTCGCGACCGTGGAGATGGTCTCCAGGGTGCCGTCATAGCGGACCGCGTCAGCCGCGAACCCTTTGGACAGCACACTGGCCGGCGTCTCAGGCGGTTTGCCGTTATCGATGAGGTTCCCGCAGATCTGCGAGAGATTGCTGAGTCCCATCAGGAACACAAGGGTGCCTTCCAGTTTCGCGAGGGCTTCGTAGTTCTCTTCCGTGGCGTTCGGGTCCGCGGCGGTGTGGCCGGTGACGACCGTAAAGGAGCGGGACGTGCCCCGGTGGGTGACCGGGATGCCGAAGTCCTCCGGGACCGCGATGGCCGAGGAGACGCCGGGCACCAGTTCGAAGGGGATGCCGGCCGCCTGCAGTGCGAGTGCCTCCTCGCCGCCCCGCCCGAAGACGAAGCTGTCGCCGCCTTTGAGCCTCGCGACCCGTTTTCCCTCGTTCGCTTTGGAGATGAGGAGCGCGGTGGTCTCTTCCTGGGGCACGCTGTGAGCGCCGCTGCGTTTTCCAACGAAGATCTTCTCGGCGGACTCCAGTGCAGGGTCACTCAGAAGGTCGCTGTCCAGCAGGTCATCGTAGAGGATGACGTCTGCCCGGCGCAGGGCTTCCAGCCCCCGGACCGTGATGAGCCCGGGACCGGGGCCGGCACCGATGAATGTGACACTCATTCGCTCAGCTCCTCTCCGATCTCAGCGCAAATGCGGTCCAGGTCAAACCCGGCCCGGGAGGTCTTGCGGTCTCCGAGCAGGGCGGACAGGCGGTAGGCATAGGAGGCGTCATCTGCTCCGGCGACCGGTTCCACGTCCGCGTGGACACCGAGGGGGACCGCACAGTCTGCCTGCAACATGCAGAAGAGGGTCCGCTCTGCGTCGAAGCGGGCCCGGGAGACCGGGTCGGAGATCTGCCGCAGGAGGGCGATGAGTTCCTCATCGTCTGAACGGCATTCCACTGCCAGGATCCCCTGACAGGGAGCGGGCAGAAACTCCTTGGGAGAAAACTCCCGCACGTCGAATTCCTGAGAAACGGTTTCGAAGGCGGAGACTCCGTTCTCGTCCTTCAGCCGCTCGAGGCCGGCCTTCGCGAGGACGATGGCATCGTACTCGCCGTCCCGCAGCTTGCGAAGACGGGTGTCGACGTTCCCGCGAATGTTTTCATAAGAGGCGTCCGGGTAGAACTTCCGGCATTCGAGGGCCCGGCGCGGGCTGCCGGTCCCGATCGTTTGGATGGTGGCTCCTTTGCGGGAGACCAGCACATCGCCCGGGGAAGCGGCTTTCGGCACTCCGGCAATGCAGAGGCCCTTCGCCAGTTCGTAGGGGAGGTCTTTCCCGCTGTGGACCGCGAGGTCCGCGGACCCGTCCAGCAGGCCGCGCTCCACTTCCCGGACGAACAGACCCTGTCCGCCGATGGCAACGAGGGGGCTCGTCCGGTCTTTGTCTCCGCGGGTGGTCACTTCGAGGAGTTCGACCTCCTGCCCGAGGGCCTCGAGGGCAGACTGTACCAGTCCGGCCTGGGCCAGAGCGAGGCGGGAACCCCGGGTGGCAAGTTTCAGCGTACGCATGGTCATCTCCTCAGTCCGTTTCCTTCAACAGTTCCGCGAGGCGTTCCCGCAACAGGCGGGCGCGCTCGGTGTGTTCCGGAACGGTCTCTTTCAATTGCAGTTTATAGGCGTAGAGGTCATCGATGAGGGTTTCGGTGTTGTCGGGCAGAGCCTCTTCCAGCGTCTTGCGGACATACTGCCCGAAGCCCGGGGTCTTGCCACCGGTCGTAATGCCCGCCACGAGGTCGCCCCGTTTGACGAGGCTCGGAAAGATGAACGTGCAGAGCTCCGCGTCGTCCACGATGTTGACAGGAATCTTGCGCTCCCGACAGCGTTCGGAGATATGCCGGTTCAGGGGCCGGTCATCGGTGGCACCGATGACGTAGTTCGCCCGGTCCAGGTCGTCGTCCGCAAAGGGCCGTTTCAGGAGGACCGGCCACACGGCGCCGTCCGGGTCTGTACCCAGAGCGACTTCGTGCTGCAAGCACCAGGCTTCGACTTCGGTCGTGTCTTCCGCGATGATAAGGATCTGCTTTGTAAAGGGGAGCAGTTTCTCGAGCTTCCCGGTGGCGACGCGACCTCCTCCGACGAGGAGGAACGTCCGATCGTCGACGGGTTCAAAGAAGGGGAACAGAGTCATGTGTCATCCTCCGTTTCATCCTGCGACAGGCGCAGGAGTACTCTCGTAAAACTCCGGAATTCGTCGGCCGAAGCCTCCTCCCGGAAGGTGTACAGAAGCCGCTTCCAGTCCTCGGTCAGGGCCGGGGCACCGGGCGGCGGGTCGTTCAGAAGGGGAAGGAGGTCGTGGAACGCGAGGTCTTTGAAGAGCGTCTCCAGTTCTTCTTCCAGAATGGTCTCGGCCTCGGACGCGGCATCCCGTTTCAATTCGTTGTTGTGCTCCGCCAGCGTCTGCAGGTCGTCGATCGTCAGAAGGGGGGACAGCGTCGGGTCGATGTCCCGGGGCACCGCCAGGTCCACATAGAGTCGCTGCTTTGGCCCGGCCCGGCCGGCATCCGCTTCCGCCACCGCTTCCTGCGTCACCGTGAAGTGTGGGCTTTTCGTGGCCGAGATGACGATGTCGGCATCTCGCAGGGCGATGTACCGCTCCCGGTACTCGACGGCGGCTGCCTTTTCCCGCAACCCGTGCTCCCGCACGGTGGCATTCAGGTCGAACCGGTCATAGGACCAGAGGTCTTTGAGGAGTTTTCCGCCGATGTCACCGCTGCCGCCGATCATGAGGACGTTCGCCCGGCGTCCGCCGAGCTCCTCCTGGAATCGAACACAGGCCGAGGCGGCGAGGGTGGCGACCGATACGCTGGTCTTCGACAGCAGGGTCTCGGTTTTCACCCGTTTGGCGGCGGTGATGGCGCCGCGGAAGATGGTGTTGAGTTCATACCCGGTCTTCCCGGCGGCATGCGCCTCTTCATAGGCGTTCTTCAACTGCCCGAGGATCTCGTCTTCCCCGAGGACCATGGAGTCGAGCCCGGTGGCCACCCGGTAGAGGTGGCGGATCGCGAGGTCGCCCTCGTAGAGGAAGAGCTTCGACTTGTAGTCCCGGAACCACTGTTCGGCGAACGCATATACATCGCCCACGCCATAGACTTCGACCCGGTTACAGGTGGAAAGGAACACGCCTTCCTCGAGACTGTCGAGGAGTTCCGGCCCGTGGGGGAACGTTTCCCGCAACGACACGTCGGTGTTGTGGAAGTTCAGGGATACACAGAACATGGGGCGCCTCCTTCTCTAAAAAAAGTTAACAGTAAAATCTTATTATGAGGGTAAAGAAAAGTCAATTATGCGGGCAACATGCCCGATTCGTCCATTGCACGGACAACTGCTTTTCAGTAAAATGAGAGGTAGAAAGAATGTGTGGCAGATCGCCAAAACAAGAGAAAGAAAAGGGGAAACTCTATGGCAACCAGGTCCGCGCACTCCCACGGGAAGACCTATACCCGGCGGGAGATGGGAGGCTACCTCATCGGCATGTTCGGTCAGAACCTCATCTATCAGATCGTCAACACCGGACTCTATTTCTATTTTCAGAACGTCATCTGCCTGCCGGCCATGGCCCTCGGGTGGATCATGACGATCGCCCGGGTCTGGGACGCTATCAACGACCCCATCATGGGCAATTTCGTCGACCGCACCCACACGAAATGGGGCAAGTGCCGGCCGTACCTCATCTTCGGGCCACCGGTCATCATGGTCGTCACCATCCTCGCGTTCTTCAACAGCAACTACGCGGACGCCACGACCTCCGGAGGGCGCATCGCCATCATCCTGTGGGCCGCAGTCTCCTACATCCTCTGGGGCATGACCTACACCATCTGCGACATCCCGCTCTGGGGCCTCACCTCGGTCATGACGGAAGACGAGAGCGACCGGGCCAAAGCCCTGAGCCTCGCCCGGATCGCCGCCGGGTTCGCCGGTGTCGGTGTCCTCATCGTCCAGGTCTCCCAGGCGGTCGGTTCCACCTTCGAAGCCTCCGGCCTCAGCCACAGTGAAGCCCAGCGCCGTGGGTTTATCGTCACGGCCATCGCCATGACGGTCCTCTCGACCATCCTCTTCGAGTTCGCGGGCCTTAGCACCAGGGAGCGGGTGGAAGGCAGCAAGGAGCACTACACCATCAAAGAGAACTTCGCCATCATGTGGAAAAACCGGCCCTTCCGGCAGATCCTCATCTCCGGCATCCTCCGAAGCCCCATGCAGCTGCTCCTCATCAACGCGATGACCATCGTCACCTATTATTATGCCAACGGTGACATCATGAACGTCATCGGCAAGAACGGCCTCAACATGCCCATCCTCATCAACATGGTGCTGGTCGGCGGCATGATGTTCGTGGGCCAGTTCGCGGCCATGGCGGTCACCCCTGCCCTCATGAAACGGTTCGAGAAGAAGAATCTCTACAATTTCTTCACCCTCATCGGCGCGCTGCCCTATGTTGGTATGTTCGCTCTGTACCTGCTGTCCGGCGGCGATGTACGTCCCCTGTCCTGGGGCATCCCCTTTAGCATCTTCATTGCCCTCGCGGGCGCGGCCATGGGCGCGATCAACGTCCTGCAGTCCGTCATGATCGCCGACTGTGTCGACTATGAAGAGTACACGCGCGGCGTCCGGACCGACGGTGTGTTCTTCTCCGGCCAGAGCTTCATCACAAAACTCTCGAGCGGCATCGCGGCGCTCATCTCCTCCGCCGTCTTCGGCTACGTGGGGTACAGCGGCGCGAACGTCGACAAGCTGAACGACGCCCTGCACGCCGGCGCCGACTTCCTCACCTACGACGGCGGGACCGGAGCGGGCCGCTACGCGATGGCGATGATGTTCATCATCTCCATCCCGCCCGCCATCGGCATGGCCCTCGCCGCCCTCGACGAACTCGTCGAACGCCGCGCGGAGAAATAAACGAAGACCCGGTTGATTATTCGGCCAGCCGGGTCTATAATTTTGTCAGAAGATAAGCCTATTAAAGCAATAGGCAATATACGGGGAGGGATGACCGTGGCAGAAGAAAACTTCAAACGCATGGACGCGGAAGAGTTCGCGGACCTCGACCCGGAAACGGTGACGCTCCTCGACCTGCGGGACGAGAACGAATTCCGCCTCAACGGGATCGAAGGCTCCCTGAACATCCCCCTCGACCTCGTCGGGACAAAACTCTCCTCCGTCCCGAAGGACAAACCGGTCGTCGTGTACTGCAAAGTCGGTGTTTGGTCCGAGGCCATCGCGGAAGTCCTGGCGGACCGGGGATACGATGCCGCGACACTCGAAGGCGGATACAATACCTATCTTGCACTGCTCTACGGCATCTGATGCTGCAGAGCATTTTGTATGCTCCTTTTTGGAAAAACTCCCTTGACGGTTCGAAACAAGTATGATATATTAATTCCCGCACGTGAGACGCGCGAGCAACCGAACATGCTGGTGTAGCTCAGTTGGTAGAGCAGCTGATTTGTAATCAGCAGGTCGGGGGTTCAAGTCCGTCCACCAGCTCCACGTCGGAGTAAGCTTCGAATCGCTCGTTCCGCCGCAAGCGGCAGAACTCGTTCACTCCGCTACTCCTCCTTTTCCCCAAACCTGCGTACCTCGGTTCGGGGACCCCGGAGCAAAAACTGAATAAGGGAGAGTTCCCGAGTGGCCAAAGGGGGCAGACTGTAAATCTGTTGGTTGTACCTTCGGTGGTTCGAATCCACCCTCTCCCACCAAGTGAAAAGGATACCCAAACGGGTATCCTTTTCACTTTTCTCTTGTATTTCATAAATACTTTGTTATATAATATTTATCCCTATTTAATTAGATTTCAACTTCGTATGATAGATTACGTACATCGCCAACCGATGTACCGAGGAGGTGTTCGCCGTATGAGAAGACCCGGCGACAAGAGACCTTTGAAATTCCGGACCACGGATAAAGAAAACAAAATGCGCAGCCGGAAGATCGCCCTCATTTTCACCGCCATCGTCCTGGCCGTGGCGCTGCTGTCCGGCATCGTCATTTTCCGCGAGACCGGTTTTGGCAGGAAAGATGACACCGGCTTTGACAGTTCCACCATGCAGCACACCGTCAACATCCTGTTCGGCGGTACCGATACCGACGGAAACCTCGTCTTCCTGTCGAGGCTCAGCATCAATACCCGAAACGGCACCGGAAAACTCACCGGTATATCGCCCAAGTCCCGGTATGACCGCCAGACGTTCAACGAGATCCTTGGCCGCACGGACGCCGACGCCATCTCCCGGGAGAAACTGGTGAAGGCGGTCAGCGAGCGGTATGAGGAGGAGTATGACCGGTACCTCATCGTGAACGAGGAGAACATCGGCCGTGTCCTGCTGAAGCTCGGGTACTACGACATCGAACTCAAAGAGGAGTTCAAGTATGAAGGCACCCGCCAGACCCTCCACCTGCTGAAGGGCCAGCACTCGCTGAACGGCAACGAGTTCTACACGTACCTCAAGTACATGGGCGGCGACCACTCCATCGACGAGACCGATGCCCAGACCGCCGTCATCGCGGACTGGCTCAACCAGGAGCTGACCCCGGAGAACTTCGCGAACAGCCAGGCACTCTACGAGTCTCTGGTCAACGCCGTCAGCACGAACATCACCATCAACGACTTTGCCCGGTACACGAACTTCCTCGAGGAGGCCTCCGACCGGGAGAGACCCATCAAAGCACAAAAGACCGTCTTCGACGAAGACCTTTAACCCCCGCACACACCACAGGGAAGGGAGGACCGCTCCATGTCAAAGAACAAGACAAAGAAGCGCCGTCACCCCTTCCTCGTTTTTTATGCCCTGTTCGTGGCCGCGACCGTCCTGCTGGCGGCATGGTTCTACCTGCCCATCGACAGCTTCATCGCACGGCACGATGCGGAGCGCAAGGGGTACACCGTCGCGTCCCAGCCGGAGGAGCTCGATTATAAATACTATTATAATCACCTGAAGAGCGAGTCCGAGCAGGAGGCCTACACCCTCATCTGCAGTCAGCTGCCGGACTTCCCGGAGCGGATCGCGGTCCCGAACCTGTCCTCGGACGAGGTCCAGGAGGTGTACACGGCCGTCTCCTACGACAACCCCGAGTTCTTCTTCCTCGGCAACTCCTGCCAGTACATGCGGCTCGGCGCGGTGTTCTATTTCCAGCCGACGTACAGTATGACGAAGGAGCAGTACATCGCCCAGATGGACGCGGTGGAGAGCGAAGCGAACGCGCTGATCGCGAACCTCGATGCCGGGGCCTCAGACTACGACAAGGAGCTGTACATCCACGACTCTCTCACCGCCATCGCGGACTACGAGACCTCGGACGCGACCGAGTCCTCCGTCTACACGCCCTACGGCCTGCTGGTCGAGCACAAGGCGAACTGTGAGGGGTACTCCCGCGGCATGCAGTACCTGCTGAAGCGTCTCGGCGTCGTGAGCCGTGTCATCTCCGGCACGGGCATGTCTGTGACCGGCACCGAGAACCACATGTGGAACGTCGTCACGGTGTCCGGGCGCGAGTACAACGTGGACGTCACCTGGGACGACTACATCATCGACGGCACTTCGGGTGTGACCTCGAACGAGCCGAGCCACATCTTCTTCAACCTCGACAAGACCGAGATGGCTGTCGACCACCAGCCGGATGAGGAGGCCCTCTGGGCAAACTGCATCTGGGGCGATTTGAACTACTACGAGTGGAACGGCCTGCAGTGTGATTCATACGAAGCGGCGTCCCGCGCCGTCACCCGGAACCTGCCCAAGGTCCTGAACGCGGGGCAGCAGTCCCTCGAACTGAAGTTCACGAGCAAAGAGGCCTTCGAGGACGCGAAGTACCAGCTCATCGAGAACGACCGCATCTACTACCTCATCTCCAGCGCCAACGTCCTCGTCAAACCGGGGAACAAGGTCAGCACGACCAAGCTCCAGTACAACACAGACGACGACCACCTGATCATGCGGTTCTTCTTATGCAGTATTATATATCTCGCGTTCGGCGCTCGGCCGAATGCCAAAACCACGTAACTACGTGGTTGGTGGACCTTGAAAATTAAACATCAATGAACGAAAAGAACCCTTGAAATTTCTTTTGAAGTTTCGAAGAACTTTTTCCAGAATCTGGAAACACAATGACAGTAATGTCAGCAATTAAGATTGAGCTACGAGCTTATCTGAAAAAGATTAAACCGGCTTCGGCCGTTTTAATACAATTTTTTAGAGAGTTTGATCCTGGCTCAGGACGAACGCTGGCGGCGTGCCTAACACATGCAAGTCGAACGAAGCATTTGGAGCTGATCTC
>ONFJ01000090.1 GCA_900317085.1 uncultured Eubacteriales bacterium | reverse complement strand
GACGATGATGCCGAGGAAGACCAGGAACAGGAAGATACCTGCGGTACCGGAGACCGCGGAGATCATCGCGTCGTTGATCAGGTAGTCCATGGTGGCGGCGGGGCTGAACTTGGCAGCCAGCAGAGCACCGACGAGGGTACCGATCAGCAGGGACGAATAGACTTCTTTCGTGATGAGGGCGAGGCCGATGGCGACGACCGGCGGGAACAGTGCCCACAGGGTGCCGGCAGCGGCGGTGATGGGAGACATGACTGCGCAGATGATGGCAAAGAGCACCACGAAGCAGATGGCTCCGATCTGGATCCCGTTCAGCTTGAATTTTTTCTTCGAAGCGGGTTCCTTGGCGGGTGACGGTTCCGGAGTCGGCTGGGTTGAAGTCGAGCCGATGTTGACCTTCACCGAGACTTTCTGACTCATAAAGATACCTCCAAAAGTTTCTCAAAACTTTGTGTATGACTTTACTATTTTAACACAGAAAAGCGTTTCCGTACAACTGTTAAGGATAATTTACTGTTTCCCGGTGGAACCGAAGCCGCCGCGGTCCTCTCCTTCGAGGTGTTCGACGAGCTCAAAGTCGATCTGTGGCTGGTTCTTCATGATGCGGAACTGACAGATACGGTCGTTCACGTGGATCTCCGTGTCGCGCATCGCCAGAACGGGCATGAACCACTGGTCGTTGTCCCCGCAGTAGGAGGCGTCGATGACACCCATCGAGTTGACCTGCAGGATGCCGAAGTTCTTGAAGGTCGAGGAACGGGGGACGACATGGGCCTCGTAACCGTCCGGCAGCTGCATGGCGACGCCGAGGGGCACGAGTTTGAACTCGCCCTGCTTCAGGGTGATGTGTAAAGTATTTGATGCGAATGGTCTCACTCATTTATAAAACTCCTTTCAGGTAGAGTCCTCTCGTGAATTCGGTTTCTACCGGCGCGCCGGTCTCATAGGCCTGCAGGATGTCCGCAACTTCCTCCGCCGTCTCGGTCGTGAACCAGAAGAGGTGGAAGAGGTCCCGGGGCAGGTCTTTGCTGTCGGCCAGGTACAGGGGTCTGGAGTTCAGCAGTTCGTACGCGTCGCCGTTCTTCGCGACGGGGAAGCGGATGCCTTTCCGGTCCGTCAGTTCCGGGAGCGTCGCGGGGTCCGCGAAGTCCTTCGGGTGAATCCCATCGGGGGCATTGCGGGTCAGCATGAGGGGCGAGCGCCCGTACACGAGCAGCCCGTCTCCCTGTGGCGATGTACCGCTCCTTCGCAGCACGTCCATCTGCCGGAAGGTCATCTCCTGCGACAGGGTCAGGCGATGTACGCCGAGGGCGGCGTACTCAGAACGTGCCACATGGTTGAAGACGTTCGTCGTGAAGCTTCCGACCACCGGAAGGCCGGCGTTCTTTGCGAGCTCCACGCTGTCCAGCGTGGCGGCCAGGGCAAAGGCGGCGCCGTATTTCGGAACGGTTTTCAACTGAGTTCGAACTTTGTCGGTATTTTCATAAAGCCCGCGAGGTATTTCCACACCGAAATTGATTTTTTCAGAAATCAAATCTTTGAGTGTGGACAGCGGGGTGTTCAATGGAAGGATCCATGCGATTTCCCAATGTTCCTGCAGGAAAGGCATGTTCGGAAGTTGCCGATCCGTCCGCAGACGGACGAAGCGCCGGACCTCCGGGAGGAGTGCTTCCTGTTCTGCTTCTTCCGAGACCGATGCACGGTCCAGCACCGCTTCTGCCGCGCCCCGGTCGAAGGACTTCTGTCCGGCTTCGGCGATGGCTGCGGTCAGTTCCTCCAGCGCGTGCCGCCGGAGTTTGTTGATGATCGAGACCGGAATGTTGATGTTCTCATCCAGGTGGATGGTGATGTCGTGTTCAGACGCTGAGAAGCCGGTGCCGCCGGTCTTCTGCAACTGGGCGAGCACCTTTTCGGCGCCCGTCGCCACGTTCTGCGCGGCCTGGACGTCATACTCGCCGGCGGTGTCGACGGTGACTGTCTGTACCGTTCCGTCCGCGGGGTCTTCCCACGTGGCCGTCAGCCGCAGGGGCTCGCCGAGGCGGGCGGTGAAGTCGAAGGAGACCGGGGTCGACCGGGTCTCTTTCGCGTAAAGCTGTTCGAGGTCTTTCAGGATGGGCGTGGCGGCGACGACATCGTCTTTCCGGCGGGTGCCGAACATGTCGTGGCCGAGGTGCCCCTTCAGGTATCCGTCTGTGTGTCCGGAGCGGGAGAAGACCGCGTCGAGGTTTCCGAGGAGTTTCTCGTCCCGGATGCCGTCCACCGCGTTTCGGCAGGCCGTGACCGCGGCGGCCACGTACTCCGGTCGTTTCATCCGCCCTTCGATCTTGAAGGACAGGACCCCGGCCTCGTAAAGGTCCGGGATGGCTTCGACCGCCGAGAGGTCCCGCAGGGACAGGGCATGGTCGGAGCGGCGTCCGCCGTCGGCGGCGAAGCGCAGGCGGCAGGGCTGGGCGCAGAGGCCACGGTTGCCGCTGCGGCCTCCCATGGAGGCGCTGAGGTAACACTGGCCGGAGACGCACATGCACAGCGCGCCGTGGATGAACATCTCGAGTTCGAGGCCGGTGTCCCGTGTCGCTTCCCGGATGGCGAGGACTTCCTCATAGGACAGTTCCCGGGGCAGGACCGCGCGGGTGAACCCAAGGCCCGCGAGTGCCCGGAACCCTTCCGGAGTCATGACCGCCATCTGGGTGGAGGCATGGAGTTCCATGCCGGGGGCAGCGGCACGGACGAGGGCGGCAACGCCCGGGTCCTGGACGATGAGTGCGTCGACTCCAAGTTCGCATGCGTCTTTGATGAGGTCCATCGCCAGAGGGAGTTCCTCGTCGGAGACCAGCGTGTTCAGGGTCAGGTGCACTTTGACGCCCCGTTCATGGCAGTATTTGATTGCTTGCGCCAGCTCCTCCTCCGAGAAGTTTTTGGCGTTCCTTCGGGCATTGAAGTGGCCGGCGCCCAGATAGACGGCGTCGGCACCACATTCCACAGCAGCCCGCAGAGCGTCCATGCTCCCCGCGGGAGCCAGGACTTCAGGCCCTCTGTTCATATTCGTTTGGCTCCTTTACAGGAATCTCCTTCAAAAGGGTTTGGATTTCGCGTTCTTCAGCTCTTTCTGCAGACGTTCGACGTCCCGGCGGGCCACTTCCGCTTCCATCTTGTAACGGGCGGAGTCCTCCAGGTACTCTTTGATCTGACCGCGCAGGTTGTCGGCGGCTTCTGACTCTTTGGCGGCTTTGTCCGCATAGTCGAGCGCGGCGAGGATGGCAGCCTGTGTCATGGACAGACGGCGGTTCGCGCCGACGATCTCGGTGATGTCCTTGTCCAGCGTCTCGGCAAGGGCTTCGACGTATGCCGGGTCTTCCTCGGTGAGGATGGTGTATTCGCTGCCGGCAATATGGATGACAACGTTCTTCTTTTCCATGATGATGCTCCTGTTCGTGTGTGTGAAAATGGTGTTCGTAATACGCTTTTCAGTATAACATAGCCACGTTTTGAAAAAAAGTATATAATAGAGGAAATCCATTTGAAAAGACCGGGAGGAAAACCTATGAAACAGAAGATCGGCTTCATCTTCGCAGATGAAATGGAGTTCCAGCCCTTTACCGAGATCGCCCTCGAAAACGGCGGCTCCTGGCTGTCGAAACGCCCCATGAACACCATCCGCTATGAGACGGATAACGCGGAGATCATCGCGGTGGAATGCGGCATCGGCAAAGTGAACGCGGCCTTTGCGGCTACCGTCCTCATCCTGGACCACCAGGTGGACTGTGTCCTGAACGCCGGTCTGTCCGGCGCCATCCAGCACCTCCGCAAGGGCGATGTAGTGGCCGGCACTTCCTACATCGAGTGTGACTTCGACCTCTCCGCCTTCGGCTACCCCCTCGGCGAGAAACCGGGCAACGTCCGCTACCATACCGCATCTGACAAACTGCTGGAAGCCGCGAAGACCATCGACGGCGTCCTGACCGCCCGCCTCGGTACCGGGGACTTCTTCCTGGCGGACCCCGTCAAGAAGCAGGAGTATAAAGAGACCTTCGACATCGAAGCCTTCGATATGGAGACCGCAGCCATCGCCTCCGTCTGCGACCGGCTCGAGACCCCGTTCCTGTCCATCCGGAAGATCTCCGATGACGCCGACGACAGCGCCACCGGTTCTTACCGGGAACTGAACGACCTTGCCGAAAAGGCGCTCTCCGAAGTGCTCCTGGCACTGGTCAAAGCACTGGGGTGAATCGCCCATCAAACTGTAAAAATTGCAAAAATGCAAAATCCCGTCTGAGCGGTTCTGTCAAACCGAACAGGCGGGACTCTTTTATTTGTGCAATGTGCTGTGGCACACTTCCTCCGGTTTGTGACATTCTGACGAAATTCCTGCTTATCATATGGTTAGACCAAGGTAACTCGGGCATCTTGTTATATAATGTTTTATGTTAGAGTAATAGGCGGGGACTGTTCTGGTCAGACCAGATGAGAAGTTCCCGTCCGGTTAGGGAGGTATATTATGAAACTTATGCTCAAAAACGTTCTGATCGTTGACGGCAGTGGCTGGTTCCCGTATTGGGGAGATGTCGTCTGTGAAGATGGCGTTGTCACGTACATCGCCCACGGTGAGAACACCATCATGGATCAGGAAGCTTCCATGGACCAGATCGTCGACTACAAGGAAGGCGACTACACCCTGGCGCAGGGCTGGAAGGCTTATCTGGTTCCCGGTATCGACGCTCCGATGGATATGGCCAAGTTCGAGAAACAGCTCGAGAAGATCATCGCCGACGAAAAGGCCGGCAAGAAGATCGAGAAGTCTGTCCGTGAGATGACCGGTTTCGGCTATGACAAGATCGAGTTCCTGAAGGTCGGCAGCCCCGCCACGTTCATGCTGGTAGACCGTAAGCCGGTCACCAAGATCCTCGATGCCTATGTCGATGGCGTGAAACTGTAAGGGAAGGGAGAACGAATATGGCAAACCTGAAGACCAAGAAATATTTCTATACGCCGCAGGAAGCCCTCGGTGGCAGAATCGGCGATCACAGCAAACACCAGTTCGGTAACTATGGTACCGACAACCCGAGACCCAACCTGATGAAGGCGGCCCACATCCCGACCGACCGTATGCTCCAGAAGATCGACGGCCGTTCTCCGGACTACTACGGCCTGGAACCCGTCGTCGATGAAGACGCCGCAAAGATCATGCTGGCCATGGGTCTCCGCAAACCGAAGACCTTTGAAGAGATCCAGGAACTCACCGGTTTTGACAAGGACTACCTCAACTACAAACTCGAAGAGATGGGCTACTACGGCGTCGTCGAGTGGGACTGGGAGAACCCCCAGAAGGTCAAGAAGTACTCCGTCAAGAACTTCGTTCCCGGCAGTGCTGAGATCCTGAACGAGCATCCCGAATGGTATGAAGATCATCCGGAATTCGCTGAGATGTTCGAACTGTCCACCTACCTCCCGTTCGCAGGCTTCGGCCCCATGGGTCTGACTCAGATGATCCCCGAAGGCGGCGCCGGCTCGGGCATGCACGTCATCCCCGTCGAGAAAGCCATCGAGTCTGAGAACAAGTCTGTCGACATCGAACACATCTCTTACTGGATCGAGAAGTACGACGGCCAGTACGGCGTCGGCCCCTGCACCTGCCGTCTTGAGCGCGCAGAGCGCGGCGTCGGCTGCACCGACGACCCGAACCACTGGTGCATCGCCATGGGCGACTTCGCAGACTACTGCTGCGAGTCCAAGACCTCCGGTTCGCACCACATCACCAAAGAAGAAGTTTACCGCATCCTTGAACAGGCCGAGAAGAACGGCTTCGTTCACCAGGTCACCAATGTCGACGGTAAGGACAAGATCTTCGCGATCTGCAACTGCGACGTCAAGATCTGTAACGCCATGCGTACCGCGATGCTGTTCAACACTCCGAACATGGAAGCTTCCGCTTACCGTGCAAAGGTCGACCCGAACAACTGCGTCGCCTGCGGCCGCTGCGTCCAGTACTGCCCCGCCGGTGCTGTTCGTCTTGGTCAGAAACTGAAATGCAAAGACGGTTCCGAGCAGACCTACGACTTCCGTGAGGATCCCGCAGAGCACATCTGGCTCAAGAACCGCTGGAACGCCGACTACAGAGACACCAACCGTGAGGAAACTTACGAGACCGGTACTGCTCCCTGTAAGTCCGCCTGCCCGGCTCACATCGCTATCCAGGGTTACCTGCAGATGGCCAAGGAAGGCCGCTATGACGAGGCACTCGAACTCATCAAGAGAGAGAACCCGTTCCCGGCAGTCTGCGGTCGTGTCTGTAACCGCAAGTGCGAAGAAGCCTGTACCCGCGGCACCATCGACGAAGCCGTC
>ONFJ01000086.1 GCA_900317085.1 uncultured Eubacteriales bacterium | reverse complement strand
AAAAAGCGCGCCGTGAATTAAGTTTTCCGCAAAAAGATGAATAAAAAGAAGAAGGGCTGTGCCAGAACGGTTATTTTACCGTTTTGACACAGCCCCTTTTTCTTTTTCCTGTGGACGGGCGGGACGAAGAACCCCTGGGCCGGAGCGTCAAGAAAACAGTTCTGCGGACTGTTTTTAGCGACGGGAGCTGCGGCAGCAGCTCGGTGCGATTTTGCGAAGCAAAAGCGCGTCGAGTCCCGTATCGTCTACCCCCTTTCAATTGTTTCCTCATTTATGATATACTTACACTAATCACCACATCAGAAAGGGTGCATCTCTTTGAAATACAACGGAGACGCAAAAATCATAAAAGCCAAAATCCCGGACCCCGAGCCAGAGAACAAAGGCTCCGACCTCTTCACCGACGAGCCGGTCAAGACGCCCTGGGAAAAGGAAGCGGAAAAGAACGCTCCAGCTCCCGATGAAAACGCTGTCGACTATGAGCCCGCTCCGGAAACGGACATGGACTTCATGACCGAAGAGGAAGAAAAGGAACACCGCAAAAGTGTCATCATCGGTGCCATCATCGGTCTGCTCATCGCCGGCCTTCTCATCGGCGGGTACATCTACCACAACCAGACCGGGAAGATCCGCGGCGCGAACGTGTCCACGACTGTCACCACGGAAAAGGCGTCCCAGAAGTACGGAAGCCTTGAACCGACGCAGAACACGACCCGCACCTACAAGACCCAGCAGCTGACCGTCCACAAGGACGAGAACGGCGTCTGGCGCTCCTACGCGGGCCTCGACAAGACCGTCGGCTACACCGGTGTCGTCGGTAACGACACCGGCTGGTGGTACGTCGAGAACGACGTCATCAACTTCAAGTACAACGGCATCGCCTCGAACGATTACGGCCAGTGGCTCGTCGAGAACGGAAAGGTCAACACGAAGTTCTCCGGCAACTATGTCTACAACGGCCGCATGTACCACATCCAGGACGGCATGGTCATCGGCAACGAGCCGCTGACGAATAAGGCGACGACCAAAGCCCCCACCACCGCTACCACTACTACAGATGTTCCTGCCAATGTCGTTCCGGGGAGCCCATCCAACTCAACCAATCCAACAGAGACAACGACCACGGCTCATACGCATGATTGGGTCGCCATTTATGACGGCAATCCTGTAGTTGAGACAGGCGTCCGCGGAGCCTCCGCTTGCAGATGCCCAGATTGTGGTCTCTATTTTGCAAATGCAAGTCTACTTGAATCTCACGTTGCAACTACACCAGGACATCAACCAATCAAAAAAGATTCAGAATTTGGTGGATTAGATTCAAGTTACATTGTAACTAAGGAAGAAGTTGGCAATAACGATGTCATCGTCGACTATGCGAACGGTGTTGTAAAGTACAGATGTACTGTTTGTGGCAAAGAAACGACAAACATAGATGATACAGATTTAGTTTGATCTGTCATAAAGAAGAGCAGAACCTCATTCGAGGTCCTGCTCTTTTCCTGTATCTTCTGTTGTGAAGGCGAAATGTCTCAGGCTTCTTCCGCCAGCTTCGGCAGCAGCACCTTCAGGAGTTTCTGCATGTTCTCGACGTCGTTTCGGTCGAGGACGTCCACCGGAGAGTGCAGGTACCGGGTCGGGGCCGAGATTGCGAGGACCCTGCTGCCGGCGCCGGTGCGCTGAATGGACGAGGAGTCGTTGCCACCGGCGACCAGCGTCTTGGTCTGGGCCGGGATGCCCTGTTCCTTCGCGGTGTCCATCGCCAGCCGGTAAAGGCCGTGGTCGTAGACCGTGCCGCGGTCCATGTAGGAGATGACCGGTCCATCGCCCAGGACACAGGCACGTCGGTCGCCTTCCACGCCGCAGATGTCTCCGGCGGTGGTGGTCTCCAGGATGACCGCGATGTCCGGGGTCGTCGTGAAGGCTCCGGCAGCCGCGCCGCGGGCGCCCACTTCCTCCTGGACCGTGAAGACGAAGGTCGTGTCGTACTCGAGGTCCGAGCGGATGAGGTCGAGCATGAGCGCGCAGCCGAACCGGTCGTCGAGCGCTTTCATCTTGACGCGGGACCCGCCGAATTCGACATAGTCCGAACGGTAAACAGCGTAGGAACCGAGGGCGACATACTTCTCCGCCTCTGCCCGGTCTTTCGCGCCGATGTCGATGCACAGTTCGCGGATGGGCGGGATCTTCTTGTCCTCATCCCCTTCGCAGAGGTGCAGGGCCTTCAGCGAGATGACGCCGACCAGCCCGCACTCAAGGCGCACGGTGCGTCCGATGAGGACCGCCGGGTCGATGCCGCCGATCTCGTCGAACTTGAGGTAGCCGTCGTCCGTGATGTACGTGATCATCAGGCCCACTTCGTCCATATGGGCGAACAGGACCACTTTGTTCTTCGGGCGTTTCGCGCCCTTCTTTTCCACATAAAGGTTGCCAAGAGCATCGGTCTCATACGAGACGCCTTCCGGCAGCTGAGAGATGATGTACTCCCGGATGGGTTCTTCTCTGCCGGAGACACCGGGCAGTTCACAGAGGATGCGGATGTCTTCAAAGAGTGTCATACGGCACCTCCTTCCGGCATGCCGGCCAGCACCGTGGCGGTCAGCAGCTGCGCGGTGTTCTCGATGTCTTCCATGGTGACGGTCTCGACCGTCGTGTGCATATACTTGAGCGGGATGGAGACGAGCCCGACGGGAAGCCCCGCCTTGGAGTTCGTCAGTTCATCGGCATGGGTGCCGGTGCCGCGATGCATGATCTCGATCTGGTACGGGATCCCCTTCTCTTCGGCGATGCACTTCATGCGCTCAAAAAGCTGTTTGTCGAGGATGGGCGCGTAGCCGATCATCGGGCCTTTGCCGATGAGGGCCGCGTCTCTCGAGTCGATGCCCGGGGTACGGGCGAAGCTCACGTCCACCGCGATGGCGGCGTGGGCATTGATGTTGTAAGCGGTGGCGGCGGCGGCCTGTCCCCCGACTTCCTCCCGGACCGTGAACTGGAAGTGGACCGTGCGGTCGCAGTCGGCCTCCTTCAGGAGCTCCGCGGTGCGGATGAGGGCGACGATGCCCGCCCGGTCATCCATAGCACCGGAGGACACCTGACCGTTCAGGAGTTCCGCCGGGTACGCCTTCAGCGAGACCCGGTCGCCGAGTTTGACCAGTTTCTCGAGTTCTTCGTCCGGCAGACCGGTGTCGATGGCAAGGTCCTTGAACGCCTTGGCCTTCCCCTCGTCATCCTTCTTTGCGAGGTGCGGCGGAACGGATGACACGATGCCGTATACGTCCTCCGTGCCATGGACGGTCACTTCCATGCCGGAGAGGATGCGGGGGTCCATGCCGCCGCATTTGTCGAACTGCAGGAAGCCGTTGCCGCCGAACGCGGTGACGACGAGGCCGATCTGGTCGAGGTGGGCGTCGAGCACGATGGCCGGGCCCTTCCCCTTTATGGTTCCGACGACAGCACCCATCGGTGTCTTGTACAATTCGTCGACATAGGGGCTGAGGGCGTCCATCGCCACACGGGCCACCTTGTCTTCGAGCCCGGACACACCGGGGACCGACGTCAGGTCTTTGAGTAAGTTCGTAAGATCCACAAAGGATCCTCCCTTCTATGACGGAGTTATCCGTCAGACAGTGCCAATATTGTAGCACAGCGGTTTATGCCTTGTCCATGCTGACGAAAACCGCGTGTATTTTTTAGTGATTCTACCTATTTACTCCATAGTAAACAAATGCAATAATGAATTTGAAAACTGAATATTCAGTTTGAATATTCAGAGTGAATATTTGGTTTACGGGCCCACCTATCATCGAGTTTGAGTAAAAAGGAGTGAGTTTATGTTCTTTGGTGACGGTTCTGCTGCCGCAATGGCGGCTGCGGAAGCTGCAAAAGCGGCTGTACGAAGCACAGCGAATTTCGACTGGACCTTCATTACCCTGCTCGCACTGGTCATCGTCGGCGTCTGGATCCCGATGTGGAAAAAGAAAAAGTACGACGCCATGGCCGGCGCTCTCGCCCTCTACGGTGTCCACTGGTTCTATGAGATCATGAACGCGGTCATCTGCCACTTCTCCGGCTATGCCCTGTGGCACGTGTCCCCGGAAAGCACCAGCTTCATCCTGCTGGTCGGCGTCTCGTGGGAGCTGTCCCTCATGTTCTCCATCGCCGGCTTCATGTCGGTCGAACTCCTTCCGGAGGACAAACACAAGAAGATCCTCGGCATCAACAACCGTGTGCTCTTTGCCATCGGCAACGCAGCATTCTTCTCGATCTTCGAGATCTTCCTCGCCTCCACCCCGGCCTTCATCTGGGTCTACAAATGGTGGGGCGCGCTGCCGGTCTTCATTACGACCTACATCCCCTTCTTCCTCGCCGCGAACTTCACGTACGACATGAAGCGCGAGACGCAGAAGAAATGGCTCGCCTGCCTGTGGGGCCTCGATGCGCTCCTGCTCATCGTCCTCATCCCGCTCGGCATCATCTAAATCCTCTATCTGCACCATAGATTGCAGAATAACAACTTGGAAAGCGGCTCGCACATCCGTGTGCGGGCCGCTTTCTTTATGTCATATCCAATTGATATCTGATCAGTACAGGATGGAGACGCCGGTCCAGTTGCCTTTGTTGTTATAAGCGAGCCAGGCGGAACCGGTGGGGTTCTCGGTCTTCGGAGCGTTGAAACGAAGCGTGGTGCTGTCGTCCATCTTGAGGACCGCGTTGCCGCCCTTGACACCGATGGCGTCGTAGTCTTTCCAGGCGTCCTTGTCGTTGTAGCCTTCGACGTGGGACTGGATGACCGGGATGACATCCGCTTCTTCGCGGTTGCGGTCGCCGAACTGGGCGTCGGGGTCAGTGAACGTGTATTCGCTCATCAGCGGGACCACGTCGCCGGCCGCGCACATTCTGTGGAGCTGGCCTTCGATCTGACCTTTGGCGATCAGCGGAGAACCCCAGGTAATTACATGCAGGATGTTGTAATTCTTCTGCATCGTCTTGTTGGCGGCCGCCTGCTGGGAGACCATGCCGCCGAGGCTGTGTCCGGTCAGGATGAGGTTGGCGCCCTTCGGCACAGTCTGCTTGATGACCGCCATGAACTGCTTGAGGTACGGGCTGTTCTTCTGCATGCCGGCTTTCAGCACGGACTCCATGTCGTCGTTCTGGCCAAAGGCGTTGGTCTCGAGACCGTGGGCCGCGACGAGGTAGACGTCACACTTCTTACCGTTCTGTTTCAGGACGCCCTTCGTGACACTGAAGCAGCCCTGTCCGGAGATGGGGTGCGCTTCCTGAGTGTAGCGGAAGGTCTGGTAGACCTTTTTGAGAGTCCGGGTGCCGGTCGTGTTGCGGGCGTTGATGTTCGCCGCGTCGTCGACGCCGACGGTCACATTCTTCTCGAGCCAGGACGAGACGTCCGTTGCCGCAAAGGACGGGACCACAGCCATAGCTGCCATCACGAAGACGGAGAGCATGAGGGCGATGAGCTTACGGAATTTCATAATCATTTCCTCCTTACTTTTGCTTCCAGTCCGATCGTCAGCCGGACGTTTTTCAACAGTCCTATTTTAACAAAAGCGGCCCCTCGTGTAAAACCCTTTCCGGAAGACAAAAAGAGCCCTGTCGAAACAGGGCTCTCAGTCGTGTAAGACTTATTTTGCTTCGGTAACTTCTGCAACTTCAGCAGCTTCTTCCTCTTCGAAGGTGTTGTAGCGTCTCTTGCGGAAGACCAGCTGAGTGAGGATGAAGGTGACCATGTTGAAGCCGAAGATCGGGAACATGAGGAAACCGGCCAGGTACAGGGCAGCGCCGCTTTTTTTCAGGATGACGTTCTGCATGGCAGGGTCCATCGCCACAGAAAGGGTGACGTTCTCCGCCCGCTTCCCGACGGCCTCCCGGTCTTTCCAGGAAACGGTCAGGGGTTCGAGCGCCATACCCATCGGGTTTTCAAAGTTGCTGATACGAATGGTATCGATAAACATAAAAACTCCCTCTAACACTGGTGATGAACCAATTATAGAGGGAGTTCGGTTTTGTCACATCATGCCAACTTGGGGATTTATCATAAAAAGTTGGCGATCGTTTTTACATCTCGATGTCGACCGCATCCTGGACCTTCAGCATGAGGTTGCCGTTCGGGACCATGGAGCGGTTCTTGCGGCGGACCAGGACGATGAACGTCTGACGGGAGATGTCGAGGTCGCGGATGTACTCGCCATTCCAGGGGTGCTTGCGTTTCAGGATGATCTCCTTGAGGTCGAGGTCCCACTCCTTGTCGTGGGCACTTTCCGCGCCGAGGACCAGGGTGTCTTTTTCCTGAAGGACGACGTTACCACGGGGGACGATGGTCGAGTTGCCGCGCTGGATGACGGCGACGACGACGTTGCTCGGCAGGTTCAGGTCCATGATCTTCATGCCGACCCAGTCATCGTTGTAGTTGAGCTGGACCTTGATGAAATGGAAGTCCACTTCGCCGGTCTGCTCGTCCATCTCCTTGAAGCGCTGGTACTGTTCGACGAATCCCGCGGAAATGATACCGGTGGGGATGGCGACCATACCGACGCCGAGGAAGGTAATGATCATACCGATGATCTTACCCGCTGTGGTGATGGGATATACATCGCCGTAGCCAACGGTCAGCAGGGCCGAGGACGCCCACCAGATGCCGGACAGC
>ONFJ01000025.1 GCA_900317085.1 uncultured Eubacteriales bacterium | reverse complement strand
GCTGGGGCGAGGAGGCGACGCAGGTTCTGGACCAAGGGGCATAGGCCCCGACTCCATGAACCTCCGACGAAGCCACAGCGTCGATCACATCGTTAGATTTCAGTTTGTCTGTCAGGGGAAGCTCCTTCTTGTGTATGGAATGAATCAGATAATATAATGGAGTTACAAAAGATAGAACAGGAATAACATCTGGAGCTGGAGTAAAAGCTGGAGTTGGAGTTAAAAACAGGAGCAGAAGGGGAGACGATCATGATCAAAGCCATTATTCTCGATATCGACGGGACCCTGACCAATGACCGCAAGGAGATCACGCCACGGACCAAAGAGGCGCTGCTGAGAGCGCAGGACGACGGAGTGCTGCTCGCCCTGGCGAGCGGGCGCCCGGACATGGGCCTCGTCAAATGGGCCAGAGAGCTCCACATGGACGAGCACCTCGGGCTGTTCCTCTGCTACAACGGCGCCAAAGTACTGGACTGCCAGACCGGCGACGTGCTGTTCTCTCAGAGCCTCACGAAAGAAGAGGCCCGGGACGTGCTGGAACACTTGAAGCAGTTCGAGGTCACACCGATCATCGCCCGCGGCGAGTACATGCACACGACGGACGTCTTCGGCTGTACCTTCGACTACAAGGGTGCGCCGCTCAACATCGTCGAGTATGAGTCCCGCGGAAACAACTACCTGCTGTGCGAGCACGAGGACCTCGCCGCCTGGGCGGACTTCCCGGTCGAGAAGATCCTGACCGCCGCAGCTCCCGCCTACCTGCAGGAGAACCACGAGGCAATGGCGGCACCGTTCAAAGACCGCCTCAGCTGCATGTTCACCGCGGACTACTACTTCGAATACACAGCGAAGGGCGTCAACAAGGCGACGGCCATGGAAGTTGCCTTCGGCAAGCTCGGCATTTCGAGAGACGAGATGATCGCATTCGGCGATGCAGAGAACGACCTCGCCATGCTCGAGTATGCGGGCATCGGCGTCGCAATGGCCAACGCTTCAGAAGAAGTCAAAGCAGTGGCCGATGAAGTGACCCTCGACAACAACAGTGACGGCATCGCCGCCGCGCTTGAAAAGCACGGGGTCATATAAACAGTGGCCGGAGTACAGGAAAACACCCGAACAGCACTTGAACAGCGCAACAACTTCAAAATAAAACACCAAAGCAATTGAAAAAAGACCTCTGCTGAAAAGCAGAGGTCTTTTTGGTTGGATGGTTGGGTCCGGAGAGCAGGAGCCTTAAGCTCGGAGTTCAGAAGCTTGCCCACTCAGCCCTTCAGTGCCTGCTCGAGGTCCTCGATGATGTCGTCGACGTTCTCGATGCCGACGGACAGGCGGATGAGGTCCGGTCCGACGCCGGCGGCGACGAGTTCCTCGTCGGTCAGCTGGCGATGGGTGGAGGAGGCCGGGTGCAGGACGCAGGTGTGGGCGTCGGCCACGTGGGTAGCGATCATGCCGATCTTCAGCTTCTTCATGAAGGCTTCCGCGGCGGTGCGGCCGCCCTTCACGCCGAAGGAGATGACGCCGCAGGTGCCGTTCGGCATGTACTTCTGCGCGATCTCATAGTACTTGTCGCCGGGCAGTCCGGGGTACGTGACCCAGGCAACGTTCTCGTTCTGCTGCAGGAACTCGGCGACCTTCTGGGCGTTGGCCACGTGGCGATCCATGCGGACGGCGAGGCTCTCGAGGCCGAGGTTCAGGTAGAAGGCGTTCTGGGGAGACTGGATGGAACCGAAGTCTCTCATCAGCTGCGCCGTGCATTTGGTGATAAAGGCGCCGCCCTGGCCGAACTTCTCGGCGTAGGTGATGCCGTGGTAGGAATCGTCCGGCGTGCAGAGGCCCGGGAACTTGTCCGCGTGGGCCATCCAGTCGAAGTTGCCGGAGTCGACGATGGCGCCGCCGACGCCGGTGTCGTGACCGTCCATGTACTTCGTGGTGGAGTGGGTGACGATGTCGACGCCGAACTCGATGGGCCGGCAGTTGATGGGAGTCGGGAAGGTGTTGTCGACGATCAGCGGGACGCCGTGGCTGTGGGCCGCCTTCGCGAACTTCTCAAAGTCGAGGACCGTCAGGGCCGGGTTGGCGATGGACTCACCAAAGACACACTTCGTGTTGGGCTTGAAAGCCGCTTCCAGTTCCTCCTCCGTGCAGTCGGGGGAGACGAAGGAAAAGTCGATGCCCATCTTGCGCATGGTGACGTTGAACAGGTTGAAGGTGCCGCCGTAGATGGCCGAGGAGGCCACGACGTGGTCGCCGTTCTGCGCGATGTTGAAGACCGCGAAGAAGTTGGCCGCCTGACCGGAGGAGGTCAGCATGGCCGCGGTGCCACCTTCGAGGGCGCAGATCTTCGCCGCGACGAGGTCGTTCGTCGGGTTCTGCAGGCGGGTGTAGAAGTAGCCGGAAGCCTCAAGGTCGAACAGCTTGCCCATGTCCTCGGACGTATCGTACTTGAACGTGGTGGACTGGATGATCGGGATCATACGGGACTCACCGTTCTTCGGCTCGTAGCCGGCCTGGATGCATTTGGTTTCCTGTTTCATGTTGCGTCAACTCCTAACGTGGGTCCGTATATCGCCCACGGAAATTACTCTTCCTATTATACATCAACTGCGTCTCCGGGGAAGTCTTTTTTATTTTAACTCTGTTTAAGGTCGGAAACTATAGTATAATAATTGCAAAGGGGCATCAGCGACGTCCATCGCCCCGGACATTACCGTAAGGGAGATATGTTTATGGATACTCTTCGCGCACTCGAACTCAGACATTCCGTCCGCTCTTATACCGACCAGCCCCTCTCTGGCGATGTACTGACCACGCTTCAGAAGCTCGTCAAAGAAGCCAACAAGGAAGGCGGCCTGCACATCCAGCTGGTCCTCGACCGGCCGAAGGCGTTCCGCGGTCTCCTCGCGAAGATCGGCAGGTTCAAAAACACAAAGAACTATTTCGCGATGATCGCGAAGAAGAACAAGGGCGAGGAGCTCGGCTACTACGGGCAAAAGATCGTCCTCGAAGCACAGAAACTCGGCCTCAACACCTGCTGGGCCAGCGGCACCTACAGCAAGGACGCCGACGCCTATGACATCGACCGCGGCGAGAAACTGTTCGCCGTCATCGCGGTCGGCTACGGCACGACGAATGGAAACCCCCACAAGTCCAAGTCCCTCGACGACGTCGTCAAGGGCAAAGACCTGCCCGACTGGTTCACCGCCGGCGCGAACGCGGCGCTGCAGGCACCGACCGCCATGAACCGGCAGCCCTTCACCCTGTCCCTCGGCAAGAAGGACAAGGTCGTCCTCGACAAGGCCTCCGGCCTCGACCGGGGCATCCTCAAGTACAACTTCGAAGTGGGCGCCGCGGCCAAAGGCTGCAAAAAGGTCGACTGGAAGTAAGAAAACTGGAATTCTGAAAAATAGCAGAAGCTCAGGCAACTCGGGAAACCGGCAAAAGCAGAAACCAAATAAACAGAAAAGACCTCTGCATCTCCATGCAGAGGTCTTTATCTTCGCCAGAGGCCGCGCCGGGTGACCGAGCGCTCGGCTTCGCGGTCGTCCTTCGCTTCCCAGTCCGTGCCGCCGCCGGCGGTGGCGTTGTAGGACTCGGTGGCGCCATATTCGTCGATGAGCGCGCGTTCGAGGTCGTTGAGCCCCTCCCGTTCACAGGGGATGAGCTTGACGTAGACGTAGCGGCCCGCCTTGAGGTCGGCGTATACATCGCCCCGGCCATAGCCGGTGAAGTGGTGGTGGACCCGCTCGGTGACGTTCAGGGACTGGCCCACGTAGACGTCGTGGTACCGGTCGAAGTCGTCCTCCACGTCGGGCTTCACGTCGTAGAACAGGATGACGTAGCAGCCCGGGAACTCGTGGTACTTGTAGCCGTCCGGCTCGCGGCGGTCCCGGCCGGTGATCCAGTTCTCCTCGAACTCCTGGGCGGAGACGGGCAGTTCATTGCGCAAGATCTTCCGGATGCGGCGTTTGCGGCGCCCGGACAGGTACCAGACGAGGACGGCGAACCCCAGGACCAGCAGCAGGTAGAGGACCGCGTAGAACGCGCCGCCGCCCGGGGTGAAATTCAGGTGTACGGTCAGGAGCATGTCAGACCAGCTCTTCGAGTTCGATCATGAACAGCTCGTAGGTGTCTTCGGACCCCGCGAGGGACGGGTGGTTCTCGCCGCCGCCGTTGATGGAGCGGGCCATGGCCGCCACTTCCTGCTCACCGTAGTCGATGACGTCCATCGGGGACATCGGGAACCCTTTTTCGGTCGCGATCTTGCAGAACGTGGTGAGGGGGTACTTTGCATCGCGGGTGGCGAGGAGCTCGGCCTTAAGCGCCGGGTCGGCCTTCGCGGCCATCTTGAGGCCGTCGAGTGCCTCGGGGACAGGCATAGTCGGTTGATACATGAGGGTCACTTCCTTGAAGCGGTTTAAACAAAGAGGCACTGGTACCGAAGTGGCGCCAGTGCCTTTTCTTGTTAATCAGTATAAGCCAGTGTCAGCGGTTTTGCAAGCGCAAACCCCGCAGAGACCGTCAACTTACATGTTGGAGGGCTGGAAGCCTTCTTCACCCTTCATCTCAAGGAGCTTCTTGCCTTCGAGGGCGACCTGGCAGGAGACCTTGATGGAGTCGGTGATCGCCGCTTCGATGTCGTCTTCGGTGACGCCGAGGTCATGATACATGGTGTCGGTGTCGAAGAACAGGTTGATGTCCATGATGAACGGGAGCTGCATGTAGTCCATACCGGAGTCGATGCCGCGTCTCTTGAAGTCGATGCCGTAGTAAGGCATGGCCATCGCCATCATCCAGGGAGCGACGGAAACGATCGGACGGTTGTTGCTCATGCCGCGAGCTCTGTAGACGATCTTCAGGAACTCTTTCCAGCGCATGTTGTAGCAGGAGACCGGGTATGCACGGCCGCCCTTGGTGCGGGTGGCGGCGCCGTAGCAGGCCTCACCGACCTGACGGATGGTAAGCATGGCAGTGCCACCGGCCGGATAGAAGGTAGCGGGCAGTTTGTCCATCATCTTGATCTGGTCGATGAGAACGGTCCAGACGGGACGACGGCCGGGCTGCGTACCGAAGATGTAGGGGAGTTCGAGGACGGCGACAGCAAAGTCGTCATCGGCGAAACCAAGAACATACTCTTCCTGGTCGAGACGGGCGCGCATGTAGGGGTTTCTTTCGGCAAGCTTCATGTCCGGGCGGTTCTTGGTGAGCCAGGTGAAGTAGGAACCGAAGATGACAGCGCTCTCATACTTGAGCTCTTTTGCCAGAGGCATGAGTCTCTTCAGAGGAGCGATGTTGTACTTGTAGTAATAGTCATAGACCGGAGCCGGGAATTCGGCGCGCTCGTCAACGCCGGCGGCGAAGACAAGGCAGTCGCAGTCAGACATGAGCTCACGGAGCTCTTCGTCGGTGCACTTGTTGACATCCTGGAAAATGATTTCCATGCCTTCCGGCATCGGTGCGCCTTCCGGAAGGGGCGGCAGGGCGAGGGTCTTGACCTCGACGCCGTGGGCGATGAACTGCTCAGCAGATTTGGAACCAAGCAGGCCGGTGCCACCGATCATAAATACTTTTTTCATGGGCGATGCATCTCCTTTTTTCATATGCTTCATTTCATTTTCGTTGCGCCGCGGTGAACCGCGGCTCATCCGTACAATTACAATTTTATTATACGGGTACAAAGAAGTCAATTGCACCTCTCGTACATCATTTCGCCGAATTGTCAAGTTTTCAGGAAAGATTTTTACTAAAGATAACCGAATGCTTCCCAAGGCGTTTCCCATTGGTCCGAGAACCCCATTCTTTATTGAAATAAAGTGCCCATTATGGTAAAATCGACATAAGCGTTTGCGAAAAGCGGAGCATTTTTGTGGAATATATCCATCGCTCCACTACATCTAGTATTACAGACCGAGGAGGAATCCAATATGAAAACCTATAACTCAACCAACATACGCAACATTGCAGTTGCGGGTCATGCCGGACGTGGTAAGACCACTCTGTGCGAAGCCATGCTGTACACGGCAGGCGCCACCAAGCGTCTCGGCAAGGTCGCAGACGGCACCACCGTCATGGACTATGACCCGGAGGAGAAGAAACGTCAGGCGTCCCTGCAGAGCGCCGTTGCATGCCTTGAGTGGAATGACGTCAAAATCAATCTGATAGATACTCCCGGTCTTTTCGATTTCGCGGGCGGACTTTCCGAAGCGGCACGTGCCGCGGGCTGCATGCTCATCGTTATGGACGCAGAGCGCACCTCCTATGACGTTGGCGCCGAGAAGGCTTTCAACGCCGCCGAGGTACGCAACCTGTCCAAGATCTTCGTCATCAACAAGACCGACGCCGAGAACGCCAACTTCGGCAACGTCTTCGAGGCCATGCAGGAAGTCCACGGCAACAAGCTTTGCCCGGTCGTCGTCCCGCTCATCGAAGAAGGTCAGGTCCGTTACCTCGTCAACCTGTCCCAGAACAAGTGCTACGAGTACAAGGATGGCAAGTCGGTCGAAGTCGACATGCCCGAGTCCGACAAGCTCGACACCTACAGAGACATGTTCAATGAAGCCGTTGCCACCACCAGCGACGAGCTCATGGAAAAATATTTCGAAGGCGAACCCTTCACCGAAGTCGAAGCGCTGACCGGTCTGCTCGAGGGCGTCACCAACGGTGACATCTATCCCGTTTACGCCTGCGCCGCCGACAAGCTCGAAGGCATCGACCAGCTGCTGAACGGCCTCGTCAACCTCGGCCCCTCCGCCAGCTCCAAGACCGGCGAGACCGCGACTGACAAGGACGGCAACGAAGTCGAACTGCCCTGCGACCCGAACGGCCCGCTCGCAGCCATCTGCTTCAAGACCATCGCCGACCCCTTCGTCGGTAAGATGTCCTTCATCAAAGTCATTTCCGGCACCATCAAGGCCGATACCCCCTGCTACTGCGCACGGACCGGCGAGTCCGAGCGTATGGGCAAGATCTCCATTCCTCACGGCGGCACGCTGGAGGACAGCACCGAGATCACCGCGGGCGACATCGCTGTCGTCACGAAGCTCACCGGCATCAAGACCGGCGACACCATCACCGCGGCTTCCAACCCGCTGACCCTCAAGGGCCTCACCGTCCCGACTCCCTGCTACTCCCTCGCGGTCTCCGCGAAGAAGAAGGGCGAAGAGGACAAGATCGCGTCCGGTCTGGCCCGTCTCATGGAAGAAGATCCGACCATCTCCTTCGGCACCAACAAGGAGACCAAGGAGCAGATCCTCTCCGGTCAGGGCGAACAGCACATCGACTTCATCGTCGGCAAGCTGAAGAGCAAATTCGGCGTCGACGTCGACCTTGCGGCTCCGAAAGTCGCCTATCGCGAAGCCATCCGCAAGACCGTCCAGGTCCAGGGCAAACATAAGAAACAGTCCGGCGGCCACGGCCAGTACGGCGACGTCTGGATCCGCTTCGAGCCCACCACCGAGCCCGGCCTCCAGTTCTCCGAAGAGGTCTTCGGCGGTTCCGTCCCGAAGAACTACTTCCCGGCCGTTGAAAAGGGCCTTCAGGACTCCATCGAGAAGGGCGTTCTCGCCGGTTACCCGATGGTCGGTCTGAAAGCCGTCCTGTACGATGGCTCCTACCACCCCGTCGACTCCTCCGAAATGGCCTTCAAGACCGCCGCGTCCCTGGCCTACAAGAAGGGTGTCGCGGAAGCCGACCCGGTCCTCCTTGAGCCGATCCTCAACGTCGACATCACCGTCCCGGACGAGAACATGGGCGACATCATGGGCGACGTCACCAAGCGTCGCGGCCGTGTCCTCGGCATGGAACCGGTCGAAGGCTCCAGAGGTCTCCAGAAGCTGACCGCCGAAGTCCCGGAAGCTGAGCTGTCCGACTTCCCGACCATGCTTCGCTCCACCACCAAGGGCCGCGGCTCCTTCCTCACCTCCTTCGCGCGGTATGAAGAAGTCCCCGCCAACGTGGCACAGAAGATCATCGAAGAGGCCAACGCCGAATAAACCGTAACACGAAACAGGAGCTCCGTCTTTTCGACGGAGCTCTTTTATGTTACAATGTGCGTTGGAATTGAGAAATACAGGAGGAACGGCAATGCTGACGGCAGTCGTTTACACCGGGAACACCGGTTTTACCGAAAAATACGCGAACTGGGTGGCGAACCAGCTCAAGTGCGACCTCTTCCGGCTCGAAGATGTCACCATGGATGACCTCAAACAGTACCCCCTCGTCGTCTACGGCGGCTGGGTCAAGGGCGGTCTCATCCAGGGCCTCGACGAACTGAGAGGCAAGGTCCGCGGCAAGTACATCGTCTTCGCCGTGGGCGCCCTTCCGAAACGGGGCGGTGACGCGGTCGGGTTCCGCAAAAAGAACGGGCTCGAAGATGTCCCGACCTTCTACTTCGAAGGCGGCCTTCGCTGGTACCGTCTGAACGAGGGCCAGAAAGCGGCGCTCCTCATGTACCAGGACACGCTTCGCATGTTCGACTACCACAAGCTCTCTTCGAACGAGAAGTTCTTCCTCAACAACATCGGCCGCACGTTCGACCACTCGAGCCTCGACGGCGTCAAGGAACTCACCGACTTCCTGGAGTCCGAACGGGGACAGAAACTGACGGCGGACTGACGTACATCGCCAACCGGAATACAAAACCAAAAAGACACCGCACGAACTGTGCAGTGTCTTTTTTCGTGTCTACTCAGTGGATGACTCAGTAGTTTTCGATGGGGCGGGTGGGCTGCAGGATGGTGCAGAGCAGCTCGAAGCTCTCCTTCTTGAAGTCGAAGCCGCCGTCCATCTGGGTCCAGCGGATGTCGACACCGACGGCGCTGTTGTAGACCGCCTTGACGATGTGGAACGGCTCGGACATGTTCTTGATCTCGCCCATGCGCTGCATTTTGCCCACGAGGGAGATGAAGACTTTGACGGACTCCGGCTGCTGTTCCGGGTCGTCGGAGAAGAAGTTGATCTGCTGTACGTTCTGCATGGAGATGGTGGCAAGGAGTTTCGGCCCGTAGGAGACGTGGCGCTCTATGTCGATCTTGAGCAGCTCCCAGAACTGTTCGAGGGGGGAGTCGTACTCCAGCATGATCTGCGGGAAGCGGCGCTGCTTCTCGTCGTCATCGGTGAAGTAGGTCTCGCCGAACACCTCGTCCCGGTTGTGGAAGTAGAGGTAGAACGTGTTCTTCGAAATGCCGGCCTCTTCACAGATCTCCCGAACGGTGACGTTGGAGGGGCCGTTTTCCTTGGCCAGTTTGATGGATGCTAGGATGATGTTTTTGCGGGTGACTTCCGGTTTTCCCATATCAGCTGACCTCCTTGAAACAACTTTTGTGCGTTTACGCTATTATAGTACATGAAAAATGGGACAAAAGCAAGGAAATGTCCAATTTTAACAAAACAAAAAGAAACTCCCGACCAGTGCCGGGAGTTGTTATTGGGCGATTTACGCCTTCGCTTTGAGTTCTTCGATGTACTGCTGGGCAAACATGGAAGAGACGGCGCCGTCCGCTGCCGCGGTGACGACCTGGCGCATGGGCTTCGTCCGGATGTCGCCGACAGCGAAGACACCGGGGACGGAAGTCCGGGTGGTCTCGTCGGCTTCGATGTAGCCGGAACCGTCCACGGAGACCGCACCCTGCAGGAATTCGGTGTTCGGGACGCGGCCGACCGAGACGAAGAGGGCTTCCGACTCGAGGAAGCGGGTCTCGTCGGTCTTGACGTTCTTCACGGTGACGCCTTTGAAACCGCCTTCGACGTCGACGCTCTCGACGACGCTGTTCAGGACGGGCTCGATGTTCGTGGCCTCCGCCACGGCATCGGCATAGAACTTCTCGGCGCGGTACTGGTCTCTGCGGTGGACGAGGTACACCTTTTCGCAGAGGCGGGAGAGGAGCAGGGCGTCTTCGAGGGCGGTGTTGCCGCCACCGACGAGGGCCACGGTCTTGCCTTTGAAGCGCATGCCGTCGCAGGCCGCGCAGTAGTGGATGCCTTTGTCGGCGAGGGCCGCTTCGTTCGGGAGCCCCAACTGTCTCGCGTTGGCGCCGGTGGCGATGACCACGCAGCGGGTCTTATAGTCTCCGGCGTCGGAGGTGTGGACGACTTTGATGTCGCCGGTCAGCTCGACGGAGGTGACGGAGGTCAGCTCGGACTCGGCGCCGAACTTCTCGGCCTGCTGCTGCATCTGATCGCCCAGCGTGAAGCCGTCGATGCCCTCGTCGAACCCGGGGTAGTTTTCGATGATCTCCGTCAGGGTCATCTGACCGCCGGCGGAGAGGTGCTCAAGGACGATGGTCTTGAGGCCGGCCCTCGCGCAGTACAGCGCGGAGGAGTAGCCGGCGGGGCCGCCGCCGATGATGACGACGTCATAAAGGGGGTTGCTCATGGGTCTACCTCAGGTCAGATGTCCAGATGGTTGTGGATGAATTCGTCGATGGCAGCCTTGTTGGCGGGGGCCACGACCTTGTCGAGGACATTGCCTTCTCCGTCGACGAGGACGAAGGTGGGCAGGTATTCGATGTCGTATTTCTGCGCGATGGCCGGGTCCTCATCGGTGTCGACCTTGCCGACGATGAGTTTGCCTTCATACTCGGCCGCGACCTTGTCATAGGACGGGGCGATGCGCTTGCAGTGCGGGCACCAGGTGGCCCAGAAGTCGAGGATGGCGGGGGTGCCGTTCCCGATGAGTTCCTGATAGTTGTCGACGTTGATGACGGTAGCTTTGCTTGCCATAGTTAAAACTCCTTTTATGTAACTATATGGATTGTGTGTGATTTGTTTTGACATCTTCATTATACCGAACCGAAGGTAGAAGTCAATAGGTTGTACAAAAATAAATTGTGTAAAATTTATTTGAAAAAAATGAGTGGCGATTTACCTCGTTAAAAGATTGCCATGAATTATACAGAATAACTTAAGAGCGCCCCTGTAAAATCTAAAACAAGTCTGAAAAGACATGCATTACATTACTATCATCAGGAGAGTCAAGCCTATGAATCAGAAGCCCGATCTGCGAACCGAGGTCCCGGAGAGCCCGATCAAAACCAAATCGTTTTTCGACAGCATCCGCTACGCCTTCAAAGGCGTCGGCTATGCGTTCAAAACGGAGCGCAATTTCAAATTGTATATTGTGATCGTCATCGTGTTCTTCATCACGAATCTCATTGTCGGTGTCAGCCTGCCGGGGCACATCGCCTTTTTCATCTGCGCGTCCGGCGCGTTCGCCGCGGAGATGATCAACACCGCCATCGAGCACATCTGCAACTATCTGACCACAGACCTTCACGAAGCCGTCCGGCGCACCAAAGACCTTGGGGCCGCCGCCGTCCTCGTGTGGGGGTTCTCGTTCTTCCCACTGGAGGGGGTATTGTTATGGGTCACGTTATCAAACTGATCGGCCGCATGATCCTCAGCATGTGTTCCGTCGTCTTCGGCGGCGTGCTCAACATGCTGTTCGTCAAGACGCCGCTCTACCGCAAGCTCAAACGACCGATCGACGGAGGGCGCAACTGGCGTGACGGACGCCGCGTCTTCGGCGACAACAAGACCTTCGCGGGCCTTGCCGGCATGACGCTGGGGACGATGATCTCCCAGGTGGTCCTGGGTGCGCTTTTGAAGGTGACCGGTCTTTCGCACCTGTCCGACGTGTATCGCCGCCATGAAAACACGGTCCGGTACAACGCCCTGGCCGGTGGTCTCTTCGGCTTCGCCTACGCCCTGTTCGAACTGCCGAACAGTTTCGCGAAACGGCGGGTCGACATCCGTCCCGGCATGACTACAAAGAAGAAGGGGCTTATCGGGAAGCTGTTCTTCGTCATCGACCAGATCGACTCCATGTTCGGCGTCATGCTGGTCCTCGCGCTGCTGTCCCCGATCGGCATCCTGCGCTACTTTGGGTACATCGCCCTCGGCGGCGTCATCCACATCCTGACGAACCTCGGCATGATCAAGGCCGGGATCCGCAAAAACCTGTAACAAAGGAGAATGTGCTATGAAAGAAACTGCTGACAAGAAAACCCTGTTCATCGGCGTCTGGAACCTCGCGAACTGCGTGACCTGGCTCGGCATCGCGGCAGCTGTCGTGGCGATGTACTTCGCCCTCCTCGGAGACGGTCGCATCGCCATGCTGGTCTTCCTGGTCTCCGGCCTCTGTGACCTCTTCGACGGCCGTGTGGCCCGCATGTTCGAGCGCACCGACGTGGAAAAGGCCTTCGGCATCCAGCTCGACTCCTTCGCCGACACGGTCTCCTTCGTCGTCTTCCCGGCGGTCTTCCTGCTGTCCCTGACGGCGGCGCCCTGGGCGGTCGTGCTGGCCATCCTCTACATCCTCGCGGGCATCACCCGCCTCTGCTGGTTCGACATCACGACGGACGGCGACACGAAGTATTTCGCGGGCGTGCCCGTCACCTATATGGCACTGGTCCTGCCTCTGGCGTGGATCATCGTCCAGAGCATCGCGCTGAACGCGGCCCCCTTCGTGGTCGCCGGCGTCATGGCCGTCATGGGCCTGCTCTTTGTCCTGAACATCAAAGTCAAGAAGCCCGGCGGCATCTGGTACGCCATCTTCGGTGTGCTGGCCATCGTGCTGGCTGTCCTGCTCCTGGTACTGTAACCATGGCAGTCCTGGACCGCAGGACCGGACGGGAGATCCCGGAGAGCGGATTCGGGGGCGGCACCCTCGACTTCCTCTACGGCAATGTTCTCGGAAGGGTCCTGCTGAAATGGGTGGCGGCCGCGCCCTGGTTTTCCCGCTGGCAGGGGAAACGACGGGACCGGCCGGCGTCGAAAGATGACATCCTGCCCTTCATCGAAGAGAACCACATCGACCTCACCGACGGCGGCTTCGGCCCCGGCTGGCACCCGGAAGAGTTCCTCACGTTCAACGCGTTTTTCGCGCGGCAGCGGAACTACGACGCCTACTTCGCCGACCTGAAAAAGGCGGGGCTGCTCGCCTCCTTCGACGAGGCGGAGCGGGAACTGCCCGCCGTCGCCGACGCGAGACTGTCGGTCTACCCGGTGACTCCGGACCTCGAAGCCCCGGTCAAGCAGTCGGTGTATACCCTGTCCGAACTCGTCGGCCGGAACGGCCACGACCTGGACCTCACGCCCTTTGACGGCGGGCATCTGCTGGTCTTCCGCCTCGGTGTGGACGACTACCACCGGTACGTCTTCCCGGACAGCGGGCAGCTCCGGCAGCGGTACTTCCTCCCCGGGGAACTCCACACGGTGCGCCCCGTCTCGGAGCGGTACCGGGTCTTTGCCCGCAACGCCCGCAGCGTGTCAGTCCTCGACACGGACCACTTCGGCCCCATGCTGCAGATCGCAGTGGGCGCCATGCTGGTGGGCCACATCGTGGAAACCCCGATGGAGCACGTCCGCTTCGACGCGCTTCAGGAAAAGGGTTACTTCGAATTCGGCGGCTCCACCATCCTGCTGGTGACGGGCCCCGGCATCGAGATCGATGTCGACCTCATCGAAGCGACGAAACGGGGCGATGAAGTCAAAGTCCGCCTGGGTGAACCTGTCGGGACACGGACGTGAATCGCCAACGAAAAGGAGAAAGGAAACCTTCATGAATCATCTGAAACGTTTACACGAATACAATAAGGACCGTTACCCGTACCTCTCGCGGCTGGCGGTCGGCGCCATCATGTGGTTCGAGCTGTACTTCATCGTCATCCTGAACCAGGGCGTCACCTGGGACACCATCCGTCCGGTACTGGGTTTCCGGGAGGCGATCGGCGCCTTCACGCTGTTCTGCTTCCTGTGGTGGCTGCGCATCGCCGATGACCTCAAGGACGAGGAGACCGACAAGGTCCTGTTCCCGGACCGCGCGCTCCCGACGGGCCGCATCTCCCGGAAGGAACTGCAGTGGTTCTGCGTCCCGCTCATCGCCATCCCCCTCATCCTGAACCTTATCTTCATGCCGAACCGCTGGTTCTGCGTGTTCCTCTACACCTACGGCTCCCTGATGGCGGTCTGGTTCTTCCAGAAGCACAAGATCCAGCCGAGCCTGCCGATGGCGCTCTTCACCCACAACCCCGTGCAGATCGTCATGAACCTCTACACCCTGTCCTATGTCGTCATGGTGTACGGCATCAAGTGGGTGTCCCTCACGAACTTCCTCGCCATCTTCACCCTGTACTTCCCGGCCCTCATCTGGGAGGTCTCCCGGAAGATCCGCGCCCCGAAGGACGAGACGGACTACGTCACCTACTCGAAGCTGTTCGGCTACAAGAGAGCGACCAACTTCGTGCTCATCGTCACCTGGATCGACATCATCACGAACTTCATCCTGGTCTGGAACCTCAGCAAGCTGTCCGTCGGACTGCTGCTCCTCCTGGTGTCCTGGATGACCTGGAAGTTCCTGCAGTTCAAGAAAGACCCCGAGAAATGGACCCTCGTGTCCAAGGTCGAGGCCTATACGTTCCTGCAGGAGGGCACGATGATCTTCACGATCGTCCTGTTCCTGATCGTCGGCTACATCGGCTGGTAACACGGACCCAAGGAGAAAACGGTGAAAGCAGAAAACCTGACATTATTACGCGACAACGGCTTCCCGGTCCCCGCCTTCACGGTGGTGACCGGCGAGACCGCGGACCTCTCGTTCTCGGAGGCGGACCGCTTTGCTGTGCGCTCGACCTTTGACGGCGAGGACACGGAGGGCACTTCGTTCGCCGGCCAGTTCGACACGCTCCTGAACGTGCCCCGGGAGGACGTCCCGGACGCGGTGCGGAAGGTGCGGGCGAGCTATGAAGGCGAAAGCATCGCGGCATACCGGGAGGCGATGGGCGCATCTTCCTCGGGACGTGCGTCTGAGGCAGAGCCTTCCGGCTCCACACCCGCCCTCGCTCCGGTCCTCGTCCAGGAGATGGTCGACGCGGACCTCGCCGGCGTGGCGTTCTCCGCGAACCCGACCGGCCTTCTGAACGAAGCGGTGGTCGTGGTCGGACGAGGCCTCGGCGACGCGGTCGTCGAAGACCGGGCCGACACGACGACCTACTATTACAACAAAGATGACAAGCTGTCCTACTACGAAACGGACGGCGACGCGCCCCTGCTCGACCCGGAGGTCCTGACGGACCTCGTGGACCTCGTCGAGCGGGTCGAAGTCCTTTACGGCCGGCCGATGGACGTGGAGTACGCGATCGAAGGCGGAAAGGTGTTCCTGCTGCAGGCGCGACCCATTACGACGCTCCACGGTACATCGCCCACGGTCCTCGACAGCTCGAACATCGTGGAGAGCTACCCCGGGCTGACGCTGCCGCTGTCCCAGAGTTTTGCCAAGGACATTTACTACGAGATCTTCAAGGCGCTCCTGACCCGGGCGACGGGGAAGGACCCCATCCTCGGGACGCTGGACGACGTGCTGAAGGACATGGTCGCCATGGCGAACGGGAGGGTCTATTACCGGATCACCTCCTGGTACGATGTCCTGAAGCTCATGCCCTTCTCGAAAAAGGTGACGGGCATCTGGCAGGACATGCTGGGCGTCGAGAACCGGGAAGTCTCCTCGGACGTGGACGTGCCCCTTCGCACGAAGGCGACCATGGTCCGCACGGTCCTCAAGTTCCTGAAGGTGACCCCGCAGGAGATGGACGATCTCGAGACGTTCTACAACAACTATTCGAAGGGGCTCCGGGACGATCTTTCGGAGATCTCTGCCTTCAGCGACCACGTGACGAACGAGGCGGACCGCCGGGCGGCGGACGTGCTGAAAGTCCGGGAACTCCTGAAGGAATACCACGCGCTGAAAGACGACATCATCCCCCGGTGGGACATCACCCTCGTCAACGACATGTACGCGTTCCTCTACACGGCGTTCGCCGGGGAGAAGAACAAGGCGCAACTGTCGAACCTCTCGGACCTCGAGAGCATGAAACCGGCGAAGGCGATGGAAGCCCTCGCGGGAACCGCCCGGGCCCACGGCATGGACTCGGACGAGTACCGGGCGGAAAAAGCGCAGTTCATCGACGCGTACGGCGACCGCTGCCTCGGGGAACTCAAGCTCGAGACGAAGACCTACCGCACAGACCCGTCCCTCGTGGACGCGTATGTGGAGCAGGAACTGCGGAGCGGGACAGGCACTGAAGCGCCCGCAACCTCGGCGGCTCCAGAGGGGAACGCACCGGCCGCCTCGGAGGAAAACGTTTCTCGCAACCCCTTCGTCAAACGCGCGAAGGTGGGCATCCGCAACCGCGAGACGTCCCGCATGAACCGCACCCGCCTGTACGGCATTGCCCGGACCATCTTCACGGAGGCCGGGAAGGCCCTCGCGGACCTCGGTCTGCTGGAGACCTCGGAAGATGTCTTTTACCTTTATATTTCTGAACTGGAAGACTATGTATACGGCGGCGAGACGGCTGAGAGCGCCAAGACCGCCGGAAGTGCCAAGACCGCTGAGTGCGCGGAGGCCGCCGAGAGTGCCGACCTCACCGACGCTGCCGGCTTCAAGGCCCTCGTTAAGGAGCGCAAGCGCCTCTACGAAGGCTTCGCGCAGCTTCCGGCCTACAGCCGTCTCGTCTTTGACGGCCCCGTCCGGGACAAACAGGTCTCCCGGCTCCACACGACCGACCTCGCCCATGCCGACGAACTCGCCGGCCTCGGCGCCTCCCTCGGCAAAGCGACCGGGGAAGTCCTGGTCGTCGAGGCGCCGGACCTGACCCTCGACACGACCGGTAAGGTCCTCGTGACCCACTCGACGGACCCGGGCTGGGTGTTCCTCATCCGGAACGCGGCCGCCATCGTCGCGGAGAAGGGCTCGCTCCTGAGCCACACCGCCATCATCACCCGGGAACTCGGGAAGCCGGCGGTCGTCGGCGTCAAGGACGCCACCCGCATCCTGAAGACCGGCGACCTCGTCGAAGTCGATGCGGACACCGGCGTGGTCAAAGTGCTGAACAAGGAGGACACACCATGAGCATCACGGTCCTCACTCTGACGAACCGGACGCCGGCCCCGGAGCGGGATGTCTTTCTCAAGGGCTTCCTCGCCCTGCCGAAGGCCCTCTACCCACGGGAACGGCGGACACAGGACACAAAAGCGGAACGGGCCATCCTGAACGGGACCCACCCGCTGTCCGGTGAGTTCACGGTCCGCGCATACCTTGCGGTGGACGACGGTGCATCGCCACAGGGCCGCTGTGTCCTCACGTATTACCCCGACGACCCCGCCGCCTACGTGGGCTTCTTCGAATGTGTGGAAGACCTCGACGTTTGTCGGGCGCTGCTCTCCGCGGCGGAGGCACAGGCCCGGGCGGACGGGAAGGAGAAGCTGGTGGGGCCGCTGAACGCCTCGTTCTGGATCGGCTACCGCTTCAAGGTCGAGAACTTCGACGAACACTTCACCGGCGAGCCGGACAACCTGCCCTATTACGCGGACTTCTGGGAGGCCTGCGGGTTCACGGTCTCCGAACGCTACTACTCCAATTACCTGCGCAGCCCCACTCCGGAAGACCCCTCCGAGAAGTGGGAGAAACGGCTGCAGCGGGCCCTCGACAAGGGGTATGAGATCCGCTCTCTGGAGCGTGGGAAGTTCGACGAGGCCCTGCGGGACATCTACCGGATGCTCGTCCGCCTCTACGCGAAGTTCCCGGCGTTCAAGCTCATTTCGGAAGAACAGTTCACGGCCCTCTTCGGGTCGCTCAAATACGTCGTCGACTACGAGTGTGTCCTGCTCGGGTACAAGGACGGCGAACTCGCGGGCTTCTTCGTCTGCGTCCCGAACTACGGGACCCTGGTGGACGGAGACCTCTCGCTGCGGGACCTGCCCGCCATCCTGCGCATCCGCAGGAACTGCAAAGAGTATGTCATTTTGTACATCGGCGTCGACCGGAAACACCTGGGCCTCGGCGGAGCCTTCGCCCAGACCATCCGGCAGATCGGTCAGAACAAGGGCGCGGGGTCCATCGCCGCACTCATCCACGAAGGAAACGGTTCGGGCGTTTTCTTCCGGGAACTGACCACCCACACGGCACGCTACGTGTTGCTGGAAAAAGCTTTGTAAGGAGAGAAAACCATGCATTTACCGACTCTGGCAGAGCATGAGATCATCATGACGCTGGTGGCTCTGGCGCTGCTGCTGGCGGGAGCCTACCTGCTGGGCACTCTGTTCGAGCGCCTGAAGGCACCCCGCGTCGTCGGCGAGATCCTCGGCGGTCTCCTCTTCGGCGGGACCTTCCTCGCACATTTCTTCCCTGGGGCGATGAACGCCGTGTTCGCCGCATACCCGGAAGAGGGCAAGGTGCTGAACATCTTCTACCAGCTCGGCCTCATCTTCCTGATGTTCCTGTCGGGCTACAACACGAAAATCGAGGTGGACCGGAAGAACAGCCGGCTCATCACGTTCCTGTTTGTCGGCGCGACGGTCCTCCCGATGGCCGGGGCGTACCCGTTCATCCGGGTCTTCCGGGACGCGTACATCGGGACCATCGGCAACGAGGTGTCCTTCGCGCTGGTCTTTACCATCGGCGTGGCCATCACGTCCATCCCGGTCATCTCGAAGATCTTCTTCGATATGGGCATCATGAACACCCGGTTCTCGAACACGGTTTTGACCGCTTCGACGCTCCAGGACCTGCTGTTATGGATCCTGCTGAACGCCGCGACGCGCATCGCCACAACGGACGAAGTCCGGTTCTGGGAAATGGTCGTGGTCGTCGCCATCACTCTCGGCCTGTTCGTGGTCGTCAAGCTGGTCTCGGACCACGCGAAGACCCTGAAGGTGAACCTGAAGCCCATCAACTTCTACTCGGTGAGCTTCGTCATCCTGCTGCTGGTCTGCGCGGGGCTGTACACGGTCGGCATCAACATCATGTACGCCGCGTTCCTGACGGGCTATGTGGTCAAGGCGATCGCCGGCGTGGACGACACCGTCCAGGGGCTCATGGACAACCTCGGGAACTTCGCGTTCTCGTTCTTCATCCCCATCTACTTCGCGCTGGTCGGCATCCAGCTGAACCTGCTCAACAACTTCTCCTGGCTGCGGTTCCTCGCGTTCTTCGCCATCGCGTTCACGCTGGAAGCGGTCGGCACGCTGATCATGGTCCAGTTCACGGACCTGAACCGGGCGTCGAAGCTGAACTTCGCGGTCACGATGAATGCCCGCGGCGGCCCCGGCATCGTCCTCGCGACGGTGGCGTACTCGTACAACATCATCTCCCTCGAGTTCTTTACGGTCCTCATCCTGACGACCATGCTGTCCTCCCTCATCGCCGGCTACTGGCTGCGGGTCCAGCAGAAGAAGGACCCGGACATCTTCATGAACCTGACGAAGGCGCCGAAGGAAGCTGTCGCGGAAGTGAGCGCGTCGAACGGCTCGGACGGCTCAAACGACCCAGGCGACGCAAACGAATAACAACAAACAAAGCCACCCGTTTTTCGGGTGGCTTTTTGCTGCAGGATTCTGTTTTGGCTGCTGTGAGGACCTGCCGAGCGCCGGCTCAGTCGTGGAAGTCCGCGGTCTCACCCGCCAGTCGGCAGGCAATGCCGTTGTTCAGCCACTTGCCGCAGGCGGCGACGAGGAATCCGCCGGGGATCATGACGACCGCGTAGAGCAGGCTGACCCACCAGGGGTTCACATCGACCTGGAGGAAGGGGTAGGGCCCCTCGACCTTGCCGACCGCGTTCAGGATGACCATGACGATCGAGTAGATCCAGGTGTACTGGATAGCGAGGAACGCGTCGCTCAGGTGGAGCCGCGGTGTGCCTTCGAGGAAGACGAAGGAGAAGAGGGAGACGATGGGCCCCATTAAGTGCATGACGAACATGGGCCCGCCGTACATCGCGAACAGCTTGCCGCCCGCGAGGGCCGTCATGGGGCCGAGGCCGACGAGGACCACGATGAACGTGATGTAGAGCTGCACCGTGCACATGAGCCGGAACACTTTGAGGAGCCGGGGGATACGCCCGTCCCGGAAGAGGGCGACGGTGCCGGTGACTACGAAGAGTGCTGAGGCGATGAGCGCCAGGAAGTTGCTCTGGTGCGTGTAGAAGATGACGAGGTCTTTGAAGACCGGGTGCTGCTGCCAGAGCGCGAGGTTCGCCCAACCCTCCATGAGGACGAGGATGAGGTTGACGAGGACCGCGAGGGCCAGCTGGACTTTGCGACGCGCCCGGTTCGGGTCCTGAGACGCCGGCAGGTGAGCGTGGTTCCCGGGCCTGGAATAGCTGTTCACGAAAGCGCCTTCCGTTCCGGAGCCTTTGGTTGGTGTATTCATCGGAGGTTCTCCTTTGTGTGCTGTGTCTCTGCGGGCGCGCCCGCTTCAATTCCCTATTATACAGAAGAACCTTAAATTATCTCAAGTACACTCCCGTGGGCGATGTACACCTCTTTCTTCGAACGCCTGTCTGCCGCGCCGTCTGTCCCGCAGCTGCCATCTTTATTGTTTACTTCATTACTACTATGGTAGTACAATAGTTGCAACTATTGAAACGCCCGTACGGGCCTGCGGAGGTGGATCGCCATGAAAATGGAATACCCGGAGTACTATGAACGGTTCGAGTGCATCGCCGGCGCGTGTACCGACTCCTGCTGCGCGCGGTGGGAGATCGACGTCGACGACGAGTCGTACTACTATTATCAGACCGTGCAGGGCGACTTCGGTGAGCGCATCCGCGGATGTCTCCACGAAGAGGTCACAGAGGGCGAGGACGGCCCCGAATACGAGTGGTCCTTCCCGCTGACGCCGGATCGCCGCTGTCCCTTCCTGAACGACGCGGACCTCTGCGACATGTACACGGCGCTCGGCCACGACCGCCTGCCCCGTACCTGCCGGGAGTTCCCCCGCGGCGACGCCGTTGTCGGGAACTACCACCAGATCGACGTGGCGGTGGCCTGCCCGGAGGCGAACCGGCTCATCTTTGAGGACCTCGAACACCCCATCAAGTACGTCATGCGGGACGAGCCCACCGGCGTTCCGGCCCTCGACCGGTACTGCGCGACGGAAGAACCGAAGCTCGACAATGAAGAGATGGGACGCCTGTTCGACCTGCTCGAGGAACGCAACCAGTTGATGGAAGTCCTGCAGGACACGTCGTACCCGCTGCGGGAACGCTACGGCGTCCTGTTCCAGCTGGCCACCGAATACGGCGTAGACGCGAGTGCCGAGAACCATGAAGCGCTGGTGGACCTCATCGACCGCATGGAACTCCTCGACGAACGCTGGAGCCGTGTGTACGACCCGGTGAAGCGGGCCATGGACACGGGCTTCCCCTGCGACTTCGTCCTGACCGGCCTCGCCGAATGGAACGGGGAAGGGACGCGCCCGGAACCCGGCTCCATGGACGCCGCCATGGTGGACTCCGAGAAGGAACTGGTCCGTTTCCTCGTGTACCTCGTGTTCCGATACTACATCGACGGGTACTTCGAAAACTCCCTGACCGGCGTGTACCGCCTCCTGCTCCGCGGCTTCCACATGATGCGCCTCCTGCTGGCGGCCCTGACGCCCGAACAGTTCCTCGACCCCGAGACCCGACGGGACCTCTACCACGTCTGGTCCCGCGAAGTGGAACACTCCCCGGAGAACTTCCACCTGATCAAGGCAGAGTAAAGGGGCCATGTCACTAAGCTAAATTAGTGACATGGCCCCTTTGTTACACCCCACAAATCCGAATTTGTCGAACTTTCTAATGCCTAGTATTGCAAATTCTTCAAGCTTGCATTTCCTTGGCGATTTACGCCTCATTTGCTCCACCACAGGCGAACTTCGCCTCCTCTTCCAAGGGAACATCCGCCAGGCAGCGGGGCGGACGGCGACGCGCAGCTAGTACACCGTAAACGCCCCTGTTAGCTGCCGTGCGTATGGGCGCCCTCCGCTTCGCTTCAGGCTCAGGTGCCACAGTCCTTCGGTGCTGTCAAGGGCGCTCCCGAGCGCCACACCCAGTGTGGCGAAGCCCCATGACAGCACCTCCGCCCTGTGGCACGGGGCAGACAACAGGCCAAAGGGGCACTCCGGCCCTTTGACCTGCTCATATTATGGCGAAAATGCTACTGCTTCCTTGGCTTACATGGCAAGGTGTTGTTTTGCGGTCTTTTGCCATGCATTTTCAAAGCGGACATCTCTCTAATTTTTTGGGAATACATGGCAGTAGAGAAAACAAAACGACCTGCCATGTATTTTACAGAGAAGGGCCGTTCGATGGAGTAATAAATGCATGTCACAGTTTCAAAAACGAAATCGTGACATGCATTTTCTCATT
>ONFJ01000089.1 GCA_900317085.1 uncultured Eubacteriales bacterium | reverse complement strand
AAAAAGCGCGCCGTGAATTAAGTTTTCCGCAAAAAGATGAATAAAAAGAAGAAGGGCTGTGCCAGAACGGTTATTTTACCGTTTTGACACAGCCCCTTCGATCGTTTGACGATCGCTTATTTGACTTTGCCATTTTGAACGACATAGGTCTTTCCGTTGTACTTCACTTTTCCGTTCTTCGTGAAGTCAACTTTACCGTTCCTGATGTACCAGGTCCCGTACTTGTTCGAGGCTAGTCCGGTAAACCCGAAGTCGACCTTGGAGTTCCTGCAATACCACCAGCCGAACGCGTTCTGGAACACGCCGTTTTCATGGAATGTGACTTTACCATTGGTCGTCTTCCACCAGCCGTAGGGGTTCTGGTAAATGCCGTTGGCACGGAAATCGACCTTGGAGTTCTCGACACGCCACCAGCCATTCTCGTTCTGGAAGATGCCGGTTTCATCGAAGGTGATCTTGCCGTCGCTCGCTTTCCACCAGCCGAACGGATTCTGATAGATGCCGTTGGCGTGGAGGTCGACCAGACCGTCTTTCATGAGCCACCAGCCGAGATCGTTGCGGACCACACCGTTGAGGTGGGAAGGATCGGCATTGCCAAAGTACACATCTGCTGCGGCGATGGCCTGCGGTACCCGGAGAAAGCCCCATCCGTAGGTGGTGTCGTATCCGCTCTCACCGAGGTCTTCCGAAGACATTTTCAGGATCTCCGCGAAGTCGTCCTTGGTCATGTCAGGATATTTTTCTTTCAGGAGCGCTGCCAGTCCGGTCACGAACGGCGCCGCGTAAGACGAACCGCCGCTGATGCGGACGACGAACGGCATCGTGCCGAGGCTTACGACGCCAGAGCCGGGCGCTGTGACAAAGATGCTCTCGTTATGGTGCGAGAACGTGCTGGCGGTTTTGAAGAGCGTCGTGAATCCGACACCGATGGTCTCTTCGTAGGCGCCGGGATAATGAAGCACCTCAGAGCCGTCGTTACCGGTGGAGCACACTACGATGACACCCTTCGAGTTTGCGTATTTGATCGCGTTATGGAGGGTCTCCGAGCCTTTTTCCGAACCGGTGCTGATGTTGATGACATCGCAGCCGAACTCATCCACCGCCGCATAGATCCCTCTCGCGTTGATGCCGGTGTTGGATTTGCCGTCGGTCGACGTTTTGATCGGGACGATCGTTACGCCCGGGGCCACGCCGGCGATGCCGACGCCGTTGCCCTTTGTGGCACCGATGATACCGGCGATGAACGTTCCGTGTCCGTTGGTATCTTCCGTGTTCTGCGACTCATCGACCAGGTTCTTTCCGGCCAGAAGGCGGGACGAGTCGATGTCTCTGGTCTTCGTGGAAACGCCGGTGTCGATGATGCCGACGCGGACATTCTTACCGGAAAGACCGGAGTTCCAGCCCTCGCGCATGCCGATCTGACGCATATCCCACTGCAGCGGGGAATACATGTCAAAAGAAAGTTTCGGCTCCAGACTCTGCGTGGCGGCCTGCTGCGGAACATCTGTGAACTGCTGATCGATCGGAACGTCAGGCTCGATCGGCTCCGTCGGTTCAGGCTCGCCGAAATAGTCTGCAGCCGCCTCGATCGCCGCGGGGACCTGGATGAGACCGTACCCGTAGGACGTGTCATAGCCCTCTTCCCCGAGATCGAGAGACGACCGTTTCAGGATCTCCTGGAAGTCCTCCTGCGTCATCTGCGCATATTTGCCTTTCAGCATGGCTGCCAGGCCGGATACGAACGGCGCGGAGAAACTGGTCCCGCTGCTTCTGGTCACGGTGAACGGGAGTCTGCCGAGACTGTAGACGTTCTCACCGGGCGCCACGACAAACACGCTGTCATTCTTGTTGGAGAACGAACTGACATTCATGTTCTTGTCCACGGAACCGACCGCAATGACATTGTCATATGCGCCCGGATAGTTGTAGCTCTCGTTTCCGTCATTTCCGACCGTGCTGATGACGATCGCGCCTTTGGAGATCGCATAGTCGACGGCCTGCTTCATTTTGGCGCTGTTGCTCGTCGTCCCGGAACTCAGGTTGATGACACCGCAATTGTATTCATCGACCGCGGCATAGATGCCGTCGATCTCGGCATCGGGCGTGCTGAACAGGCTGTTGAAGCATTTGATCGGCGCGAACGTAACGCCGGGTGCCATTCCGGCGATGCCGACACCGTTCCCTCTCGTCGCGCCGATGATCCCGGCAATGAACGTGCCGTGGCCCACCGTATCCATGACGGGAGGGATGAAATTCAGTTTGATCGGAGACAGGTTCTTCCCCTCCAAAATGCGGCTTTGGTCGATATCCAGTGTCAGGTTCGAAAGACCGGAATCGACGATGCCAACGCGCACGCCTGCACCGTTCAGGCCGGACTCCCAGCCCTCTTCCATGCCGATCATCTTCATATCCCACTGAAGCGGGGAGTAGGGATCGAAGGAAAGCGCCTCCGCGTCTGTCGAGATCTCTTCTTCGGACACCTCTTCAAACTGGTAATCGATCGGCACAGCTGCGTCTTTTTCCTCCGCCAGGGCGGAAACACCCATCAGAGGGATCAGCATGCAGATGGCCACGATCCAGGCGAGGGGTTTTCTCCATCGTTTCATTTTGGTCCATCCTTTCGCAAATAGTATCGGGTTGTGTAACTCTCGGTTTATCGAACGTACCTCTTGTCTAAAAGTTTACTTTAATAAACTATATTTTCTCTTAAGATTTCATTGTCTTTTCCCTTAAAATCATCAAAATACTCTAAATTGCGAATGCCATTCTCCATGCGATTTCTTTATACTAAATAGTGACAGATTATGTTACCCTGTCGTACATCGCCCACGCCCGAAAGGAGAACCCACTATGAAAGAAGTATGTGTCATCACCGGCGGCGGTTCCACCCGCGGCAATGCGGAGTTCAAGCACGACCCGCTCGCGCCCCTCAAGATGATGGGCATCATCAAAGACTGACCTCAACTCCAAACGCATCGTAAGACCCTGAAACTCCCCGGCCCCGCCGGGGCGTTTTTGTATTATTTTGGAAATGCCCCTTGTTTTTTGCTTTCTCTGTACTATAATTTCCTTTGGTTCTATATAAAGTAAAGTATTTTCTACATTTACATCCGTCAAAGGAGTTTCCATATGCAGAAGAAAACGACCGCGGCCCTCATCGCCGCTGCCCGCCGCTGCCCTGGCCGTCCTCGTGGTCTTCGGGCTCCTCGTGTTCCGCATGGTCACGACCATGTCGAGCAGAGCGCCGGAGGACGTGGACACCGCACCCGGTCTTGCGTACCTGCAGGCCCAGGAAAAGGCCGACGTCGCGGAGAATGAGAACGCGCTCCGCTCGCAGCAGGCGACCACCGCCGCGGTACAACAGACGACCAGCGCCATCCAGGACGGCAACTTCCGCGCCGCATTCCGGGACACCCTCATCTGCGGCGACAGCCTGATGAAGGCGCTCACGGAGTACAGCATCCTCGACAAGTCCCAGGTCATCGCGGAAGTCAGCGTCGGCACGGAACACCTGGAGAAGAACATGGGCACCATCGTCGCCCGCAACCCCCAGTACCTCGTCCTCCACTACGGCGAGAACGAGCTCGACCACATGGACCGGGCACCCTACTTCATCAAGGCCTATAAAGAGTGTCTTCTGACGCTGAAGCAGCGGCTGCCGAACACGAAGATCTTTGTCGACAGCATCTGGCCCGTTACGGAACGAGCCAACAAGAGAGAGCCCCTCACCGTGTACATCCCCGACTACAACAAGCTCATCAAAGAAATGTGCAAAGAAGTCGGCGTCACCTACGTCGACTACGACCCGTTCTTCGCATCGTTCACCGAAAACTACTATGACCCGGACGGGGTCCACCCGAAGTACAAGTTCTACACCGAACAGTACCTGCCCTTTCTCTACACGGAGGTGCGCCGATGAGCCGCAAACTGTACCCGGCCCTTGAAGTCCTGTGTGTGGCGGCCCTCATCGCCTTCATCACGTTCCTGGTCCTGTCCCGCTCCGGCGGCACGGACAAACCCGTGGGCGATGTAGCCGCTCCTGCCGTAAAGCTCCTCGAAGAGGGCCAGATGGACAAAAAGACCAACGCCGACGCGGCGAAAGCCTTCGGCTTCGACCTCTCGAAAACGGACGGTCTCGTGTACTACGAGAACTCTGACATCATGGACGTCTCCGGTCTCCTCGTCGTCAAGGTGAAAGACCCCGAAGACGCGGAAGAGGTCCGTGCGGCGGTGGAGACGTACATCGCCAACCAGAAAAACCTGTACAAAAACTACGCGCCGGAACAGTACGCGCTGCTCGAGAACAGCATTCTCGAAGTGAGCGGCAACACGGTGTTCTACTGCACCGCGAAGAACGCGGACGCGCTGTACGACGCGTTCAAAAAGGCTTTATAAGACTTAGAAAAGCTGACGAAAACGACTGACGAAACCAAGCAAAAGGACGACACACCATGGTATTCAGTTCCTCGACCTTCCTGATGGCGTTCCTGCCGCTGACGCTGCTCCTCTACTACGGGGTCGGCGTGGCGCTGACGAAGAACGTCACGGTCAAAAACTGCATCTTGCTCCTTGGAAGCCTCGTGTTCTACGCATGGGGCGAGCCGGTGTACATCGTCCTGATGCTCCTGAGCATTCTGTTCAACTTCGCGGCGGGGCGTGTCATCGACTCCGCTCTGGAAGACGGCCGGACCGGCCTTGCGAAGTTCCAGTTCGTCCTCGACGTCATCTACAACCTCGCGGTCCTCGGCTTCTTCAAGTACGCGGACTTTGTGGTCGACAATATCAACGGCCTGTTCGGCGTGCACATCCCGCCCCTCGAACTGCCGCTGCCCATCGGCATCTCGTTCTACACGTTCCAGATCCTCTCGTACATCATCGACCTGTACACCGGGAAGATCCGCGTCCAGAAGAACCTCCTGTCCTTCGCGCTGTACATCTCCCTGTTCCCGCAGCTCATCGCGGGCCCCATCGTCAAGTACAAGGAGATCGAGGAACAGCTGGTCGGGCGCAAAGAGAGCTGGAGCAAATACTCTTACGGCATGACGCGATTCGTCGTCGGCCTCGCGAAAAAACTGCTGCTGGCGAATACCCTCGGTGCCGTCTATTCGGGCATCCAGGCGATGGACGTCGGGTCCCTCAGCGCGCTGACTGCGTGGACCGGCATCGCGTGCTACACGCTGCAGATCTACTTCGACTTCTCCGGGTACTCGGACATGGCCATCGGCCTCGGCAGCATGTTCGGGTTCCGGTTCAACGAGAACTTCAACTACCCGTACATCGCCACGTCCATTACGGACTTCTGGCGCAGATGGCACATCTCCCTGTCCTCCTGGTTCCGGGACTATGTGTACATCCCGCTCGGCGGCAACCGGCGGAAGACGCCCCGCGTCATCTTCAACCTGATGGTCGTCTGGCTGCTGACCGGCCTCTGGCACGGCGCCGCCTGGAACTTCGTCCTCTGGGGCATGTTCTACGGCGTGCTGCTCATCTTCGAAAAGTACGTGTTGGGCGATTTACTGCCCCGCATCCCGACCCCCGTCCGCTGGCTCACGACCATGGTCCTCGTCATGTGCGGCTGGGTGCTGTTCTCGGCGCCCGACCTCACCGGCGCGCTCCTGTACCTGAAAGCCATGTTCGGCGGCGCCGCCGGCTGGACCGACGGCAACGGTGCTTACCTGCTGTCCACGAACCTCGCGGTGCTGGTGCTCGGCGCGTTCTGCGCGACACCCGCATATCGCCACATCCTCGACCGTTTCGACCAGAAGTGGGTCAGCCGGGCCAAGGTCGTCGCCTACCCACTGCTGTTCGCCCTCTGTGTCGTCTTCATGGTCAGTGAGACCTATAACCCGTTCCTGTATTTCCGATTCTAAGTTTACGTTTGCGTTCGCGACCCACCCTGACAAGGAGTTCCGACCATGGCTGACAAGAACCGCCAAAAACAGAATAGCAAAGCGCTTCGGCGGGAAGACCGGCTCTGGACCTTCCGCGCCGCGCTCGTCGTGACGCTGCTGGTGGTCGTTCTGGCGGTCGGTTCGCTCATCGCGAAAGACCGGGAGTACAGTGCGAATGAGAACCGGTACCTGGCGGGATGCCCGGCGCTGAGTCTTTCGTCCATCACGAGCGGCAAGTTCATGGAGGACACCGAGGCGTACCTGTCCGACCAGTTCCTCGGCCGCGACCTCCTCGTGCGCACCCGCGCCGGCGTCGACCGGTTCGTCGGGAAACGCGAAGTGAACGGTGTGTACGTCGGGAAAGACCACTTCCTGTTCGAGAAGCCTTCCACGTGGGACGACGCCCGCATGACGCGGACCCTGAACACCATCAACCTCGTGACGGCGAAGAGCGGAGACATCCGTTCTTACATGGCCATAGCGCCGAACGCCACGGAGCTATTGAAAGACTATCTGCCGACGGGCGCGCCGGTGACGAACCAGACGCAGCAGATCTCGGCGATCTATAAAAACCTGCCTCACGTGCAGTGTGTCGACCTCGTCTCGCCGCTGAAGGCGGTGAAAGACCCGACGACGCTCTACTACCGGACCGACCACCACTGGACGGCTGCGGCAGCCGAGGTCGCGTTCCGCGAGATCGCCGTGACGATGGGCCTCGTACCGGACGCGGTCTCCTACAGGACCATGCCCGTGACGAACTCGTTCCGGGGCACCATGGCGTCTTCGTCGGGCATCTTCAAGGCGAGCGACACCATCTCGATCACGGTCCCCGAGAAAGAGCAGACGCTCGTCGTCACGTACGTGAACGAGGACAAAAAGACATCGACCCTGTTCGACGCGTCTAAGCTAAAGGAAAAGAGCCAGTACGACGTGTTCTTCGGCGGCAACTTCGCGGAAGTCCGCATCGACACCGGCGCGGACTCCGACCGCGTCCTGCTCGTCCTGAAGGACTCCTACGCCAACTGTGTCATCCCGATGATGACCCCGTTCTTCAAGACGATCGTCCTGGTCGACCCCCGCTACTACAACGACAACCTGCCGGACACCATCGCCAAAGAGGGCGTCACCGACCTCCTCTGGTTCTACAACGTGAACACGTTCTTGAACGACACGTCCATCGGCGACAAACTGGGGTAACCGAACCACAAAAACAAAAGCGAGCTCGAAAGAGCTCGCTTTTCTTTATTGGTGATGGTAACGGGACGTCTCATTCCTCGGGGACCGAGGACAGACGCGCCATGAGGTCCCGCATCTTTTCCTCGAAATAATCCGCGCGGATGAGAGCGACCCCGTGTTCGTCGCTGGCCACGATGAGCCGGTCGCCGCCCTGCAGCCCCAGATGGTCCCGGGCCGCCTTCGGGATGACGATCTGTCCCCGTTCGCCCAGCGTGACGGAGCCCCAGATGTTCTTGCCGGCAGGTGCCGGCGGGACGGTCCCGACGCCTTCCAAGGTCTCGGTCTTCAGAAGGCTGTCGATCGTGACGCCGTATACCTCCGCGAGCCGCGCCGCCTTTTCGAGGTCGGGCGTGGTCTGGCCGTTCTCCCACTTCGCGTATGCCTGGCGGGAGATTTCGATCTTTTCGGCGATCTGCTCCTGTGAATAGCCGTTCAAATTGCGCAGGATCCGCAGGTTTTCTTTCAACATGGCCGTTGCCTCCTATAAGTCGATCCGTTCAAAGTCCTTGCATGCTTTATTATACGACAGGAACGTCAGGACGACAAAGGCGGCGGCTCCGGCGAGGAGCGTCAGGAGCTGCAGGCCGATGTGGTCGAACCCGAAGGCATTCAGCGCGCCGAGGCCGGGCACGTGGTGTGCGGCCTCCGCGAGGAAGATGACCACAAAACAAACGGCGATAAAGATCACGAAGTATTTCCCCAGTTTGTATGCCGTCTTCAGGAACCCGCCGAGGAAGATGGCGTTGAACAGCCCGAAGATCAGAAGCACGCAACCGAGAAAGAAGAGGTTCGCGTTCATGAGAGCGTTCTGCCGGTAGATGGCGGCATCCGCCAGCACGGTCATGCGGACCAGTGTGAGGACCGCCATGACAGCAAATCCCGCAAGCTCGATCAGCGCCGTGAACTGATACTTCCCTTTGACGACGTCGCGCTTCGCGATGGGGAGCAGTGCTGAGAAGACGATATCATTGGCTTCCCGGGCACTCTGAAAACTCTGGAAGATGCCCAGCGTGATGAAGAAGGCGCCGCACAGGATCGGGTAACCGGGAACCAGTGTCATGACCCCAAAGCCGATAAACAGATAGGTCAACAGCAGCGTGCTCAGGCGCATTTCTTTTTTCAGCAGCGCGTTCATGCCCTCGCCTCCTTTTCCAGTCTCAGGAAGATCTCTTCCAGCGTCTCTCCCGGCTCGCTGTACTGCTCGAGGAACTCCTGTTTCGAGCAGGCGGCCTGTATGGTCCCGTTGCTGATGTACACGAGATCGTCAGCACATTTTTCGATGTCAGACGTGATGTGGGTGGAGAACAGGATGGTCACGCCGTGTTCCTTCAGCGTCATGAAGAGCTCGAGCAGTTCGTCTCTGGAAAACGGGTCCAGCCCGCTGGTGGGCTCGTCCAGGATGAGCACCTCGGCACGGTGCGACAGAGCCAGCAGGAGGTTGAACTTCACCTTCATGCCCTCCGACAGTTCGATGGGCTTTTTCGATTCGTCCAGCCCGAACAGCTCCAGATAGTTCCGATAAGCCTCCTCATCCCAGCTCGGGTAGAACGCCTTCGTGACGGAGACGATCTCCCGGATAGGCTTCCTCGGGTACCAGCTCACCGTTCCGGTGGAATAACCGATCCGCTGCTTGATCTCCATCTCGTGGTCCGAAAACGGCAAACCGAAGTACGAGATCTCCCCGCTGTCCGGATGCACCAGATTCAGCATAGACTTGATGGTCGTGGTCTTCCCGGCGCCGTTCCGGCCGATGAAGCCGGTGATCTTCCCCGCTTCGAGCGAGAACGACACATGGTCGAGCCGGAACGCGGGATAGGTCTTGCAGACCCCCGACAGTTCAACGATATTCATAGTACACCTCTTCTCCGAATGCCCGGCGCATTCGTGTGATTCCTATGAACATTGTAAAGTTTGGTTGCGTATTGAACAACCAACCAAAGATAACATGTTTTGGCGATTTCAGTTGCGTTTGGTTGCAAATAGAAAAAGGACGCCAAAAGGCGTCCTTTTTTAGTGGTGGAGATGAGGGGAATCGAACCCCTGTCCGAGCTGCCCTCCATAAAACTTTCTACGAGCGTATTCAGTCTATTGAGATTCCCCCGGGTGTGAGCCGGCTGACAGGCTTACACCGTCGGTAGTTC
>ONFJ01000075.1 GCA_900317085.1 uncultured Eubacteriales bacterium | reverse complement strand
TGCCAGGTCGCACTCTCATTTTACAGGAGGTTTCTTTCTGTTCAAACGTATAACTTCACGGAACCCCGCGTCTAACGCGGGGTTTTCGATTTACAAAAAGAGCCCCTCCGTGCGGAGGAGCTCTGAAGTGTTTTGGCGATGTACTGTCGTCAGTCGAGGGCGGCGAGCATGGCGAAGTAATCGTTGTAGTAGTCGCGGATGTATTCGGGCTTGAAGAAGCCTTCGACGCCGAGACCGACGCAGCCGCCGTGGTCGCGGCGCAGGACCGGCATGACGTTCCAGACGCCTTTCTTCGCGGTGTCCTTCTTCGGGTCGAAGTCCTGCCATTCCTCATCGAGCGGATGGCGCGCGGAGTTCGCGCAGGACGCGCCGTCGGAGGCCCTCCACCACTCATCGATGTCGATGTCGAGACTCGGGTCGTGCTTGCAGTGGCCGATGAACCAGCCGGTGTACCAGAACAGCGGGAACGAATACCGTTCCTGTTTGTACATGCCGTTCTTCTTGCGCTTGGAAGAGTCGGTCGGGATGGAGAAGTAATAGACATCCGGGTTCGTCTCGAGGAATTCATTGAGTTCCTTCGCGCCCTTCAGCGTGAGGTCGTAGTAGACGTCGTCGCAGGCGCTCCACAGTTTGCGCATGCGGCCGATGCGGAGCATGTTGAACGGGTTCGCTTTGCCGTCGCGGTCGGACGTCAGCTTCCACTGCATGAGCTGCATGTCGTAGAGTTTCCGGAACGGGGTGTTGCCGAGGATGGCACCGAACCCGTAGAAGGTGAGCGCTGCCAGTATCGGACGCTGGATGCCGATGGCGTCGATGACAACGGTGCCCTCATGAGGACCCGCGATGGTCGTGACGGTCTTCAGCAGATCGCCGTGACCGCCCTTGAAGAGCGGAGAGAGTTCATCGGCAGGCGTGACCGCCCGCTCCTCCTCCGAGCCGAACGCCAGAAGATGCGCGAACATACGCACCGTGGCGCCGCCGAAGCTGTGCCCGAGGATGTGGAGGCGCTGGATGCCGCCGTCGTCGGCCGGTTTGCCCCAGTTCGGGAACTTGGCTTCGTTATAGACCTTGCCGAACCGCTCGTGGCCGTACTTCTTCGAATGCGCCACACCGTAGTCGACCTGTGTGCCGGTGATGGACGCGTAGACTTCACAGGCGCGGTCCCAGGCAGAGCCGAGGCCGCTGAAACTCAGAGCATGCGCTTCATAGCCCTCTTTGGCGAGGGCTTTCGTGAAGCTCCCGACGGTGCCGCCGAAATAGGGCAGCAGGTCATAGATCTTCTCATCCTCGCCGAAGCCGAGCATGCCGGCACAGAACGCGTAAGCATCTTTGCGGATTCCGTTGTTAGACATCGTCATCTTCCTTTCATTTTCTTCTCAGTCGATCGTTGGTTTTATTTCAGGCCCAGAAGCAGGTCGATATACTTCCGGTATCTTTTTCTGTATTTCCGGCGGAACAGGAATGCCTGCGGGGACAGTCCGACGACGTCCATATGGTCGCCCTGGTAGACCGGCATGACGTTCCAGATGCCCTTCTTCAGGTCATCTTTGGCGTCTTTGTAGTCCACCCAGTCCTCGTCGGAGGGGTGCAGCGCGGAGTTCGTGCAGGAGGCGCCGTCCGAGACTCTCCACCATTCGTCGATGTCGATGTCGAGGCTCGGGTCGTGCGTGCAGGTGCCGATGGCTTTGCCGGTGATGAAGAACGGCGGGAAGGTGTTCCACTTCATTCGGTAGGTGCCGTCCTTTTTCCGTTTGGAATTGTCTGTGGAGATGGAGAAGTAATAAGAGTCCGGGCTGGTCTCGACGAACTCGTTGATCTCCTTCGCGCCTTTCAGCGTCAGGTCATAGAAGACGTCGTCTCCGGACTTCCACAGCTTGAAAACTTTCCCGATGCGGAGCATCCTCGTCGGGTGGAGCAGCTTGTCCCGGTCAGACGTCATCTTCCACTGGATGAGCTGCATATCGTAGATCCTCCGGAACGGCGTGTTGCCGAGGAGGTTGCCGAAGCCATAGTAGCAGATGAACCGGCCGACAGGCAGGATGACGGGGCGGAGCGCGTCGATGACGACGGTGCCGTCATGGGGACCGGCGATGGTGGTGACTGATTTCACTAGGTCGCCGTGTCCGCCGGCGAACAGCGGAGACAGATCGTCCGGGTCGGTGACCGCCCGCTCTTCCGCGGAGCCGAACTCCATGAGGTGCGCGAACATGCGGACCGTGGCGCCGCCAAAGCTGTGCCCGAGGATGTGGAGGCGCTGGATCTCGCCGTCGTCCGCGACTTTGCCCCAGTTCGGGAGCTTGGCCTCGGTGTAGACTTTTCCGTACCGGTCATGACCGTACTTCTTCGAATGGGCTTTGCCGTAGTCGACCCGGGTGCCGGTCAGGGACGCGTAGACTTCGCAGGCGCGGTCCCAGGCGGAGCCAAGGGAACTGAAGCTCGGAGCGCAGGCCTCATAACCCTGCTTTTTGAGCCATTTGGGGATGCTGCCGGCGGCGCCGCCGAAATAGGGCATCACCTTGTTGACCAGCTCGTCTTCGCCAAAGCCGAGCATGCCGTGGCAGAACGCGAATGCGTCGCTGCGGACTTCGTTCTTATTTCTGGACATTTTGCTCTTCCTCTCCTTTATCATTATTTTGTATTTGAACAACTTGACCGTACAAGCATATTCTTAAAGAACTCTGAAAAGTTTTCATTTACGAAAAGGGTGCTTGTTTTCTGTACAAATACCGAAAAGCAGAGAGCAGCCCGACAGGTGCCGGGCTGCGCGAGCGTTTGTCAACGGCTCAGTCGAGGGACATGAGCATCTTGATGTAGTTCTTGTAGTACCGTCTGTACTTGATGGGGTCCACGAGCGCCCAGGGGCTGAGGCCGACGACGTCCATGTGGTCGCCCTGCCAGACGGGCATGGCGGTCCAGACGCCCTTCTTCAGGTCGTCTTTGACGTCCTTGTAGAAAGCGTGCTCTTCGTCCCGCGGGAACAGTGCCGAGTACGTGTTGGAGCAGCCGTCGGAGGCCTTCCACTCATCGCTCAGAGGCTGGCCGAGGGTGCGGTCATAGTCATAGGAACCCATCATACCGCCGGTGATCCAGAACGGGAAAAGCGCGGAGGCTTTCATCCGGTAGTCGCCGTTCCGTTTTTTCTTGGAAGCGTCGGTGGAAATGGAGAACTGGTACGCGTTCGGGTTGGACTCGAGGAACTCGTTGAGGTCCTTGGCGCCGGCAAGACAGAGGTCCCAGAAACAGTCGTCGTGGGACTTCCAGAACTTGCGGACACGGTCGAGACGGCCGATGTACATGAGGTGCGCTCTCTTGTCACGGTCAGAGGTGATTTTCCACTGGGTCAGCTGCATGTCGTAGATTTTGCGGAACGGAGTGTTGCCCAGAATGTTCGCAAAACCGACGAAGGAGATGACCTTCAAAGTCGGGACGAGGATGCCGATGGCGTCGATGACGGTGGTGCCTTCGAACGGTCCTGCGATGGCAGTGACTGTCTTCAGCCAGTCGCCCTTGCCGCCGGCAAACAGCGGTGACAGATCGTCAGGGTCGGTGACCGCGCGCTCTTCTTCCGAGCCGTAAGTCATCAGGTGGGACAGCATACGGACCGTGGCGCCGCCGAAGGAATGGCCGAAGAGGTGGATGCGCTGGATCTCGCCGTCATCCGCGATCTTGCCCCAGTTCGGGAGCGCGGCCTTTTCATAGGTCTTGCCGTAACGGGCATGGCCGTATTTCTTCGAATGGGCAATGCCGTAGTCGACACGCGTGCCGGTCAGGGCCGCATAAACTTCACAGGCGCGGTCCCAGGCGCCGCCGATGGAGCTGAAACTCGGAGCGACGGCCTCGTAGCCCTGTTTTCTCAGCCGTTTCGGGATGCTGCCGGAAAGGCCGCCCCAGTAGGGCATGAGCTTGTTGATGAGCTCGTCTTCGCCAAAGCCCAGCATGCCGTGGCAGAACACGAACGCCTCACTGCGGATCTCTTTTTTCTTTGCCATGCTCATTCTCCTTTTTCGATACTTTTTACACGCAGTCTGCATACAGCTGTCTGTTACGCAAATCAGAAGCTTACATACGTAAACTCATTTCCACGTTGACCGTACAATGTTTTTCTTAAGAAAATCTTAAAAAACTACAAGTTAAATGTCTACGTATAGTAAACGTTAAGGAACCGTGTAATTATCGGACGTTTGGGGGAAGAACCGTCCTTTGACACATGTCTGGGTGGTGCTACAATGATAAGTGGACATTGTTCGGACAGCCGGCCTCCAACTATGGCTCGAAACCGGCTGAGAGAAAAGAAAAAAGGAGAGTTTACCCATGAGCTACAAAAACAAGTACCCCTTCGTGTTCCTCGGCGGCATGCTGAGCTGGGGTGAAGAGAACATCATGTACAAGGGCTGGCCCTACTGGGGCATGGTCGCCGGCAACCTGTGCCGCCAGCTTCGGGAGACGAACATCGAAGCATACGGCGTCCAGGTCGGCCCCGCCAACAGCGCCTGGGACAGAGCCTGCAACCTCTACGCCATGCTGACCGGCACGACTGTCGACTACGGTGTCGCCCACTCCAAAGCCCACAAGCATGACCGCTACGGCCGCACCTATGAAAAGCCCCTCTTCGAAGGCTGGGGCGAGCCCATGGCAGACGGCGGCATCAAAAAAGTCCACCTGCTGGGCCACAGCTTCGGCGGCGCCACCATGCGTATGCTGGCAGAGCTCCTGACCAACGGTTCGGAAGAGGAGCGGAAGGCAACGAAAGACGGCAGCTTATCGCCCCTGTTCGAGGGCGGCCACGGCGATATGATCGCCTCCATCACGGCCATCTCAGCGCCCCATGACGGCACGACCTTCGTCCACGCCTTCGAGCCGATGATGAAAGTCCTGACCGCCGGCGTCCTAGGCATGTTCGCGGTCCTCGGCAACACCCCGGCCAACAAGTTCTACGACAACTACATGGAACAGTACCACCTGACGGTCCCGGCCGGCCAGACGAACTGGAAAAACATCCTGGACCCGCGGCAGCTGCTCCGCATCCGCAACGTCATCAAGACGGGCGACCATGTCTTCCACGACCTGCGGATCGATGAGGCCTCCAAGCTCAACGACTTCATCCACTGCAGCCCGGACATCTACTATTTCTCGGTCTCCGGTAACGGCACCAAGCCCGCGAAGGACAACCCTGAGAACCAGGTCCGCGCGCCCATCATGATCTTTGCCTTCATCCCCTTCGCGAAAGTCATGGGCAAGTTCCCGGCACAGAAGATCGGCGACTACTATGTCGACGCCTCCTGGCATGCGAACGACGGCCTCGTCCCGACGGAGTCCGGCCGCTACCCGCATAAAGAGCCCCACGTCATGTATGAAGACGTGAAGGGCCAGCCCCTGAAGAAGGGCGTCTGGCATGTCCTGCCTGACTACATCGCCGACCACGGTACCGTCATCGGCGGCTCCATTTCCTACATCGGCCCCGGCCGTGCCGAACCGTACCGCAAGTACTGGCGCGACCACCTCGACATGCTCATGGGCCTTGAGGACTGAGGTCAGACGTTCCTTAGAACAGAAAACTGAAATGTGAACTGCTTTGGTACATCGCCAAAGAGAATACCGCCGGCTCTTTTCGAGTCGGCGGTTTTGTGTTCTCATATGCTACTACCATGAAAGGCCCGGACGGCGCTTCTGCCTCCGGGCCTTAACATTTGTCCCTTTTTTGTCTCTTTGCCCGGCCTGCTTACCGTTCATCCCCACCATAACGACCGTTCGCCCCCCGAAATCGACCACTCACTCGCAACAACCCGCACGCGCTCGCTTTTTGTGGTATAGAGAATATGCAAGCATGTCACTGAAATCAAAGGCATTCTATCAGTATTGAGAATGCCTTTGACAAATCAGCCTCAACAATTATGGCTTTCCAAAAAAATTCAAAGGCATTAAAACCCTTCCTCTTTTGCCTTTGACATTTTTTGGAATTTAAGCAAGGCTCTCACTCAAATTGTCATAGGCATGCGTTAAAAACCGCATTTGCCTATGACAATTTTGCAAAAGAACTAGAGATATCACGTCTCAACATCAAAGGCATTTTGCCAATTTCAAAACTGCCTTTGATTAAATCGCCATAAAAGTATTTCAGGCTCTAAAAAAGTCAAAGGCATCCCAGCGCTCTCTTATATGCCTTTGATTTCAGGACACATATAAGCAAAACCCAAGCAAAGGAGATCGTATTATGAAAAATCCAAACTATCTGCAACGAAAGTCTTTCCTGCTGAGACTAATAAAAGAGAAAAAGAAAAGTCTGGTGAGAGCGCCAGAGGGCAGCCTGATCGTCGCAGATGCGCGAGGCAAAGACAGGTACTACTGCGTTATGCCCGGCGAACGCGGAATTGGGACATACCTTGGTAAGAAAGACCTTGAGAAAGTTCGGGCGCTGGCGCAGAAGAGCTATGACCAGAAGGTGCTGCGGGCAGCGGAGCAGGAGCTAAAGGCCTGGAACATGCTCGCAAAGTTTTTCCCGAAAATGACGGTTGAGGACGTGTACCGGACGCTGTCGCCCGTCCGGCAGAAGTTCGTGACGCCGGTCGTCCCTACGGATGAGGAGTTTCGAACGCAGTGGGAGGAGGTCGAGTATGAGCCGGGCAGGTTCAGCGACGGGGCTGCAGTGTTCATGACGGACCGCGGGGAACGGGTGCGGTCGAAGTCGGAGCAGCTCATCGCCAACCTGCTTTACCGGCTGGGGATCCCGTACCGGTACGAGTACCCGATGGAGGTGGTGGTAGACGGTCGAAAGCGGATCTGGCGGCCGGACTTCACCATTCTGGACGTCAGGAACCGCCGGGAGGTCTACCTCGAGCACTTCGGCATGCTGGACGACCAGGATGACCGGGACAACTATGCCCGAAACGCGTTCTGGAAAATGAAAGTCTACGAGGAGAATGGCCACTATGACGGGGGCGATATGATTTTCAGTTTTGAGACTGGCAGGGCGCCGCTGGACATCACTTATGTGGAGATGAAAGTGCGGCGGGCCCTTGGCATGCCGCCTATACTGCAGCCGCACAACACACGCTCTGTTGAGGCGGGCGGTATGGACCCCGCAGGCGTTGAACCGCCCATGCGCACCCGGTCGAAAGAGGCGAAGTCTTATGTCGGCATGTCATTCCCGCCGGAAAGATGGTGATTGACGAAAGAAAAAGAGCCTCTTTGAAGAGAAGCTCTGAGTGTAATGCGTGATGTCACAATGTTATTGTTTTTGTTTGATGACCAGATTGGTTTGATGACCGGGCTTGTTTGATGACCGGGCTTGTTTGATGGCCAGACCTGCTTGATAATCGGATGTGGTTTGTGATATGCAGTTGCTGCCGCGATGGACGAAGCGATTGATTCACAGGAGGCCGGCGAGGATGGCGACGGCGATGACCAGCAGAGCGGCGGCAAGCCAGAACCACCATTGGTCATAGAAGGGCTTTTTGCGGGAAGTGCTGGCCCAGTGTCGTTCGCGCTGCGAGGCATGGTATTCGAGGTCGTCGAAAGAAAGGACATTCGAAGCCTGGACCCCCTGAGGCTGCGGCGCCGACTGAGGCTGCCGGGCAGGCGGGGTCGAAGAGGTTTGCTCCTGAGGCGCTGCTTCTTTGGCGGTCACGCGTACTGCCTTGACCGCTTTCACTTTTTTCTGTTGCTGTTCCGGCATTGTGATCGACCTCCGTGCCGTTTGTGCTGGTGCCCATTGTACCACAAACCGGCGCCCAATACTTAGACAAATGTTAAAGGAATGTCTTTGATTCAAAGACAGAAAAACCGCCG
>ONFJ01000084.1 GCA_900317085.1 uncultured Eubacteriales bacterium | reverse complement strand
GAAGGGGTAGGGGTCCGGGGACAGGGGAAGGTGGCTTTCTCTCACACTCTTTGGCTTCCCCTTCCCCGGGAAATCAGCTCAACAAATTCGGATTTGTAGAACTGAAAGCCCCTGCGTTCCAAGGAGCAGAACGCAGGGGCTTATTGATTGATGTCAAAAGTTTGGCTGGAAGATGCTGAGGTGCTTCAGATCTCGATGGTTTCGCCGCAGGAGAGGTAGTGGGCGCGGGACATGTGGGGACGTATGAAGGCGAACTGATCGGCGCCGGTGCAGTGGCAGGTGTAGTAGGTGGTGTCGCAGGCGTCGAGGGCTTTCGCCTTCGCGACCAGCGCGTCGTCCAGGGGTTGTTTCATGTAGTGGAATCCTCCGATAAGGACGTCCGGGCGGAACCACTCGACGATGTTCCGGATGCCCTGGTGGGAGCAGCCGCTGATGAGCACACGCTTCTCTCCTTCCGTGATGAGCAGGTAGTGTTCATGGCGGAAGTCTTCCGGCAGGAACTGCCCGGCTTCTTTCACGAGCAGACCGCCGGTGTCAAGGTCCGCCACCCGCTCCCGACCGGTGGGGCCGAAGAGCGTCAGTTCGTCGTCGAGGACGAGCGTGCCGTCCGTGAACACGAAGCGGTCGTTCGGTTCGAGCGTAGTGTCCAGACCGATATACTTCTCCGTCCCGTTCCAGTGGGACTCGAAGGCGTAGCGGCTCATATAGATGGGTGCGTGGTCGTTGAGTTCGAGGAATGTTTTCAACCCGCCGCCGTGGTCATAGTGACCGTGGGACAGCACCATGAGATCGACTTTGGCAAGGTCCTTTCCCAGACGCTCCGCGTTCTCCGCAAACAGTGTCCCCTGTCCAGAGTCGAACAGGATTGTGTGCCGCGTGGTTTCAATATAAAGACTGAGTCCGTGTTCGACCGGAAGGCCGGGCACGGACGTATTTTCAACTAAAGCAGTGATTTTCATATGACAGGCTCCTGACTTCGCTCAGTTTGGCAACTCTTTCAGCCGCGCGCTGCTTTCAGTTTCTCGTACGCTTCCTTGTCGATGCGGCCGGAGGAGAGCATCTCCTCGGACCAGAGTTGCAGGGTGTCGACGGTCATGGCCATGCGTTCGAGGTTCTCCTGGATGCGCACGAAGTCTTCGAGTTCGTCCGACTGGATCTCGCCGTCGGCCGAGATGTCGATGAGCCGCTCCTGGTCCCTCTGCAGGGAGTTGAGCGAGGCGAGCATCTCGAGGACGATCTGTGAGAGGTCCTTGAGGTCGAGCTCCGGCACGTACTTCTGTCCGATAGGGCATTCGTGACTGCAGTACCAGTTGTTGAGCTGGGGCGATGCATAGCCTTCCGCCATCAGGAGCACGTCTTCGGGATGCGCCTGGGTCTTGCCGTTTTCGATCTTCTCGATCCGATCCGGGGACATGCCGACGAGGATGTCAGCCGCCTTTTCCCGGGTCAGTCCAAGTTCCTCCCGTTTGAGCTGGTAGATGCTTTTGTTTTCTTTCGTCGATGCTCTTCCCATAGATGCATTCCTCCCTTGCATTCATTATAACAGAGTGGTATATTTTTTGGGCAACGTTTTTAGGGAGGAGGGCGATGTAATGACCGCTGAACACAAGCTGGACATCCGGGACGGTCTGCGCGACTCCATCCCCATCGCCATCGGCTACTTCGCCGTCGCGCTTGCCCTCGGCATCACTGCCCGCCAGGCGGGCATCACGCCGTTCCAGGGGTTCCTGTCGTCCTTCCTCAACCGGACGTCCACCGGCGAGTTCGCCGGCTACCGGCTGGTCCTCGAACAGGCGCCCTACGTGGCCATGTTCGTCATGACCCTCATCGTCAACGCCCGGTACATCCTCATGAGCGCCGCCCTGAGCCAGCGCATCCCGGCAGGGACGCCGTTGTGGCAGCGGTGCATCATGGCCTTCGGCATCACCGATGAGATCTTCGGTGCCACCATCCTGCGCAACAAACCGGTCTCGGTCTGGTACAGTTTCTGCTGCGCCACACCGGCCGCCCTCGGCTGGGCCGCGGGCGACGCCACCGGCATCCTGCTCGGCAACGTCCTGCCGGACCGCGTGGTCCTCGCTCTGGGCGTCGCGCTCTACGGCATGTTCATCGCCGTGTTCATCCCGCCCGCGCGGAAGAGCAGGATCATTGCGGGGCTCGTCCTCGTGTCCTTCGCGCTGAGCTGGGTCTTTACCAAAGTGGCGCCCCTCTCCCACCTGTCTTCCGGCAACCGGATCATCATTCTGACGGTGGCCATTGCGGGTGTGGCTTCGGTACTGTTCCCTGTGAAGGACGAAGATGCTGACCTCAGCGTGGCGGAAGAAGCCACAGAAAGCGAGGCCGGCCATGCATAACAATTACCTCTACATCCTCATCATGTTCGCGGTCACCTACGCCATCCGCGTCGTGCCGATGACCCTCATCCGCAAGCCCATCGAGAACCGCTTTGTGAAGTCGTTCCTCTACTACGTCCCGTACGTGACCCTCGCGGTCATGACGTTCCCCGCCATCGTCGACGCCTCGGGCGCCTGGTGGGTCGGCGCGCTCGCCCTCATCGCAGGCGCGGTCGCCGCCTGGTTCGGCGCAGGCCTCTTCCCCGTCGCCGCCATCTGCTGCGGCATCGTGTTCGCCTGCTCGTTCCTCGGATGACGGCCCGCACATCGCCAAACAAAACAAAAACCGAAGCATCGTCTGATGCTTCGGTTTTTTACGGTCATTTATTTGAGCGCTTTCAGAATCTGGTCTTTGATGTAGACGTGGCCGGCGTTGCTCGGGTGCGTATTGACCATGAGGTGCCAGCTGAGGTTGTCAAAGTCCTTCATGAGTGCGAGAGCACCGGGCCAGGCAGGTGTGTCCACATCGCGGATGTCGACGACAGTGTAGTAACCGTGGACCGCGTTGTAAGTCTTGATGTGGGAGTTCATGACATCGACCGCAGGACCGAGGATCAGTTTGCCGAGGTCAAGGACCTTGAGGTCGTTCGTCAGGTAGAGACCCTGAAGGCCGTTGAAGAGACCGACCGCCAGCACTTTGGCTTTGGGGTTCGCCGCGTGGATCTCATCGAGGATCGGGTCCCAGTTCTGACAGAAATGGACCGCGCCATCATAGATGCACTTGTTCAGAACGCTGACGGTCGCTTCCAGAATGTCGAGTTTCTCGGCGGTCTTGAAGACGGTCTCCCAGGCTTCATAGATGTTGCCCTGAGCCAAGAGTTTCGTGACCTGCTTGTCCATCCGCTTAAGGGCAGCCCGTTTCGTGGCGTCGAGGTTTGTCGTGTAGGAGCCGTCCATCGCCGCATAGACACGGCGCATGGCGTAGGCGAAGATGTCATTCGAGCCAAAGTTGACGATGACGAGGTCAGATTTCTTCAGGTCTCCACGGACCTGGTTCTGAGCGCTCTCCCACCAGTCCCACCCTTCGCCGTATTTTTCGATGAGGCTGTCCGAGATGACTTTGTCCTCCGCGTTCGGGAGATAATCCTTGTCAAAGAGGCGGCGGAACTCGATAGAGCTCATGCCCTCTCTTGTGTAGTTGTTGTAATCTTTCAAGCCCAATTCCTTGCAGAGCAGATCCGGGTACGCGCCGACGATGCGGCGGCCGTGGGTGGCATGGCCGACCTGAGTGCCGTCCGGTTCAAAGATGCAGAAGCCGGTCGCGACACTGTCGCCGATGACGGTCAGGGTCTTGTACGTCTTTTTCTGGGTCTTCGCGAATGCGGGGACTGCGCAGATGCTAAGGAGCATCATGAGGGCGAGCGTCACGCAGATGGTTTTTCGAAATGTCTTCATCGTATACATTTCCTCCTTTTAAATCGCCTTCAGGACTTTGTTGGCGATCCACTTGTGCCCGTTTCGGGTCGGGTGTGTGCACAGCATCATGTAGCCGTAAAAATCGCCGGAGAGCATGGTGACGACATCCGGCCAGGCGGGGTGTTCCACCTTCGTGATGTCGATGTACCGGTAGTAGTTGTGCACCGCATTGCAGCTGACGATGCGGGCATTCATCCCGTTGAAGATGGGGTCCAGCGCGTTGCCGATGCTGATGTTCGTTCCGGGCAGAGCACCCAGGCCCTGCGTCCCGTTGAACAGGCTGATGACAACGACCTGCGCGTCCGGATTGATGTCGTGGATGGTTTTGGCGATCCGCCCCCAGTTCTTCTGGAAGTTCAGGTACCCCCTCGTGGCGCATTCGAGCAGTGCCTCCACTGCGTCGTCTGCCATGTTGATGGTGCTGAGCACCTGGTAGATGGTCGCCCAGGCTTTGGCGAACTGGCCTTCCGCGACGAGCGCGTCGACGGTGTCCTTCAGTTGCAGGAGCACCTTGCGTTTTGCCTGAGCCTTGACGGAATCCAGCTCATTGTTCATGAGCTTCCGGAACACCGTGTTGACCGTGGCGAACAGGTCGTTGGAACCGCAGTTCAGAAGGATGAGGTCCGACTGTTCGATGTCCGTGCGAACTTTCTTCTGGTACATCGCGAATGCTGCTTCGCCGTCGAAGTACTTCTCGATGACCCGGTCGGAGACCTCTTTGAAGTAGGTATCCGGCTCATAGTCCGGGTCCAGCAGGCGGAGGATCTCGTTGGTCCCCGAGCCTTCCCGCGCGTAGTTGTTGTACACGGTCGCATTCACCGAGTCCGCAACGCGGCTCGGCCAGGCAGCACGGATCCGTTTGCCGTGGGTGTGTTCCACATAGGACCCGTCACGGTTTTGGATCATGTAACCGGTCGCCAGACTGTCCCCGATGACCGTGACCGTCCTGTAGTTCCTCCCGGAAGCCGCTTTCGATGAAGGCGTTTTCGCCACAGAGGTCAGAACACACATGCTGATGAGGAGCAGCCATGTCGTCAGCAGGCAGACCGCGCGTTTCCAGTGTTTCAATCTGCATTCTCCTTTCTGTCATTCTCTATTGTTTTTGTATAAAGAAACTCTTTCCGCAAAGATAGTCCTATTATTTCAGACAAATCTTTAGTCACTCTTAACATTTGTTAATTTCTCAAAGCATATGACAGAAAAACACCCTCCGCAGGTGCTCTGCCGAGGGTGTTCGTTTTGGCGATTTGGTTTTGTTATTTCGTAGACACCGTGCCGCCGTGATAGGTCGTGATGTCTACGCCGGGGGCAAGGTGGTCGGAAAGCCACATGGTGCGTTTCCGGCAGTACTCACGGAGATTGTAGATATAGTCATCCCAGGTGAGGGTCACTTTGTAGTTGAGTTTGTACTTGCCGGTGCCGAGAGATGCCATGGTGTTCGGCGCCACGACGTATTCAGCGCTCAGAGAGTTCGTGCCGAACAGGTCGTTGTTCATGTAGGCGGACTGGCGCAGGAGTTTCTCCTGTTTGACGACGTTCGCTTCAAGTCCTTCGAAGGAAGATTTGTACTGGTTATATACTCTGGCCACTTCGCGCATAAAACTCGGGTGTTTGCCGAGTTCCTGCAGAACAGCGACCGGTTCATCGCCACTGACAAAGAAACCGATGCTGTCGTTGTACCAGCCTTCCGCGTTCAGCTGAACAGGTTCGCTGACGCCGACGAGGAACTTGTGGAGGGTCCGTCCGAACGCGATGTCGTAGTCCCATGCGGGCCCGGCGATGAGCTTGTCTTTCTTCGTCATGCCGTCCCGGTGCATAAGAATGTTGCCGGCGTAACAGTCATAGGTCTTGGAGACCTCGAACATGAGGTACATCTTGGCCCAGGACTCGATGTCGAAATACTGCTGATATGCCTCGGAGTCGTGATCCAGGACCGTCTTCCAGGCTTTGGCGAACCACTTCTCGATGCTCTTCGCGTTGACACCGTTCGCCTTCGCGTTGTCGCCGATGTCGTCAATGATGAGATAGTTGTGCTTCCCGGGCATGGTGTGCATCTGCGGGAATTCAAAGAGTTCCTCGCTCTCGTCGTCCGGCAGCTGATGGTTGTTTTCGAGCACAAACCCGTTGTCGTCACAGTAGGTGTCTTTCTTCGGGGTCAGCAGGTAGCTGCCGAGGTAAGTGCCGTTCATCCAGAGGTCGACGAACTTCGTTTTGAGGCCGATGCCCATATCGTACGCGAGGTCCTGCGCGATCTTGTTACGCATGAGGGCGTTGTCGTAGTAGTTCGCGAGCAGCGTCCACTTTTTCTTCTTCACACCGTCGATGAGTTCGGTCTTGTCTTTCGTGGTGTAAGTCTCGTCATCATAGACCGTGAAGTTATAAGGCACCTTGATCTGACCGAACGCATCGGTCTCATGGTCGAGGTCCAGCTGCATGTTCAGAATAGAGCCCTTGCTCTCATCCAGCTCAAGGAACGCAGCATCCACTTTGGACGAGCCCTTCATGGTCTTGATGGTCAGCGGGGCAGCCAGTTTGCCATTCGAGACGGTGTAGGTGACTTTCTTTCCCGCCGGGGCGATGGGCGCCTTGCCGCTTTTGTACGTTTTCCCGCCGTTCGAGAACGTGATGTCTTTCCCGACCCACGAGAAGCAGAGTTTTGACGTGTCGGCCGAACCCGGCAGATAGAGGACTCCTCCGCCAGACGGGAAGTCCACCGCCACTTTGACGTCTCCGCGAAGCCCTGCGCTCTTGGTCTTGTCGACATAGAGTGCCTTCGGCAGCAGTTTTTCCAGAGTGATCTCGTTTTTGTTCTGTTTGTCCTCAGCAGCAAATGCGGACACACCTAGCACACTGACAACCATTGTCAGTACCATGCTGAGGGATAGCAGCAATTTGCAGAGCCATTTCATATCCTCACCATCTTTCTCTGTGATCGTCTTAAGAAGACGATTGCCAGTTAACATTTGTCAATCCATTATATCACAGAGTTAACCATTGTTAATAGCTGCAAATCGCTAACAATAAAAAACCTCCGGTCTCCAAATGGGAGATCGGAGGTTTTCGATTGCCGATTATTTGTTGATGGTCGGAACACCGGAGACGTTGCGGTAGATCTCCTTGAAGAAGTTCGCATAGCCGCGTTTGCCCATGAGCCATCCGCAGTAGGACATGTGGTCTTTGAGTTCACAGGGGAACACGTTCCAGACACCGGGCTTGTAGTGTTCCGGGGACATGCCGCTCAGGAGCCCGTCGACTCGCGGGGCGCCTTCCGGTGCCTCAGCAGACACCGTGTTGATGACCATGTCATTTTTCCGCCATCTGAGGTTCGGGAGGTCCGGTTCCTTCTGACGGCCCATGAAGAACCCGAGTACATTCAGAAGCGGGAACGAGAGCGGCGACGGGATCTCACCGCCAAGACCGTCCGTCATGGTCCGGCAGCCGCGGTACGAGAAGTAGTAGATGTCGTCGTGCGTCGTGATCTTCTCGTTGGCTTCCTTCGCGCCCTGGTAAGTCAGGTCATAGACGATGGTGTCTTTGTTATGGAGCATGTAGTCCTTGAATTCTTTGTCTTTCCAGACGTTCTTGAAGTCGAAGTACTTCGGCGTCAGGCCGTACATGTCGAGTTGCAGGTCGTAGATGGGACGCAGCGGCGTCACGTCGAGGACATTCATGACGTCACAGATGGCGCGGCAGATCTGGCGCATCGCCACACCCACTTTGCCTTCCACCGAACTCATGCCGTTGTGGGGCGATGCAAGCGTCGTGATGGAATGGACCCAGCCGTCATGGCCGCCAGCGAAGAGCGGAGAGAGGTCGTCCGGATCGGTGACCGCGCGTTCTTCTTCGCTGCCGTAAGACATGAGTTCCGTCAGCATGCGTCCGGAGACACCGCCGAAGGAATGACCGATGATATTGATCTTGATGAGATCGCCGTTTTCATCTTTCGTGCCCCACTGGGGAAGCAGTGCCTGGCGGTAGGTGCGGCCGAAGCGCTCCATCCCGTACTTTTCCGCATGGGCTTTGCCGTAGTCCACGGTGCCGCCGAAGAGCTGCGCGTAGATCTCACAGGCGCGGTTCCACGCGGACGTGAACGGACCCATCGACGGCGCCACGCAGGGCACGCCCATGTCGATGAACATCTTGCGTACATCCGTGGTCCAGAGGCCGAAGTACGGCAGGACATCGTTCGTGATCTGCTGCTGGCCAAAGCCGAACATGCCGTGGAGCAGGACGACGGGGTATTTGTTCTGATAAGTCATGATTCGATTTCCTCCCTTTGCGTTCTTGCAAACATATACACCTCTATTATTATACGCGGGCAGGAATCGTGCATTTCTCACAACCCGGAGGTGTCGTATTCGAGACTATTCGTCTTTGATATGCCCTTTGGCAATGTGGTCCTTTACAATGGGCTCGATGACATTCTTGTAAAGGAACTCGGAGCCGTCGGCGGACTTGCGCTGCCGCCCCAGGACATGGGTGGCATTGACGCCGTGGCGGACCCAGTCTCCCCCGTCGTTCGAGTTGTTCAGGATGAGAGGCTGCAGGTTGTCCATGGTGTGGGCAAAGCGGGACTCCGGCGTCTCGTTCGCTTCGAACTCCTCGAAGAGCGCGTTCAGTTCCTCGCGCTGGTCATCCGGAAGCATGCCGAAGATGCGTTCCCTCGCCTTTTCTTCCCGCTCTTTCTGGGTCTTCAGGCCTTCGTCGTCATAGGCGTAGGTGTCGCCCGCGTCGATCTCCACGAGGTCGTGGACGAGACACATGATCATGACCCGTTCGATGTCGACCGGCTCGTTGGCATACTCCTTCAGGAAGTACGCCATGATGGCCATATGCCAGGCGTGTTCCGCGTCGTTTTCCGCGCGGCCGTGGCCGGACAGATGGGTCTGCCGGGTGATGTTTTTCTCTTTATCGATCTCCAGACTGAAGTCCAGCTGTTTTTGCAAACGTTCGTCCATTGGGGTTTCCTTCTTTTCATTCCAACTAAGGTTTTTGCTATAACCATTTTAACGAAGAAAGCGCACAAGGAAAAGAGTATTTTCTCCTTCTTATTCTCTAATTATAAGCTCCGCCCTCACCCCTACAAACTGAATTATCGATGTGATCGACGCTGGGGCTTCGTCGGAGGTTCATGGAGTCGGGGCCTATGCCCCTTGGTCCAGAACCTGCGTCGCCTCCTCGCCCCAGCTGA
>ONFJ01000092.1 GCA_900317085.1 uncultured Eubacteriales bacterium | reverse complement strand
TTCGCCCAGCGGATGACCTTCCGGCGGTTGTACTTCTTCGGCAGGCGGGCGCCGAGGGCGAAGATGCAGAGGGCGTCGACGAGGGCGCCGGCCGCGACCTTCAGGAGGCCCGGGTTCGAGAAAAGAGCGATGCCGCGTTTCGGCAGGCCCCAGTCCCAGTGCAGGAACTGGAAGATGCTGTGCTGGTCCGCGGTGATGGTCATTTCGCGCCAGGTCAGGATGCCCTTATCGAAGGCATAGTCCAGCTGCTCGTGGGTCAGTTTGAAGATGAGCAGTTTGACAAAGGCGATGGGCGCCATGTTGATGCCCTTCTTCTTCCAGAACTTGTATGCGAAGGGATAAAGCGTCTTCGCGGTGAACTCGCCCTTCTTGTCGGCCATGATGGTCTCCGCCAGGAACTGGGAGACTTCGAAGCCGATGGACAGGCCGGAGCCGTTGACCGCCATGGACATGTGGGCTGAATCGCCAATGGCGACATAGCCGTCGGCCACGAGGTTGGACAGGGGCTCACGGATGGTGAGCGGCGTCACCTGGCCGCCCTTGAGACGGGTCTTGCCCAGTTCAGGGATGCGCTTCCGGTAGTCTTCCGCGCGGCGCTCCGCCTCTTCCGGAGACATCGGGTCGATGTCCGCGATGAGCACGTCGGTGAACTTGTCAAAGCCGTCGAAGTCCTTGACGACGTCGGTCCAGCAGAAGTTGAAGTCCGTGTCGCTCGGCAGGAAGATGCACTTGTACTTGTCCTCGACGGTGTCCGGGTCCACCGGGCAGTCAAAATAGGCGCGGTACAGGTAGATGATGTCCCCTCTCGGCGGGTCTTTCTGGATGCCCCAGTAGTCCGGCAGGTTGTTGCGCAGGACCGAGTTGCAGCCGCAGCCGTCGATGATGAGGTCGCCCATCTTCTTGCCCTTGGACGTCTTGATGCCGACGATGCGGTTCTTCTTGACGATGGGCCCTTCGATGTTCACGCCGTACTCGAACTTGACGCCGCACTTCTCGGCGTAGTCGATCATGAGGTCGTAGAGTTTAAAACGGTCGATGATGATCTCCGTGTCCTCCGGGAAGTTCAGGTGCTGGAAGATCTTGTGGTCATCATCGGTGTTCGGGCCGTAGAACGTGATGTCGTTCCGCCAGGCCCATTCGATGCCGGCTTCCTCCGGGGTGGGCGCGCCGACCATCTCGAAGATGTCCGGGTTCACACAGTCGAACCAGGGGTAACCGACTTTGTCGCGTTTGCGGCGTTCGTACACCGTGACGTCGTATCCGTTTTTGGCGAGAGTCGCGCCGCACATCATGGCGGCATGTCCTGCGCCGGCGATAATGATTTTCTTGCTCATGTTCAACTCTCCTTATTCAAGCTTTTCTCAGATCCAGTTCGGAGCGAGCGGTTCGTCGTGGAAGTCCACGGGCTCGTACTTCTTGTTGTAGTCGATCTCGCCGGAGATGGGCGGCGCCGTGGCGTACAGCTTGTCGATCTCCACATAGCCGGTGCCGAGAGGACCGTCGTGGTAGACGCCGTTCACGTGCGTTGCTTCCATGTCGAGGCTGAAGCCGTAGATGCCGACACGCTGGCCGTCCTTCAGATCCTTCATCATCTTCGAGTAAGGTGCCTTCGTCAGGAAGATGCGGCTGCTCGACGCGGCCTGTGCCTGGATGACGGGGACGATCTTCGGATAGCCGTCCTCGCCCATGTAGCCGAGGAACTCGAGGGTGATGAGTCCGTTCATGAATTTCTGTGCCCAGGGGCGCAGCATCTTTTTGTTCTTATCTCCTGCGAAGAAGGGTTTCATCGCCATGACCTTCAGGGCATTCGCGATGACTCCGGGCAGGTTCAGTTTCTTCATTTCGGAGATGTTCTTGAGGTCGGCATAGTGGACCTCGCAGACGCCGAAGTACGTGTTGAACCGGAACAGCTGATACTGGTTCATGTAGACATAGTCCTCGCCCTCCGTGACGGAATGGGTGAAGTCCATGCTGCCGGTCCAGAAATGCTGGTCCACCGACATGATGAAAAAGCCGGTCTTCGGGTTCCGGTAGATAAGTTTCTTGCTCTTGCCGCGAACGAATTCGCCGAACATCATCTCGTCGTCGCCCTTGTTCATGAGGGTCGACGCGTTGAACATGTGGATGTCGCCGTCTTCATCGACCGTCGCGATGATGGCAACTTTATAAGGGTTATCAAAATATTTGATTTCCTCTTCGGTAAATTTCCTCATAGAGGTTTCCTCCTTCAATACGTTAGTCTGTCAGGGCGGTGGCGCCGCTCCATTCCGCGACCGGAGAGCCGCTTTCGTGGGCGATGCGCGTCAGTTCCTCCATACGCTCTTTGTGCATGAGGCCGGTGCCCTTGAAGTCCCACTCTTTGCCAAGACGGTCATATTTGTCCTGGCAGAGGTTGTTGAATGCGCAGAGTTCCCACTTCTCGACCCGGTCCCGGACGATGCCGGCGAGCCCTTTGATGTTCTCGTCCGTGTCCGTGGCGCCGGGGATGATGGGCGTGCGCACCCAGATGCGGGCGTCCGTCCCGGCGAGCCATTCGAAGTTCTCGAAGATGACCTTGTTGGACTGGTTCGTGAAGCGAATGTGCTCTTCGTCATCGAAGAGTTTGAGATCGTACAGGAAGATGTCCGTGTAGGGCAGCAGCGCTTCGAACACTTCGCGCTTGTTGAAGCCGCAGGTGTCGAGTGCCGTGTGGACGCCGTCTGCTTTCAGCTTTTTGAAGAGTTCCAGCACGTCCTGCCACTGCAGGGTCGCTTCGCCGCCGGACACCGTGACGCCGCCGTCTTTGCCCCAGAACGCGCGGTCCTTGATGACCACGTGGTACAGGTCGTCGAGGGTGTAGTTGACACCCTTCAGTTCGAGGGCCTGCGTCGGACATTCTCTGGTGCAGGTGCCGCAGGCGTTGCAGAAGTCTGCCGTGTGCACGCCGTCCTCGTCATACGAGATGCCGTGCTGGGGGCAGACCTGCCCGCAGATGCCGCAGCCGATGCACAGGACGCCCTTCCACTCGACGTGGGAGCGCGGGTCGATGCTCTCCGGGTTGTGGCACCAGGTGCACGCCAGTGGACAGCCCTTCAAAAATACGGTGGTCCGAAGACCCGGGCCGTCTTCCGTTGACATGCGCTGGATGTCCAAAACTTTCATGTTAATACCCCATGTGGCTTTCTCTGGCGATGACTTCGTCCTGCAGTTCACGGCCGATGGACACGAAGTACGCGTTGTAGCCGGTGATGCGGACGAGCAGGTGTCGGTAGTCCTGCGGGTGGGCCTGGGCTTCTCTCAGGACATCCGGGTCGAGGATGTTGATCTGGAGGGCCGTGCCGCCGTTCTCGATGTAACCGAGGATGAAGGACTTGAATTTTTCTTTGTGGGTGGGATCGCGGATCAGCGATGTATTGAAGGTGATGGTATGGGATGCGCCGTTTGGCAGGTAATTGACATACTCGGTCCAGTCGCCGCGTCCGGGGACTTTGCCGCCGAGAGCCTTGCCGACGGAGTTGACGTTCGAGGTCGGGCCGTTGATGTCCGCGCCGTTGGACGGGCAGATGGCGTTCGACAGGAACTGCGGGTTCGCGCGGCCGTTGGCGGACGCCTTCATGACGTAGGACGAACCGACCCAGTAGTTCCAGGACAGCATGCCCGGACGGAACCGTCTGTGGGTGGACTTCGTCTCATACTTCCAGGCTTCGTCGGACCAGAATTCCATGACTTCGCGGGCGAGCTCGTCCGCTTCGTCGTCGTCACGGCCGTACTTCGGCGCACGGTTCTTGGCCTTGGCCTGCAGGACCTCGTGGCCTTCCCAGTTGTCGTAGAGGGCCTGGACGAGTTCCTCAAGGGTGCATTCTTTCTTGTCGTAGACGAGGTACTTGACCGCGAGGAGACTGTCGACGGTGGAGGCGAAGGTGACGCCTTCCATGGTGACGAATCCGATCTCGGCACCGCCCTGCGTGACGTCGAGGCCTTTTTCGGCACAGCCTTCGACCAGGCAGGACAGGTACGGGGTCGGGTTGTACTTCGCGCGGATGGACTCGGAGAGTTCGTAGTTGTCGACGAACTTCTTGATGAGGTACTCCGTCTGTTTCTTGTATGCGTCGAAGAACTTTTCCCAGGTGTCGAGGTCTTTGAGCTCGCCGGTCCGCGGACCGTCCTGGGTGAGTTTCGTGGGCTTGCCGCCCATGACATCTTCGTAGGGCTCCATGTCTTTGCCGTTGGCATAGACGAGTTCGAGTGCCTTCAGAAGGTTGATGTTGTTGTCGACGGTGCCGGAACGGTCGTTGCCGACCATGGTGTTCTCGAGGCAGCCGACGGGAGCATACTCGCAGACGTTGTCTTCGTTGATCAGATCGCCATAGTATTTCGCTTCGCGCATCATGCCCGCCATGGAGCGTTCGTCGAAGTTGAGCAGGAACGGAGCGCCCTGAGACTTCGAGATCATGTCGACGACCTTGTCGAGGAGTTTCTCGGGCGAGCCCTTGTGCAGACGGACGTTGGTCTTCGGCTCGAGGATGGGGCTCCAGTCGTCGATGACGTCCAGGAAGAGGTAGGTCAGTTCATTCGTCATGTCCTGGCCGCCCTTGCCCATGCCGGAAAGGGTGAGCAGCTGGCCGAAACCTGCCGTGATGCCCTGGTTGCCGCCGACTTTGATCATGGCGTCATAGGCGGTGTTGGCATGGAACCACATGCAGCCGAGGATGTCCTTCATGAAGTCTTCGGACATGCCCTCTTCGATGGACTTTTTGTAGTAAGGATAGAGGTACTGGTCGATGCGGCCGAAGGAAACGCCGGGTCCCGGATAGTTCTCATCAGACATGACGAGCATGTGAGTCATCCACAGGGACTGGACGGCTTCCCAGAAGTTGGTGGCGCCGTTCCACGGGACTTTCGACGTGTTCTCCGCCATCTTCAGGAGTTCTTCCTTGCGGACCGGGTCATCGACCTTGTCAGCACACTGCTTGCAGTAGACCGAGAACTTCTCCGCCAGTTCTTTCGGCATGGTGCAGCAGGTCATCATGGCGCGCAGCTGTGCGCCGTGCTGGCCCTTTTTGTCTTCTTCCGAGAGGGCGTTGTACATCGCCTCATAGCGCTCGTATTCCGCTTTGAAGCCGTGATCGACGATCTTCTTGTAGTTCGGGATGAGGTGTCCGGACGTGGCGCCCGAGTTGCCGTAACCGTGCTTGAACAGGAACGCCATGCTCTTGCGGGCTTCCTTGACGAGCTTGTCACGGTCCTTCTGCTGCTCCTTCGTGAGA
>ONFJ01000125.1 GCA_900317085.1 uncultured Eubacteriales bacterium | reverse complement strand
CTCGCGCAGCGTCATCTTTTTTACGCTCAGTTCAAATTCCATTTCGATTCCTCCTATACTTCTCCGGGGAATTTTACATATACACATAAATTATACACAAGCGACCCCGCCTTTTCAACAAAATGCACGCAAAGTTCCTCCCGGTTTCGCGCTTTTCTTTGGGGCGGGGCTGTGCTAGAATATTACTGATTTTGTACCAGATATCGCGATATATCGAGAGGAGTCCCATACCTCATGTGGAAGAAAGTATTGTCCTGCGCTCTGGCAGTCCTCATGGCGGTCCTGCTGTTTGCTGCCTGTGCCCCGGAAGAGACCACCCTGACCCTTCCGGTGGACACCATCCCCGCCAGCTGCGATCCCGCTATCTCAGACACGGTGGCCATGTCCACCGTCGCCGCCAACTGTTTTGAAGGCCTCGTCCGCATCGACGAGAAGGGCAACGTCCAGCCGGGCGCGGCCGACCACTGGAGCATCTCCGATGACGGCCTCACCTACACCTTCATCCTCCGGGACGGCCTGCAGTGGCACGTGCCCGACGCGGACAGCACCGAAGCGTCCTCGAAGAACCCCCTCGGACAGGACTTCATCCAGAATTTCCCCACGGCCATGACCGCCGATGACTTCGTCTTCGGCCTGCAGAGAGCCGTTGCGAAGAATACGGCCGCCCCCGGCGCCTCCCGCCTCTTCGGCATCCAGAACGCGCCCGGCGTCTTCTCCGGCGAGCTGAAGACCTCTCAGCTCGGCGTCTCCGCCGTGGATGAGAAAACGGTCCGCATCAAACTGTCCGCCCCGGACGGCAACTTCCTGACCGCGCTGGGTTCCCCCTGCGCCATGCCCTGCAGCCGCACGTTCTTCGAAAAGACCGCCGGCCGCTACGGCCTCACGGCCTCCATGCTCCTCTGCAACGGACCTTATTACCTGTCGTACATGGACCAAAGCGGTAAATCGCTCACGCTGGTCCGCAACGACAGCTATGTCGGCCTCACCCCCGGCGACATCGACCAGTGCACGCTGGCCCTCGGCAAAGAAGTGCTGGAAGACGGCGGCACCGGCTACGACATCCTCGCCGACTTCAACTCGGACGAAGGCGTCCTGGACGGTGCGGTCCTCAGTGCCTCCGGCGCGCTGAACCTTCCGAAGGGCTTTGAGGTCACCGAATACTCCAACACCGTGAACACGCTGCTGTTCAACATGGACTCCGACTTCTCCGGCAACGAGGACCTGCGCCTCGCCCTGGCCCACGCCACCGACGTCTCCAAATTGACGAAGACCGGCAACGGCCTCGCCGAAGGGCTCATCCCCGACTGCTGCAACGCGGTCTCCGGCACCCAGTACCGGGAAGCCGCCGGACAGGCCAAAGGCCCCGGCTTCAGCCTGAAGAAGGCGAAGCAGTCCTACGCGACCGCCATCGAAAAGTTCGAAGCCGTCGCCACGGAAGACGAACCGGCGCCCACCTCCTTTGCCATCACGTTCCTGTGCCTCACCGAGGACAAGCAGGCGGCCCAGTCCATCGTCCAGAACTGGCAGAAGGTCTTCGGCACCGCGCTCTCGACCACCATCGACACCCGTGACACCGAGGAGGAACTGCAGCAGGCCCTCGTCGCCGGCCATTTCGATGTGGCCTTCGCGCCCCTGCACTGCACCGAGCTGAATGCCATCGGCGTGCTCCGCCAGTTCTCCGGAGACACCGAGCAGAACCTTTTGAACCTCGCCTCCGACGAGTACGACCACCTCATCACCCTCGCGGCCTCCGCCCGGGACGCCGAGACGGTCACCGGCTACTGCCTCGCCGCCGAGGAGTACCTCACGAAGAACGGCCTCCTCATCCCGGTCAGCACCGAGAGCAGCTGCCTCGCAGTCAAAGAGAAGACCGCCGACGGCCTCCAGGTCCTCCCCACCGGCAACACCTACCTCATCTACCTGGTCAAAGCCTGACGCGATGCACTAACGAAAACAACAGACCCGCAACCGAACGGTTGCGGGTCTTTCATATTGCAAAGCCACAGAACCCATGCCCAACAACTCTGAATTTGTTGAGGCACCTC
>ONFJ01000081.1 GCA_900317085.1 uncultured Eubacteriales bacterium | reverse complement strand
GTTCCGCTCGACACAGCTGCGGGTCGCGGAGCAGGCGGCACGCCTTCTGCGGGAAGACCTGCGCCGGGACTGGACCCTGCCGGAACTGGCGGTCAGACTCGGCGTCAGCGAGTCGAGTCTCAAGCGCTACTTCCAGAGCGTCTACGACTGCAGTGTCGCGAAGTACCAGCGGAACGCCCGCATGGCACGGGCCGCGGAGCTGCTCCGCAGTCCCGAGCACCGGGCCCTGTCCGTCCTGGACGTCGCCCTCGAAGTCGGGTACGAGAACCAGTCGAAGTTTGCGGCGGCGTTCAGGCGCATGTTCGGTGAATCGCCCCTCGAATACAAAAAGAACGCTATATTATAATAGTATAGAAGAAGGACCTGTTCCCCGTCGGGAGCAGGTCCTTCTTGTGTTATGCGGCAAACGCTTTCGCGTGTTGCTTTTGGTTATGCTTCTTTCGGAGCTTCGACAGGGGCTGCGCCTTTCAGCATGCCATACTTCGTGAGCGGTTTGCGGAGGATCGCTTTGGCGATGTACGCACCAACCACAGCGGCAGCCAGGACAACGACCAGGAAGAGGACGCACTTGAGGGCGCCGGCATTGTTGTTGATGAGCGCGTCGGCATATTCCTCACCCATCTCTTCGACCGCCTGGTCGTGGCACCACTCCGGCTTGAGCCAGATGTTGATCTGCGCGCCGATGCGGGCGATGGCGAACACGAGGTAGCTGACCAGCGTGCCGAGGAAGCTGTCATAGCCCATCGCCATACGGACGAGGTCCGGAAAGAAGACGCCGATGAGGACACAAACCAGATACGGCACATTGCTGAGGACCCCGCCGACGATACCGTACAGCAGGAACAGGACACCGACGATGGTGAAGGTGCCATAGCGCGGTTCTCTTGCGGCGATGTAAAAGTACGGAATGCCGGCGACCAGCAGCATGATCGGGACCCCATAGACCCAGAAGAACGGGCCGAAGAAGCCGAGGCAGTCGGAGGCAAAGTAGCAGAGCAGAAGGAGGAACGCGTACCCGATGGTGACACCGATTTCTTTCCCGCTCCATTTTGTTGGCATAAGCTTTGGCATGTGTATTCACTCTCCTGATGACATTTTTATCAGCAAATGCGTTAATTAGCATAAGCTAACTACACTATATAGTAATAGAATGGGTGCGATTTGTCTGCTCCTGCCAGCCCGTTTGGCTCCAAAAAGGTCAGCCGAAACGGGCATTTTTTGCCGAATTTTACCTTAAAATTTATCGGTCAATCGCCAAATATCTGTCAGATTGTATTGCAACCCTCCAAAAACCAAACAACTTTTCGAACAAATGCTCTTGCACATTTCACATTGACCCACCCCCGGTCGCATGGTAAACTCCCTTCCCGTCAGATGGTGTTTTGCACAAAACACGGCCCGCAAATTTATGCAAAAGATACAACACTTCACTATCCAGCTTCTCTCTTGTTAACCACGGCCGCGTTTTCAGACAGTAACCCAAATGCAAAAAGTAAAGAGAAGCATAGATCCATGAACCAAACACATGGCGCAAAACACCCTGTGAAAGGAGCATGAAATATGCGTAAACTGAAAATCCTGTTTAGTATGGCTCTGGTGCTCGCGACGATGGTCCTCTGCATGGTCCCGTCCTTCGCAGCCACCAGCAACAAAGACAAAGTCTATACCGCACTCGTCAAAGAAGGCCTCTCCTCCGCAGCAGCCTGCGGCGTTATGGCCAACATTGAAAAAGAGTCGAACTTCAACCCCTCGGCCGGCAGCACTTCCGGTGCCTACGGTCTCTGCCAGTGGACCGGCGCCCGCCGATCCAACCTGTTCAGCTTCTGCAAGAACAACGGCTACTCCAGCAACTCCGTCGAAGGCCAGGTCGCCTTCCTCATGCACGAGCTGCGCGGTGCCTACTCCGGCGTTCTGAACAGCCTCAAGAGCGTTGCCAACTCCGCAGACGGTGCCTACAACGCCGGCTACCGCTTCTGCTATGACTTCGAACGTCCTGCCAACAAGGGCAGCCGTTCCTCCCAGCGTGGCTCCGTCGCCAGAAGCTCTTACTGGCCGACCTACAAGACCCGCGATGAAGAGATCAAAAAGGCCGAAGAAGAAGCCAAGAAAAAGGCCGAAGAAGAAGCCAAGAAGCAGCAGGTCATCGACCTCGTCAAGGTCTTCGACCACTACGGCATCGTCACCGAGTTCATCACCACGACGAAATAACCTGCAACCATACTGAAACACACAACTCAACAGGAAACCAAAAGACCTGAGCGTCACAAGGATGCTCAGGTCTTTTTCTGTTCTCCGTAATCCGGAGGGACGCTTACCGCTTCCAGCCGACCGCTTCACGGCGGGCAGCAATAAAGTTTTGGCAGATGCCGGGAGCCGCGTTGACTTCTATCTGGATCTGTGATAACATTTAGTCAAATGAATTTTAGTAAATCGTGTTTGACTAAAATGCTTTTGACTAAATCGCCGAACGAACCGAGGTGCCTTTATGAACTTTATCGGAAGAAAAGAGGAACTGACCCGCATTCGGGACATGCTGAATACCAGGGACCAGTCGGTCGCGCTGCTCTATGGGCGACGGCGCGTCGGGAAAACCGAGCTTTTGCAGAAGGCAATGCACGACAGCGGCCTCCGCGGTATTTACTATGAATGCAGAGAATCCTCCGAAGCCAGCAACACAGAGGCTCTCTCGGAGATCATTTCAGACGTTTTTGGAATACCGGGGCTCAGCTTCTCGAGCTTTCCTCTTGCATTAAAGTTTCTGTTTGAACAGGCAACCACGGAGCCCCTCATTGTCATCATCGATGAGTACCCTTTCCTTCGGAACGTTGTCGCCGGGTGTGACAGCGAGCTGCAAGTCCTGATCGATACCTATCGGAACACCTCTTCCTTGAAACTGTTTTTGAGCGGCTCCTACATAGAAACCATGAAACAGCTGATGAGCTATGACAATCCCCTTTACGGACGAGCCGATGTCAAAATCGATCTTCAGCCAATGGACTACTTTGAATCTTCTCTGTTCTACCCTTCCTTTTCACCAGAGGACAAAGTTCGTCTCTACAGCGTGTTCGGCGGCATCCCTTACTATAATCAGATGATCTCCGAGAAAAAATCGGTGCGTCAAAACCTGATCGATCTCCTGGTCAAACGTGGAGCCACGCTGGAAAACGAAGTCGACATCTACCTTCAGGGAGAACTGTCCAAGCTGGAAAATGCAAATGAAGCCTTTTCCGCAATTGCCAAAGGGAAATCCCGTTTTTCCGATATTCTTTCACAGTCACACATTGAAAGCAGCTCGGCACTTTCCGCAGTCCTCGACCGATTGACCAGAATGGGCGTCGTCGAGAAGCTGGCTCCCATCAACGACCCCTCCAACAAACGGAAAACGGGTTACTACATCGCCGATAACATGACACTGTTCCACTATAAATACCTGTTCCGCTATTCCTCGCAGCGGGCGGTCATGGACCCGGATGTGTTTTTTGACCGGTACATCGCGAGCGACTTTGAGGAACAGTTCGTTCCGAAGCAGTTTGAGGTCATCTGCAAACAGTACCTCATCCGGCAGAATCGCACCGGCAATCCGGAGGAGCCGTTCTGGGCCATCGGCAAGTATTATTACGACCTCCCTGCGGAACGCAGGAACGGCGAGTTCGATGTTGTCACAGAGGACGACCGGGGGTATACGTTCTATGAAGTCAAGTTCCGCAAAGCCCCTGTCACAGCCGAAATGGTCCGGGAAGAAATCGAACAGGTCAACGCGACCGGTCTGAACTGCTACCGCTATGCGTTTTTCTCTCGTTCCGGGTTCGCGGGCGATGTACCGGAAGATATTATCAAAATCGAATTGAAAGACCTGTATACGAAACCGTAACCGAAAAGAAAAAGATCTGAGCGAAACACGTTCAGGTCTTTTTCGTTCAGCAGTTGCCGACATATACATATTGTAAGTACTCGCGGGCGAGGTCCGCGAAGCGGTAGACGAGCGCCGGGTCCGTGGCCGGGCGGTCCGTGTATTTCCAGCAGGGGAAAAACCGGGTGACATGGAGCGGGATGCGGTTGCCCCACCCGTTTTGCAGAGAGGCGATCCACTGTACCATCTCCCGGAACTCCTCTTCGTCATCGTTCATGCCGGGGACGACGAGGTTCGTCAGTTCCAGATGACACCGGTCCGCGGCCATCATGATAGCATACTGGACGGTTTCGAGGTCTCCCTTCAGTACATCGCGGTAGGTCTCTTTGCGGAAGGCTTTGAGGTCAAAGTTCACGGCATCCGTCAGGGGCAGGGCCTGCTGCAGGACTTCCGGCTCTGCGGTCCCGTTGCTGACGAGGACCGTTTTCAGGCCCTTCGCCTTGCAGGCTTTGAACGTGTCCCGCACGAACTCGTAGTTGATGAGGGGCTCGTTGTAGGTGAACGCGATGCCGATGTTCCCCTTCGGCTGCAGTTTCTCCGCCAAAGCGACGAGCTGGTCCGGAGAGTAGAACTGCGACCCGATGTCGTCGTCCCCCGCCTGGGCGATCTCATGGTTCTGGCAGAACGGGCAGCGCAGGTTGCAGCCATAGCTGCCGACCGAGAGGATCATGCTCCCGGGCTGGAACCGTGCCAGTGGTTTCTTTTCGATCGGGTCCAGCTGCAACGCGGTCACTTTACCGTACGCGTCGCTCACGACCCGGCGGTCCAGGCACTTTCGCGCCCGGCAGAAGCCGAGCTGGTTCCCGCTGAGCTCACAATGTCGAAAACAGACATCACAGGTTGCCGGCATACGGTCACCCCCCCTGTTGAATCTTAGCCCCACAGCTCGGACAGCCGGGGAACGATCTGTTTCTTGCGGCTCATGACGTGCGGCAGGAAGACGGCGTTGTTCGCCGCCGGGTGGCCGTACGCGTTCGTAATGGTCTGGTCGTCGCCGATGTAGAGAAGCTCGGTGCCCTCTTTCAGGACGTCGGTCAGCATGATGAGGATGTAGTCGTAACCGCGGTCCTCTTTCCGGGCCTTCATCGTCGCGAGCATCTCGTCCTGACGGCTCAGGAGCTCGTCCGAGTTGAGGCACGTGACCTGCCCGATGCCGAGCTTGTGGTCCGCGATGAGGAACTCCTTGAAGTCCGTAAAGAGCAGCTCGTCGACCGGCTTGCTGAGGTCAGCGCCGGCGAAGACGGTGTTCCCCACTTCCTCGAGCGTAACTTCGGCAATGCGGGCCATGCGCTCCGCAATGACCTTGTCATGCGGTGTGCAGGTGGGCGATTTGAACATGACCGTGTCAGAAATGATGGCGGAACACAGGAGTCCCGCGATCTTCTTGGACGGCATGATGCCCTTCTCCTGGTACATGCCGGAGATGATGGTGGCGGTGGAGCCCAGCACTTCGTTGCGGAAGAAAATGGGTCCGGTGGTCTGGATGTCCGCGAGACGGTGGTGGTCGATGATGCCGAGCACTTCCGCTTCGCTGAGCCCGGGCACTGTCTGAGACAGTTCGTTGTGGTCCACGAGCACGACGCGTTTGCGCTTCGGGCGGATCATGTGGTACCGGCCCATGGTGCCGACGACTTTGTCGTTCTCATCGAGGATGGGGTACGCGCGGTACCGGGAGTTCAGGAGCACGTCCTTCACGTCGTCGAGGTAGTCGTCGAGGTGGAAGACCTTGAGGTTCTCGGCGGCGCAGATGCGGTCGACCGGCAGCGCCAGGTTGATCATCCGCGCGGTCCGGTAGGCCGACAGCGGCGATGTAATGATCAACGTCTCAGACGTATCGTTGCGGAATTCCTCCGAGACATCTGCCTGGCAGATGACCACGGCCTTCACGCCGATGTCCAGCGCATGGCGGACCATGTCCGCCTGCTGGCCGCAGACGACGATGCTGTTCGGGTTGTTGAACAGCATGCCTTCATGGGCAGTGGGGACGGCGATGATCACATCGCCCGAGAGTTCCTCAGGAATGCCCGCGGGCTGGTTGACGATCTGCCCCTCGAGAACGGAGAGCAGGTTGTAGACGGGGACGTTATCCACATGGGGCGCGTCCACGTTTTTCATGCTGTGAGTGGCAATGTCTCCGGTGGTGAGCATGCCGTAAAGGCTGCCGTCGTCCTCCACGACCGGGATGACCGACGGGGCGCCGTCGCCCTGTTTCATGGTCTCCCATGCATGGAAGATGGTAACGCTGCGGTCCATGGCGGGCGGGGTGTCGAAGACGAGGTCCCGCACCTGGGTGCGGACGTTCGAGATGAGCACCGGCGGTTCCGCGTCGAACTTGTCGAGCACCCGCTGGGTCTCATCGGAGACGTTGCCGAGGCGCGCCGCTACATATTCCCGGTCGCCGAGCGCGTTGCGCAGCGCCGCATAGGCGATAGCGGACACAATGGAGTCGGTGTCCGGGTTCTGGTGACCGGTGACATAGACCGGGTCTTTTACAATAGAGTCCATACTGGGTCTCGCTTTCTAACTCGAAGTTTGCCTTTACAGGGCTTTTCTTTTTGCACCCCTATTCTACCCTACTTGGGCGATTTACAAAAGAGAGAATTAAGCTACCCGTAAAGTTCCCCGAAAAATACTGGTCAGTTATTCACCGCACTCCAGAGTTGTCATAACTAAAGTTCGTAGTTTCCACAGGAAATGATGTATCATCGTAAACTTTGGTTTTCGTGAGGATGTTCCCGCGCTGGTCGTAGCTGTAAGATGTTATAAAGAGCGCGGGCCGCTATATTAAAAAGTCTTATTGTTGTGGGCGATTTATGCACTATAAATACCAAATATTGTTTTTTCTTAGTAATTATCAGCAAGACACCGACAACAATCGATACAATCCAAAATAGGATAAAAAGTAAATTAGACAATTTTATAACCTCCTCCTGCGGTTTCTTTTTCAAAACTTGCAAATTCAAGCATATCGGCATTTAAAAATCTGCATAGATTTGAACTATAATATCTACTCTGCAGGTAATAATAACCCGTCTCCGCATCCAGGTAATAGCCTCGGTACCGCAGCGGGTTCGCGTCAGCGATGGTGAGCTGGGCGGCATTGCCTGCTGTGGCAGGTGTTACTGCCAGAACTTCGCCCCAGGCGCCGTAGGTGTAGGTGGCGATGAGCGAGCCGGTGGAGTCGGCAATGCCGATAACGTCACCCATCTGGTTGGTCAGGTAGAAGTACTGGGTCCCGTTGTAGAGGAACCCGGTCGGGTTGCCGGAGTTATCATACTGGAAATACATGGTGTTTGTCCCGTCGGTTTGAGACAGGATGACGCCATCTTTTGTTGTGAAGTACGTAGTGACGCCGTTCACCGTTTTGCTCGTTCTAATGCCGCTTTCATCGTAAGTGTAGCTATAGACATCTGCCGTACCGTTCGGGTCGGTCGGTTGGACTGTGATTTGCGAGAGCACGCGACCATTCGTCCACTCGAATTCCATGTTGCCATAGGTCAGGACATTGCCGTTGGCGTCATAAGTCAGAGAGGTGCCGTTGACGCTGGTCAGTTCATCCTGCCAAGCAGAATTGCCATAGCTGAAACTGGTGGTCTCTGCCGGAAGGCTCGTTTCGTCGTAACCTTTGATTTCAATTTGGCAAGTCATCCTCTGTTTGAAGAGAACGAATTTTCAAAAGACTATGCAAATCCATGATAAATAAAATCACAGCGCACATTGCTAACATTGGTATGGTTATATATAAATGAATCGGATTTAGAAGATTTGTATATACTTCTGCCTCTGCAGAGTGATGTAATATTTCACTGGCCCAATCGTTGCCAAACCAAAACAACAAAAGGAAAACAATTGCCCATTTTATTATCGGCATTGCTAAATACATTTTCGAAGGGCGGATTGCAAGAATAAGTTGAACTTTTTCAGCCCAAAATCCATCTGGCGCCCGCGTCCTCGGGCGGAGGGTGCCCTTGCACCCTCTTGTTGGCTCCA
>ONFJ01000080.1 GCA_900317085.1 uncultured Eubacteriales bacterium | reverse complement strand
GCCGCCACCATGGACTACCTGATCAACGACGCGATGATCTCCGCGGTCTCCGGTACCGCAGGTATCTTCCTGTTCCTGGTCTTCCTCGGCATCATCGTCTCCCTGCTCAACAAGTCGGGCGGTTCCGCCGCCTTCGGCCGCTGGGCACAGGAACACATCAAAACGAGAGTCGGCGCCATGCTCGCCACCTTCGCTCTTGGCGTACTCATCTTCATCGATGACTACTTCAACTGCCTGACCGTCGGTGCTGTCATGCGTCCCGTCACAGACTCTCATAAAGTCTCCCGTGCGAAACTTGCCTACCTCATCGACGCCACCGCGGCGCCCATCTGCATGATCGCACCCATCTCCTCCTGGGCGGCTGCCGTTTCCGGTTCCGTCGACCCGGAGACCGCCGGCATGTCGGGCATCAAGCTCTTCTGCATGGCCATCCCCTACAACTTCTACTCTCTCCTGTCTCTCGTCTTCATCATCGCCATCTGCCTTATGAAGTTCGACTACGGTCCGATGAGACGCCATGAGTGGAACGCCCTCAACAAGGGCGACCTCTTCACCGAAGGCGAGCGTGCCGAAAGTGTCGAAGTCAAATTCAACGAGAAGAGCCGGATCTCCGACCTGGTCCTCCCGGTCGTCGTCCTCATCTTCTGCTGCGCATTCGCCATGATCTATGTCGGCGGCTTCTTCGACGGCGTCGACTTCATCACCGCATTCTCTGACACCGACGCGACCGTCGCCCTTCCCTGGGGCGCCATCATCGCTCTGGTGTTCACGATCATCTATCTCATCTGCAGAAAACTCATCACCTTTAAGGATGCCATGAAGAGCGTTCCCGAAGGCTTCATCGCCATGATCGCTCCGATCATCATCCTGACCCTGGCCACTTCCCTGAAAAACCTGACCACCGGTGAGGAGATCCTCAACGCTTCCGACTTCGTCGAAGGCGCCATGAGAGGCGTTGCCGGCGGCCTGCAGTCCCTGCTGCCCGCCATCATCTTCGTCGTCGCCGTCTTCATCGCGTTCGCGACCGGTACGTCCTGGGGTACGTTCGGTATCCTCATCCCCATCGTCACCACGGTCTTCCACGACCCGACGAACCCGCTGTTCATCATGGGCATCTCCGCCTGTCTGGCCGGCGCCGTCTGCGGTGACCACTGCTCCCCCATCTCCGATACGACCATCATGTCCTCGGCCGGTGCGGAGTCTGACCATCTGAACCACGTCAACACCCAGCTGCCCTACGCGCTGACCGTTGCCGGCATCTCGTTCGTCTCCTTCATTATTGCGGGTTACATCCAGAATGTCTGGTTCAGCCTTCCGATCGCCATCCTTCTGACCATCGCCACCCTCTTCGTCCTGAAGGGCACCATCGGCAAGAAAGAGTTCGATCCTGACAAAGCCTCCAAGGGCCTCATGTCCCAGGAAGCACTCGACAAGATGAACGAGTAAATCGCCCATCCTGTCCCACAGACAAAACGAAAGGGGCCATGTCACTAAGCTAAATTAGTGACATGGCTCCTTTTTGAGGTGTTCAGTTGGTCAGATGACGATGCCACCGTTGACGCCGAGGACCTGGCCGGTCATGAACGTGGACCGGGGGCCGGCGAGGAAGACCGCGACGTTCGCGATGTCCCGGGGCGTTCCGAGGCGCATGAGGGGCGTTTCGTCGATGAGTTCCTGCACGGTCTCTTCGGAGTGCATGGCGTTCATCTTCGTGTCGATGACACCGGGGGCGATGCAGTTGACACGGATGCCGGAGGGCCCGACCTCTTTCGCCAGCGCCTTGGTCATGCCGATGATGGCCGCCTTGGAAGCCGAGTAGACGACTTCACAGGAACCTCCGACCTGTCCCCACATGGAGGAGATGTTGATGATGCTGCCCGCCTTGTTGCGGATCATGTAAGGCAGGAAGGCGCGGGTCGTGAGGAACGTGCTCTTGACGTTCGTGTCCATGACACGGTCGTACTCCTCGAGGGAGACGTCATGAAAGAGCATCTGGGAGGCGACCCCCGCGTTGTTCACGAGGACGTCCGGTTCGCCGATGCGCTCGATGACTTCCCGTTCCAGGAGCATGACGTGCTGTTCCGAGGTGAGGTCCGCGGAAAAGGCCGAGGCCATGCCACCGCCGCGGGTGATCTCATAGGCCAGCGCTTCCGCCGCCTCTTTGTTTTCATGGAAGCAGAGGGCCACCTTGTAACCCTTCTGCGCGTAGGCCCTGGCAATGGCCTGGCCGATGTCGCCGGACGCGCCGGTGATGACTGCGTTCATAGGGGCCTCCTTTCGAGGTTTTGAAAAAGCACTCCGCCGGGAATGCGGGCGGAGTGCGGATGATGCATGTTCTGTTACGCGGTCTTCTTCGTGGTGGCGCCGTTTGCCTTCTTGGTGACCGGAGCCTGCTCGACGAAGTTGTACTCGTTCAGGACGTCAAAGACCGTGGGATTGGTCTCGAGGATGCTGACAGGGATCTTGCTGCCGACCTTGCCCTTGTCGTTGATACGGGCGAGGTAAGTGAGCTGACCGTCTTCGTTGAAGTAGTAGCGGTTCTTGACCTGGACCAGCGGATTATAATAGTCTTCGTAGGTGTACTCCACGCCGGAGATGGTGGAAGTGCCGGTGCCGACATAGGAAGCGTTCGGGAACTTCTCAAGGCTTGCGTTGTTGAAGAGTTCGTCGACCTTCAGCTTCTTGACCTGAGAAGCGGAGAGTTCGGTGTAGTTCTTGTCCGCTGCGGTCAGGAGGTAGTAGGTGCCGTCCTTGAGCATGTAGGTGATGGCGGTCGGCTGACCTTCCAGTTCGACGTTCAGAGAAAGCATCTTCTGATCATCTCCGTACTGGACGAAGGTGATGGGGGTCTCTGTTTTCGGAGTGGTCTCGAAGGTGTACGCCTTGCTGAGGATGAGGTCGATGTACGGCTCCATCAGTCTGCCTTCGAAAGCGGCCGGGATTTCGTTATCGGTCTTCTTGCCGGCGTCCTTGTCGTCTTTGTTGCAGGCCGCGAAGCAGACCGCAAGCATGAGCACAGCGAGGACGATGGCGATGTACTTTTTCATGTTCTTCATAGTTATCGTCTCCTAGTAAGAGTTTCGATTCACTCTAAAATTGCAGGATTTATCGTACCATAGAGCCCTTATAAAGTCAATTATAAAGGGCACCCTGAACAGGGTGCCCTCATGGAGCTGGATACCGGATTTGAACCGGTGACCTCATGATTACGAATCAGGCGCTCTACCAACTGAGCTAATCCAGCATATGTAAGCGCTTCGCTCAGAAGCGCTTTTATATTATATAGAACCAGTCTCAGAATTGCAAGACCCGTTTTTCGGTGACCACATAGTCCATCGGCATGTCGGTGTCTTCCTCGACGACCTTTTCCAGTTTCTGGGCCTCGAAGGCGATGCACACGCGGCAGGCGTCCGGTGCCCGGTCGATGTACCGGTCATAGTAGCCGGCCCCGTGGCCGATGCGGCCGCCGTCCTCGTCAAAGCCGACGCAGGGCACCAGGATGACGTCGAAGTCTTCCGGTTTGCGCAGGATCGAGAAGTCGGGGTTCGGTTCCCGGATGCCGTACTTGCCGTAGTTCCAGACGGGCTCTTCCCCAAGCGTATAGGCCTCCATATGGCCGTTCTGCATGGAGATGGGGTACGACAGCACTTTGCCGTTCTGTTCCGCCCAGTCGTGGAAGACCGAGAGATCCACTTCATCCTGCATTGCCATGTAGGAGAAGATGTGGGTGGCCTTCTGCACTTCCGGCAGAGTGGTCAGCTTTCTGGAAAGCTCCGCAGAGTACTCCTTCTGTTCTTCCGGAGTCTGCATCCTGCGGGCGTTCATGCAGTATTTCCGCTGCGCGGTCTTCTTTTCCTTGTAGTAGGACGAACGTACATCGCCCGCCATGTACAGGGAGCCGAAGGCCAGGACCGGTTTACCGGTGAGGATGGCCGCGTGGACCGCCGAAGGGATGTCCTCATAGGCGTCCGCGGAACAGCCGAGGCTGCGCAGGTAGTCCCGAAGGTCCAGCGCGTCGAGTGCCCGGGGGCTGTCCGGCGTCACGCACAGGAACTGCTCCGCGTGGGGCAGAACGCTCGCCATCATGGCTTTATAGTCTTTGTCGGAGAGGACGCCGGTCAGGATGACCAGCTTCTCGTCTCCGAGGTACTTCGTGAGGTTCTCCGCCACCACTTCCGCGCACTGAGGGTTGTGGCCGCCGTCGAGCAGGAAGAGCGGTTCTCTGCCGAGGACTTCGAAGCGGGCCGGCCAGCGGGTCTTTGCAAGGCCGGTGACAACGGCGTCGTCAGAGATGTCCCATCCTCTGCGCCGCAGGGCCGAGATGGCGGTCAGAGCGGTCGCCGCGTTGTGGAGCTGGTAGTCTCCGAGGAGCGGCACGTTGCAGGCAAGCCCGTTCCACTCGAAAGTCTCGCCGGACAGATCGTGGGACATGGGTTTGACCGAGTCGAAATCCACGAGGTGGAACGCGGCACCCCAGACGCCGGAGAGCTGCCGGATGATGCTCACCACTTCCGGCGCGCTGTTGTAGCAGACCACGTCGCAGCCCGGTTTGATGATGCCACCCTTGGTCATGGCGATCTCCTCGAGGGTGTTCCCGAGGAACTCCGTGTGCTCGAGGCCGATGTTCGTGATGACCGCCACTTCCGGCATGTCGATGACGTTGGTCGAGTCAAGCGCGCCGCCCATGCCGACTTCGAGGACCACGATGTCGCAGCCCTGCTCCTTGAAGTACAGCATGCCGATGGCCGTCACCAGTTCGAACTGGCTCGGGTGGTCTTCCATGGCATCGGCTTCCACCTTCACCCGCTCCGTGACAGCGGCGAGGTCTTCGCGGAGGATATACCGTCCGTTCACCTGCAGCCGTTCCTCGAAACAGAGGACATGGGGCGATGTATAGAGTCCGGTCTTGTACCCCGCCTCACGCAGGACAGACGCCAGCATGGCACAGGTGCTCCCCTTGCCGTTGCTGCCCGCCACGTGGACGAATTTCAGGTCCTTCTGCGGGTCTCCGAGGCGGTGCAGGAGTTCCACGGTCCGGTCGAGGCCGAGCCGTGTGGTGCTCCAGGTGTAGTCTTCGATGTAAGCGATCGCTTCCTGGTAGGTCATTCAAACATTCTCCATGACGTTGCTGCGGCCGTCTTTCAGGTTGAGGCGCAGTGTCTTCGTCGTACCATTTTCAGTGTATTCGATGCGGATGTCGTCGGCGGACTCATACTCTGCCAGCTGGACCGAGTAGTCCTTTTCGGCAAAGAAGTATTTGAGGTACTCCGCGGCTTTTTTGTCATAAGTCGCGGCGTTGTCCGACATAAAGATGATGCTGCCCATGATGTCATTGACTTTCGCGAGCAGGAGTTTCTGGATGGTGCTGTACTCGATGTTGTCGTCCCTCAGGAAAAAGACGTCCGGGTCGTTCGCGAAGGCGCGGCCGTCGAGGCAGCGGCGGAAGATGGTGTTGACCATCGCGTAGCGGGAAGACGGGATCTCCCGGGTCAGAGCCAGCTTGTTGAGGATGTCTCCGGTGTAATTCTTGTTGGCGTCCGGGCCGATGCGGCAGGCGTCGAAGATGCCCATGCAGGAGCCAAGGGGGACGCCGCAGCCAAGGATGAGTTTATCGCCACAGGCCTCTCGCAGCAAGTCGATGCCGTCTGCCATGAGCTGCCCGCGGTTTTTCCCGAGGCGCGGGTACTCGCAGATGCTGTAGAGGAAGTCAAGCTTCACGAGGTCATAGCCCCATTCGTTCAGGATGACATCGAAGAAGTGTTTGATGTACTCCCGGGCGCCGGGGTTGTAGATGTCAAAGGCATACGCGAAGCCCCAGCCGAAGTGTGCAAGGATGCGGCGGCCCTTCTCGTTTTTGATGAACCAGTCCGGGTGCTCCTTCGCCACTTTGGACTTCGTTGCCGCGCAGAACGGGGCAAGCCAGATGCCGGCCTTGTAGCCCTTCGAGTGGATGGCATCCGCACAGGCTTTCATGCCGTGGGGGAATTTCTTTTTGTCGGTCAGGAGCCAGTCTCCGGTGTGCTCCTGGTAGCCGTCGTCGATCTGGAAGATCTGGGTCTCGTCCTGCGCGAAGTCCAGGGCGTTCAGGTCGCGGTAAATGATTTCCTCGTCGATCTTGCTGAAGTAGTTGTACCAGGAAGTGTAGCCGGCGAGGCGTTCCAGACGCGGTTTCTTCACACCGAGGAAGTCGAAGAAGTAGGCATCGAAAGCCTGCTCATACTCCGCCTCACAGATGAGGAGATCGTACATGAGGAACGTGTCCCCCGCCTTCAGGGCCGTGCCGTCCACCTCTCTGCGGAGAGTGAACCGTCCGCGGGGCATGTCGACGTCGAAGATGGTGAAACCGTTCCGGTCCGCGCGGGAGCCCCACAGTTCGATGAAATGGCTCCCCTTCTTGCGGAAATAAGTGAAGGTGAAGGAGTGGAAACAGCCGGGCTCGCCGTACTCCGTGTAGGAGTAGTCGCCCATCTGCCCCGCCTGGGTCTTTACGAATTTGTTGAAGGTGATGACCTTTGGCAGGCCGTCGGTCACATCGTTCCTGCCGTGCTCCTCGGTCGTCGACCAGGACTGGAATCCGTTCGAGAAGAACAGGTCGTTGTCCCGGAAGGTACGGCCGGTGGTCAGCATGAAGTCGTTCAGAACGAGGTCCTGCTTCGCGGTCAGGGTCGCTTTGAGCGTGGTGTCGGTCTGCTCGAGTGCCAGGTCGAACCATTCATTTTCGAAATCAGAGGTCCCGATGGCTTTCCCGCCGCAGGTCAGTTTCGCGTTCAGCGTGTAGTTGTTCATATCCATCCTCCTTGGGGTCTGTGCATTCGTGTTCGCTATCTATTATAAGGGTTTTTGATTCGTTCGTTAATCCTCAAAATTAGCCACTTCCTCGGCCAGCC
>ONFJ01000069.1 GCA_900317085.1 uncultured Eubacteriales bacterium | reverse complement strand
TTCGTTCATTGATGTTTAATTTTCAAGGTCCACCAACCACGTAGTTACGTGGTTTTGGCATTCGGCCGAGCGCCGAACGCGAGATATATAATACTGCATATATTACTCAAAGTCAACACCTTTTTTGCGAAAAACAGAAGAGTTTTCGACACACCGCCGGGCGTTCGCGGAAAACGAGTGAAGGCGGCGGCCGAGCGCCGAACGCGAGGGGGAATTGGGCGTTCGCGGAAAACGAGTGAAGGCGGCGGCCGAGCAAAAGAAAAGGAGCGCCGCGCGGCGCTCCTTTCGGGCTATTAATAATGGTATAGGGTTTACTTGAGGACTTTGTCGAGCCACTTGGCCACATACATCATGGCGTTGTGGGAGCCCGGCGTGAAGGACAGGATCTGGAAGTCGTGGAGGGACAGCGGGCCGGTCGCGATGTAACGGTCGACATTGGCGCCGATCTCCTTCAGTCTCGCTTCGACCATGTCGGACTGACCGTGGGTCATCGGGTCGAACTTACCGGAAATGATGAGGGTGTTGCCGATGTCCGTGTTGAAGTACGGAATGGGGTTGACAGTCTTGTAAAGCGGGTCCGTGGTCGGGTCTTTCTTGTCGAAGAGATCCTGCATCATGGAACGGGCCACCGGGATCTTGTTCATGGGCAGGCCCCAGAACGTGGTAGTGTCGTAGAATCCGCAGAACAGAAGGCTGCCGGCGATCTTCAGAGGTGCATCGCCAAGGCCCATTTCAGCGGCATAAGCCGGGTTGTTGCTTGCAGTCTGGGTGACAGCTGCAATGTTGGAACCAGCGGAGTCACCGGAGACGTAGACCTGGTCGATGTCGAGGTTGTATTTCTCGGCGTTGTCCTTGATCCACTGAAGAGCCGCGAAGGCACATTTGACGGGATAGGGCCACAGGTAGTCGTTGCTGTGGCAGATTTCCGGGTCATGGGAGTCGAAGAGCGGGTTGGCTTTCTTCGGCATACCGTAGTTCATGTTGACGACGAAGACGCCGCTGTCCGCGAACTGCAGGCACATGCCGCGGCTGTTTCTCTTGTCGCCGATGATCCATCCGCCGCCGTGGATGTTGAGGATGACCGGGTATTTGTCATACTTCTTGTTGTCGGGAGCCCAGAGAAGGTCTGCCTTCATGACCGCGGGGTTTTCCTCACAGTACATGATGTCGTTGACCTCTTTGACCGACGGGTAGTTCAGGTTGTTGACCAGGATGTCTTTGGCCCAGTTGTCCACGTTGAAAAAGGCACCAAGGATTCCGGATTCGAGTGACATATTTCATTCCTCCATAAAATAATATTTGGTATTGCTCAACAAAGTCATTTTATCTTTGAACCCTGAAAAAATCAACTACATCGGAGCCCATTGTCCACACAAACAAACATCTGTCAAGAAATTGTCCATTTTGTTATGTTAATTATAGTTTTCAGTGTCAAAGTTTTGTGCTAAACTTGCAGTAGGGTGAAATGTAAAAGTATATGTTTGTGGCTGAAAAATGTGGCATTCGCAGATCTGTTTCAAAAGGCCTATGAAACAGGTCTTAAATCAATTTCCATATCAAATACTGAGGGAGGAAATTACTATGAGTAGAGACTACAAATGGGAAGCCAAAAAAGCCATGTGGCGCGGCGTCGAAGTCGTATTTACCGGCGCTGAGTACCTCTGGGGCTGGTTCTTCCCGGATCCGCAGATCATTGATGGCGCCGGAGCAATCAAGAAGCTGCCCGCAAAGATCAAGGCTGACGGCAAGAAAAAGGTCCTCATCGTCACCGATAAGGGTCTCATGAGCCTCAACCTTCTCGATGGCCTGTTCGAAGCCATGCAGAAGGAAGGCGTCGAGTATGTCGTCTATGATGAGGTCCAGCCGAACCCGAGCATCGAGAACGTCGAAGCTGCTCTGAAGCTGTACAAAGACAACGGCTGCGAAGCCCTTGTCGCTGTCGGCGGCGGCTCCCCGATGGACTGTGCGAAAGGCGTCATGGCCCGTGTCTGCCGCCCGACCAGTACCGTCAAGAACCTTGGCGCATTCGTCTTCCAGGTCGCACTTCCGGTCGCATCTCTTCCGCACCTGACCTTCGACGGCTACTTCCCGCCGAAACTCTATGCGGTCCCGACCACCGCCGGCACCGGTTCCGAAACCACCATCGCCGCGGTCATCACCGACATGGAGACCCACGACAAGTTCCCGATCACCGACCCGCTGATCCGTGCAAGTGTTGCGGTCCTTGACCCCGAACTCACCACCGGTCTTCCGAAGAAGATCACCTCCACCACCGGTCTCGACGCTCTGACCCACGCGGTGGAAGGCTACACCAACATCTGGTACAACGACAAGAAGTTCAACGAGCTCGGCAAAGAAGCCGTCCAGCTCATCTTCAAGTGGCTCGAAGTCGCCTACAACGACCCGACCAACATCGAAGCCCGTCAGAACATGCTCCTCGCCTCCTACAAGGCCGGCATGTGCTTCACGAGAGGCGGCGTTGGTTACGTCCACGGCATCGGCCATCGTCTCGGCGGCCTCTACGGCATCCCGCACGGCCTTGCCATGTCCACCATCCTGACCCACGTCTTCCAGGACGACTTCCTGTTCCCGTACACCTACGAGAAACTGGCAGAACTGGCTGACGCCGTCGGCATCACCGGACAGTCCAAGAGAGAAAAAGCCAAGAAGTTCATCGCCGAGATCCGCGCGATGGAAGACCGCATGGACATCCCCTATGGCTTCGACTGCATCCGCGATGAAGACATCCCGCTCATCGCCGAACGCTGCATCAAGGAGACCAACCCGACTTACCCGGTCCCCCACATCTTCACGAAGGAAGACCTCGAAGTCTTCATCAAGGAACACCTTCAGATCAAGAACTGAGTGGTCCGCTAAGCAAAACCAGACAAATGCAAAAAAAGCCCTGTAAGTCCCGCTTACAGGGCCTTTTCTCTGTGCAATTTTACTGGAAAACGCGGCTTTAAGTCGTGCAACTTGTCCCTTGTTATTCTTGTATTGGATATCCATTTGTAGTATAATTCCACGGTACATTTCCTATATATCAAGGTAAATAAAAAACAAATCTACCATGTACAAAGGATGATTCACCACATGGCAAACAAAATGACAAAAGCAGAGTTCAAGGAAGACATCATCTCCAAGCTCACTCACATTTTCGGTGTCACCCCGGAAGAGGCGACTTACGAGCAGTACTACAAGGCCATTGCCATCATGTGCAAAGACCAGCTCGCTCATGAGTGGTACGACTTCCGTCACGAGCTCCACCGCTCCGAAGACACAAAGACGGTCTACTACCTCTGCATGGAATTCCTTCTTGGACGTTCCCTCAAGAACAACCTCTACAACATGAACCTCACCGAGGTCGCCGAAGAAGCACTGAAAGACTTCGGCCTCACCCTCGACATGCTTTATGAATGCGAACCGGACGCGGGCCTCGGCAACGGCGGCCTCGGCCGTCTCGCAGCCTGCTACCTGGATGGCCTTGCCACCGGCGGTTACTCCTCCATGGGCTATGGCATCCTTTATGAGTACGGCATCTTCAAGCAGAAGATCGTCGACGGCTGGCAGACCGAACTTCCGGACTTCTGGCTTCCCGGCGGCGATGTATGGCTCACCGCGAAACCCGATGAGTCCTTCAACGTCCAGTTCGGTGGCAACATCGAGAGCAGCTGGCAGGATGGTTACTACACCTCTCAGGTGACGGACGCCACTTCGGTCATCGCGGTCCCCTATGACATGTACATCTCCGGCAAAGACGGCAAGGGCATCTCCGTCCTTCGTCTGTGGAAAGCGGACGCTCCGGGCTTCGACATGAGCCTGTTCAACCAGGGCGACTACATCCGTGCGGTCGAGAAGCAGGCAATGGCCGAGGCCATCTGCAAGGTCCTCTACCCCTCGGACAACCATCCGGAAGGCAAGATGCTGAGACTTCGTCAGCAGTACTTCCTCGTTTCCGCCTCCCTGCAGGACATCGTCCAGCGCCACCTGCGCCACCACAAGACCATCGACAGCATCCCGCAGAAGATGGCCATCCACATCAACGACACGCACCCGACCCTCGGCATTCCGGAACTCATGCGGATCTGCCTCGACGAGTGCGGTTACGGCTGGGACGACGCCTGGAAGATCGTCACCCAGACCTTCGCTTACACCAACCACACGGTCATGAAGGAAGCTCTTGAGTGCTGGCCGTCAGACATCTTCCGTCTGCTCCTCCCCCGCATCTATCAGATCGTCGAGGAGATCGACCGCCGCTACAGAGAGTTCGTCTGGGACGTCACCCATGACGCCCGCAAGGTCGAAGACATGGCCATCATCTCGAACGGCATTGTCCGTATGGCAAACCTCTGCGTTGCCACCTGCCACAGTGTCAACGGCGTTTCCGCCCTGCACTCCGAGATCCTGAAGGAGACGGTCTTCTCCGACTTCTATCAGCTGACCCCGTCCAAGTTCAAGAACGTCACGAACGGTATTGCGCACAGACGCTGGCTCTGTCAGTCCAATCCGGAGCTCACGAAGTACATCGCCGAACTCATCGGAGACGGCTTCGTCTCGGATGCTCAGGAACTCTCCAAACTCCGCGACTTCGCGGACGACAAGCAGGTCCTCGACACCTTCGACAAGATCAAGCAGCAGAACAAGGAAGCGTTTGCCGCTTACATCAAGGAGAAACAGGGTCTGGTCATCGACCCGAACTCCCTCTTCGACGTCCAGGTCAAGCGTCTCCACGAGTACAAGAGACAGCACCTCAACGTCTATGAGATCATCAACAACTACCTGATGCTGAAGGCGAACCCGAACATGGACTTCACGCCGCGCACCTACATCTTCGGTGCGAAAGCCGCTTCCGGTTATTACATGGCGAAGAAGATCATCAGCCTCATCGTCAACCTGGCGAAGGTCATCAACAATGACCCCGACGTCAAGGGACGCATCAAGGTCATCTACATCGAAGACTACTGTGTTTCCATGGCGGAACACCTCATGCCCGCAGCGGACATCTCCGAGCAGATCTCCCTCGCCGGCACGGAGGCTTCCGGTACCGGTAACATGAAGCTCATGATCAACGGTGCCGTCACCCTCGGTACCATGGACGGCGCGAACGTCGAGATCTTCGAGCAGGTCGGTGAAGACAACATCTTCATCTTCGGTATGTCCTCCGACGAGGTCGCCACCCTGCAGCCGCGCTATGAGCCGAGCCAGTACTTCATGAACAACGAAGACATCAAGAACGTCATCGAGTTCATCAACCGTGGCATCAACGGCGAGCAGTTCCCCGAACTGTCCTCCAACATGATCCACCACGACCCGTACATGGTCCTCGCCGACTACGCGGACTACCACAGAGTCCGTCAGGAAATGGTCGAGGCCTATGCCGACAGAGACACCTGGAACCGCATGTCCCTCATGAATGTCGCCGGCGCCGGCAAGTTTGCCGCGGACCGCGCCATCGAGGACTATGCCCGCGATATCTGGCACTGCAAGCCGATGAGATAAATGATCTACAATTCGAGAGACCCCAAACACAAGAGCATATATGGAGCCCTGGAGGCCGGTCAGGAAATGACCGTTCGCCTCCTGCTCCCCTACGACTCGGGTGCTGTCTGTTACAGCGCCCGTATGCTCGTTACGGAGGACTCCACCGGAGAAGAGACAGCCTACGAACTGGTCGGTACCAACTCCTATGAGGACGGCAACCGCTGGTGGGAACTCACTCTGTCTCTGGAGGAGCCGGGTCTCTACTGGTACTACTTCGAGTACAACACGCCCTGGTCCCAGGAGCAGGTCTACAAGGGAGCCTATTCGAACGGCTACATCCGCATCGACCCCTCCTACTGGCAGCTGACGGTCTATGAGAAAGGCTACCGGACGCCGGACAGTCTGAAGGGCTCTACCATGTACCAGATTTTCCCCGACCGGTTCTTCGACTCCCGTATCCCGAAGTACCACGTGCCCGCAGACCGGGACATGGTCACCTGGTTCTCCGAACCCCGCTGGCGTCCCGACGAGCACGGCAGAGTCTGGAACAACGACTACTTCGGCGGAGACCTCAAGGGCATCGAGCGGAAACTGCCGTACATCCGAAACCTCGGGGTCACGGTCATCTACTTGAACCCCATCTTCGAGTCCCACACGAACCACCGGTACAGCACGGCGGACTACTCGAAGATCGACCCGCTTCTGGGCACGGAAGAAGACTTCCGGGAGCTCTGCATCCAGGCCCACAAGTTCGGCATCAAGATCATTCTGGACGGCGTCTTCAGCCACACCGGCGACGACAGCGTCTACTTCAACAAAAAGGGACGGTACCCGACCCTGGGCGCCTACAACTCGAAAGAGTCCCCCTACTACCCCTGGTACAACTTCTCCGAGTGGCCGGACCACTACGACTCCTGGTGGGGCTTCGACATCCTGCCGAACGTCAACGAGACGAACCCGCAGTACATGGAGTACATCACCGGAGAGGGCGGCATCATCGAAAAATGGCTGAAACTCGGCGCGGACGGCTGGCGGCTGGACGTCGCGGACGAACTGCCGGACGAGTTCATCGAAGCTATCCACACCCGGGCCAAAGCCACCAAGAAGGACGCCATCGTTCTCGGCGAAGTCTGGGAAGATGCCTCCAACAAGGTCGCCTACAGCGAGCGCCGGAAGTACCTCCTCGGTGGGGAACTCGACAGCGTCATGAACTACCCCTTCGCGAATGCCATCATCGACTTCGTGGCGGACAACGACGCAGCCTTCTTCCTCGACAAGATCCTCACCATTACGGAAAACTACCCGAAGGAGATCGTCGACATCCTCATGAACATGCTGGGGACCCACGACACCGAGCGGATCATCACCCGCCTCGCCGGCGAAGACTGCACCGGAAAAGACCGGGAATGGCAGTCCACCCACGCGCTGTCGACCGCACAGTATGAACTGGGCGTCAAGCTCGAGAAGATCGCCGCCACCATCCAGTTCACACTGCCCGGCATCCCCTCCATCTACTACGGAGACGAGGCCGGCATGCAGGGTTACAAGGACCCCTTCAACCGCAAGGGCTTCCCCTGGACCCACATCGACACGAACCTCAGTGCCTGGTATACCTGGCTCGGGTTCCTGCGCAAGACGTGCCCCGTCATCAAGCAGGGACAGTTCATCCCCATCTCCGGGGCCTCCGGCTGTGTCTGCTACGCCCGTATGAACGAGAGCCATCCCATCCTCTCTCCCGTGGGCGATGCACTGGTCGTCATCGCGAACCGCAATCCCCATCCGATCGACTACTGGCTTCCCGAAGAGCTGGGCGATGTGACCCCGGTCATGAACGTCGGCTCCCAGGACGGCCGCAAGGTCACCGTCGGTCCCTGTACCGCCGCCCTGCTCGGCCGCGGCGACTGGTGCCAGATCTGACAAACTCCATAACACAAAGAAAACCCCTGAGAACGTTTCCGTTCTCAGGGGTCATTTTATTGTGTCAGGTCGGTATGCTTACCGGTCGGTGACCTTCGCGACAGCGTCCTTGACCGCGCGAGTGGCGATCTTGGTGACACGCTTCGGCAGATACTTGGCCAGTTCGACCATACGCTGCTCACTCGGGACCATGTTCGATGCGTTCGGATGCGTACGCTCGAGATGGATGGCGTCGAATGCGCACTTCGTGGTGCAGATCCCGCAGCCGATGCAGGCGACCGGGTCGACGACGGAAGCACCGCAGCTCAGGCAGCGGGAGGTCTCGATCTTGACCTGCTCTTCGGTGAAGCACTGTTTGTACTCTTCGAAGGTCTTGGCAGTGTCAACGCCGGTGACAAGGGCGGGTTTCTGTCTCTTGGAGTTGTCGTAAGAGTCAACAGAGATGTTGTTCTTGTCGAACTCGAAGAAATGTCTGTGCTCACGGGACAGAGTCAGGGAGTTACAGGTCGGACGGACATAGCGGTGGAGAGACTCGGCAGCTTCGTGGCCTTCGCCGATGGCGTTGACAACGAAGGACGGGCCGTGATAGACGTCGCCGCCGACAAAGATGTCGGGTACGGAGGTCTGATAGGTGAACGGGTCTGCCTTCGGGTAGTTGCCATGGACGAATTCCATGTCTTCGCCGTCCAGCAGGCCGCCCCAGTCGATGCACTGACCGATGGAGGTGATGACATAATCGGCTTCGACCGTGATGGTGTCGTTCTCGTCATACTTCGGAGCGAACTTGTGGTTCTCGTCGAAGACAGAGACGCACTTCTTGAAGACGACGCCGGTGACTTTGCCGTTTTCGTCCTTGAGGAACTCTTTCGGGCCCCAGCCATTGTTGATGGCGATGTTCTCAGCGAGGGTCTCTTCGACTTCTTCGTCGGAAGCAGGCATGGTCTCGCGGGACTCGAGGCAGAACATCTGGACGTCTTCGCCGCCAAGTCTTGCAGAGGTA
>ONFJ01000043.1 GCA_900317085.1 uncultured Eubacteriales bacterium | reverse complement strand
GGTTTGAATGAAGACCTGTTCACGACGACGCTCTATGCGGACGACGTGAACTGGATCAGCGTCCCGGCGCTCCGGCCCGGCGAGACGCTGAAGGTGACGGCGAAGGTCCGGTACAAGCAGCCGGACAAGCCGGCAACGGTCGTGGCGATGAACGACGGTCGCATCCGCGTCGTCTTCGACGAGCCGCAGCGGGCCATTACCAAGGGCCAGGCCGTGGTGCTCTATGACGGAGACACGGTCGTCGGCGGCGGAACGATCACCGGATTGGATGAGTGAGGTTAGTAAACATATTTCCTGAAAGGAGGTTCTTGGAATGAGCATGGAAAACACCATTTCTCAGGATAAGAACGCCCAGGCAAAGACCTCTCAAAATGCAACACCCAACGAAAAATACACTGCTTTGAAGGAGTACCTTCAGAGCTTTGACAATATGGCCGTCGCCTTTTCCGGCGGCGTGGACTCCACCCTGCTGCTGACAGCAGCCGTGGAGGCTCTCGGAGCCGACCGTGTCCTCGCGGTCACTGCGGCCTCGCTCTTCTTCCCGCTGCGGGAGAAGGATGAGTCCGTCGCCTTTTGCGAGCAGCTCGGCGTCCGCCAGGTCGTTGTGCAGAAGGACGTCATGGCCATTCCGGGCGTTCCGGAAAACGGGCCGGACCGGTGCTGCCACTGCAAGCAGGCACTGTTCCAGGACCTGCAGTGCATCGCCACAGAGAACGGGTTCACGACGGTCTGCGAAGGGTCCAACATGGACGACAACGGGGACTACCGGCCGGGGCTCATCGCCATCGCGGAGCTCGGGGTCAAGAGCCCTCTGCGGCACGTGGGCCTGTACAAGTCCGAGATCCGGGAGCTGTCCAAGGAACTGGGGCTCCCCACCTGGAAGAAGCCGGCCTTCGCGTGCCTCGCGTCCCGCGTACCCTACGGCGAACCGCTGACGGACGCCAAGCTGGACCGCATCGGCAAGGCGGAAGAGAAACTCGTTCAGCTGGGCTTTGGGAACATGCGAGTCCGGGACCACAACGACGGCGAAGTCGCCCGCATCGAACTCGAAGGGGCGGACATCCAAAGGATCATGGAACCCGAGACAGCCGCAGACGTGGATGAGTATTTCAAGCAGCTCGGATACACGTACGTGGCGGTCGAACTCACGGGGTACAAGACCGGGAACCTGAACCGGCAGATCGCCGCGGAGGAACTGGCAGAAGAAAGTAAAAAACAGGAGAGTTTCGCCAGAGGCGCAGACGCTCCTGAATCATAAAATAGGTTAGGCATACTCAAGCAGCAAAGACCCGGGAAGGAGAGAACAGAGTATGAAAGACGAACGGTTCGGGAAAACAGAAAGCGAGAACAAGGAATTGGCTGAAGTACGAAAAGAACTGGCCGAAGAGCGTGCGGCGATGGAGCTGTACGGTGCAGAAGGCAAACCGGAAGAGGGCCTCAACACGGAGACCGGCGTCTCCGGCGGCCCCATGAACACCATCTCCGGCGTGCTGCTGGACCCGCAGAACGTGAAGCCGGACGACATCCGGCTCTATGACATCGCGCACCCCCTGAGCTTCATCTGCCGGGGCGTGGGCCAGGTCAGGCACTTCCTGTCGGTCGGTCAGCACTGCATCAACTGTGCGAAGGAAGCGGAGGGCCGCGGCTACTCCGACCGGGTCGTCCTGGCCTGCCTGTTGCACGACGGTGCGGAGGCGTATGTCTCGGACATCATCCGTCCGGTCAAGGTGCTCCTCGACAACTTCGATGAGATCGAGAACCGTTTCCAGGAGGCGATCTACGCCCACTTCGGACTCGAAGACCTCTCGGAAGAGGAGCGGGAGCTCGTCCACCTCATCGACGATGCCATGCTCTGGAACGAGGCGAAGGAACTGTTCGCCCATGTGGAGGACCTCGAGCCGCCGCTCCTGTCCACCATCCCGAACTTCAAGGTCCGGGACTTCCAGGAAGTGGAGAACGAGTTCAACCTGATGGCAGTCAACTTACTGCATCGTTTGGGAGACAGTCGTCTGTAAACCGAATGCCGGTTGCCTTGCAACGGGCAATCATGTAAAATGAATACCATCGGGGAGCTGCCGGAGGGCGGCTGAGAGGAGTACCCGTACATCGCCACAGCGGTGTACACCGTCTCGACCCGGAGAAACCTGATTTGGATAATGCCAACGTAGGGAAGCAACCGAGTTTGACTCCGGGGGACATGCCAATGAGGTATGTCCCTTTTTTTACGGGCGTTTCCAGCAAAGAAAGGAAGGAAACTGCTATGAGCAAACAGAAACTGGCCGAGTGCCTCGCGAACGTCAAGGCGGGCGGAGCGCTGGTCCACAACATCACGAACTATGTCACGGTCAACGACGTCGCGAACGTCATCCTGGCCTCCGGCGCGAGCCCGATCATGTCGGACGAGCCAAAGGACGTGGAGGACATCACGAGCATCTGCGGGGGCCTGAACATCAACATCGGGACGCTGAACGAGCGCACCATTGAGGCGATGTACCTCTCCGGCGCAAAAGCCAACGAACTGGGTCATAAGGTCCTGCTCGATCCGGTGGGCGCCGGTGCGTCCGCCCTTCGGACGGACACCGCGAACGGCCTTCTGAAAAAGGTCAAGTTCGACGTGGTCCGCGGCAACGTCTCGGAGATCAAGACCCTCGTCGCAGGTGTCGGCACCACCAAGGGCGTGGACGCGGATGCCGCGGACGCCGTCACCGAGGAGAACCTTGACGAGATGGTTGCGTTCACGAAGGCCTTCGCGGAGCAGCTCGACTGCGTCGTTGCCATCACCGGCGCCATCGACCTCGTGGCGGACAAAGACTCCTGCTATTTCATCCGCAACGGTGTGCCCGAGATGGGACGCATCACAGGCACCGGCTGCCAGCTGTCCGGCATGATGACCGGCTTCCTGGTGGCAAACCCGGACTGCCCGCTGGAAGCGGCGGCCGCCGCGGTCTGCACCATGGGCCTCGCCGGCGAGATCGGCCTGTCCCGCCAGCAGCCGGGCGACGGGAACTCGACACTGCGGAACCGCATCATCGATGCCATCAGCAACATGACACCGGAACAGCTTGCCGAAGGCGCGAAGTTCGAGGTGAAATAAGATGATCGACTACAAAGATAAAAAGTACCTCGCCCTCTACGGCGTCACGGACCGCTGGTGGGTGAAACAGAAACTCGAAAAGGCAGGCGTTCCGGTAACGGACGACGCCCTGCGGGAAGGGCTTCTGGAAGATACGAAAGCGGCCCTTGAGGGCGGCATGACCTATGTCCAAATGCGCGAAAAGGGAGACCCCATGACGGAGGATGAACTCCTGACCGAAGCGCTCGCACTGAAGGCGCTCTGCGCAGAGTACGGTGTGCCCTTCGTCATCGATGACGACGTGGAACTTGCCGTGAAGTGTGGCGCTGATGGCGTCCATGTCGGCCAGTCCGACATGGCCTGCGTCGAGGCCCGCAGAGCACTTGGCTCCGCCAAGGTCGTCGGCGTCTCGGCCCAGACGGTCGAGCAGGCGGTCCAGGCAGAGAAAGACGGCGCCGACTACCTCGGCGTGGGCGCCGTCTTCCCGACCGGCTCCAAGGATGACGCCGACGACGTGTCCCACGACACCGTCAAAGCCATCTGCGAGGCTGTGAACATCCCGGTCATCGCCATCGGTGGCATCTCGAAGAACAACGTGGGACAGCTCGCGGGCCTCGGCCTCGACGGCGTTGCCGTCATCAGCGCCATCTACGCTTCAGACGACCTCAAAGCCGCAACGGAAGACCTCAAAGCAAAAACAGTAAAAGCTTTGAATCTGTGATTTTAAATTGCACCAGTAATTTCAAACTGCAAATTGAAATTTGAATTTCCAGATTAAAAAGCGAATCACAAAATTTAAATATTCATTTTAAATTCAAGCTTTCATTTTCAAATCAAACTACTTTTATCGAATAAAGAATGAATAACAACACTATCAACATCCATGGTCTGGAAACCCTCCTCGAGGACATCCAGAACCAAAAGTACAAAGCCGCCATCTTCGACATCGACGGCACGCTCATCGACTCCATGCCCATCTGGGAGGACCTCGACTCTGAGTTCCTGAAGACGCAGGGCATCGAGCTCTCGGAGCAGGAGAAGAACGAGCTTAACGACACCATGTGGACCATGACCGTCGACGAGGGCGTGAAGTACCTCAGAGAAACTTTCCACCTGGCGCTCTCCGAGGAGGAAATCTCCAAAGCGCTGGCGGACGTTATCGAGCACTTCTATGTGTATGAAGTGCCGGCGAAGCCCGGCATGCCGGAGCTCGTCAAAGTCCTGCACGACGAGGGCATTCCGATGGCGCTGGCCACCGTCGGCGAGCCGTCGTACGAGACCGCCGCGCTGAAGCGCCTCGGCCTCTTCGACTACTTTGACAGCATGCACGACTGCAACAGCCTTGGCACCACCAAGCGGGAAGCGCGCATCTACGAGACCGCTGCAAAACTCCTGCTCGGCGGGGAAGGTGAGAGCGTCAACTCCGCGGCAGGGGAAAGCGAACCCGCAAGCTCGAGCGCTCAGGCAGCCGAAAGCGCCGCCACAAGCGAAAGCGCGCTGGAAGCAGAAAGCGCCGCCGAGAGCAATGCATCCGTCCTCGTCATCGAAGACGTCCTCCACGCCCTGGAGGCCGCGAAGCAGGCGGGCTTCACCACCGTTGCCGTCGAAGACGCCGCAAGCGCCAAGGACAAAGCGCGTATCCTCGAAGTCAGCGACTATTATTTAAGCAACTAGGGTCTCGAACATCGCCGTCCCGAAAGCGAGCCGCCAGCGAACCGCCGTCAGGACAACGCACAGTGCATCGCCAACGGCCGGCGCAGCCCGACACCCACAAACCCCGCGGCACACCGGGGGCACCACCTTGTGTCGCGTAAGAAAACGCAATGCATATCGCCAAAGGAGGCACACTATGAGAACAGCATTGACGATCGCTGGGTCCGATTCCAGCGGAGGCGCCGGTATTCAGGCAGACATCAAAACGATGACCATGAACGGTGTATACGCGATGAGCGCCATCACGGCCCTGACCGCGCAGAACACGACCGGCGTGACAGCCATCCAGGAGAGCACCGCAGACTTCCTCGCGGAGCAGCTGGATGAAATCTTCACAGACATCTTCCCCGACGCGGTGAAGATCGGCATGGTCTCGAGCTCTGACCTCATCACGACCATCGCCGAAAAGCTCCAGCAGTACGACGCGAAGAACATCGTCGTCGACCCCGTCATGGTCGCCACCAGCGGGGCCCGGCTCATTTCGGAAGAGGCGATCGACACCCTGAAGGAGGATCTCCTCCAGCTCGCGGACGTCATCACCCCGAACATCCCGGAAGCCGAAGTGCTCGCGGACATGAGCATCCAGTCCGAAGCGGACATGGAGACCGCCGCAAGGGCGATCTACAAACTGTACGGCTGCGACGTGCTGCTAAAAGGCGGCCACAACCTCAACGACGCCAACGACCTCCTCTGGACGGCGGACGGCCCGGAGTGGTTTCATGGCGATCGGATCGACAACCCCAACACCCACGGTACCGGCTGCACGCTCTCGAGCGCCATCGCCGCGAACCTCGCGAAGGGCTACGACATGAAGACGGCGGTCGGCCGTGCGAAGAACTACATCTCCAGCGCGCTCGCGGCTGGGCTCGACCTCGGCCAGGGCTCCGGCCCCATGGCGCACAACTTTGACCTCGCCGGAAAGTATGCCGAAGCACCGGTCGAAGAACCCGCGGAGCCGTTCTCCAAGACCTTCGACAACGCCACCGGCTTCTCCCTCGAACTGATGGAAAGCTGCAGGGACCTCTGGGACGCCGCCGCGAACTGCGACTTCCTGACCCAGATGGGCGAGGGCACCCTCGACCACGACAAGTTCGTCGAGTACATGATCCAGGACAGCATCTACCTGCGCGACTACCTGAAGATCTTCGCCTACGCTATCGCCAAAGCCCCGAACTGGGCTGACATGCAGCTCTTCAACGGCATGCTCGCGTACTGCGACGACGGCGAGAACAAGACCCGCCTCGACATCCTCGCGAGCGTCGGCATGACGGACGCGGACATCGACAAGACCGAGATGAAACGCCAGTGCCGCGACTACTGCGCCTTCCTCAAAGACTGGGGCGAGAAGGGCACCCAGGCCGAGATCATCATGGCCATGCTCCCCTGCATGTGGGGCTACCGCTACGTCTTTGAGCAGCTCGTCGCGAAGCACCCCGAAGCCCTCGAACACCCGGACTTCGGCCCGGTCATCGCGGACTACGTCAACGCGGGCTACGCCTGGTACTGCGACTACTGGTACGGCGTGACGAACGAAAAGTGCAAAGCCTTCGACGACGCCACCCTCGCGCACCTGAAGAACATCTTCCGCGAGGCCTCCGCCCACGAGCTCTACTTCTGGCAAATGGCCGGCGGCGCCGACTGAGGCGATATACTCCTCAAGCGCAACACGAAAAGCATAAAAGGAAGGGCCCCGCAGAGCGGGGTCCTTTTTCCGTCATGATTCTATTCTCGGCGCTTACTGCACCGCTGCCCACAGCGGCTGGCCGAACTGCGTGATCAAAGCCATCAGCACGATGAAGACCACGGCGTACACTGCCGCTTTCTTCATGAGCTCGGACTCTTTGCCCGAGAGGTCGCAGGCGGCGGAGCCGATGGCGATGGACTGCGGCGCGAACATCTTGCCGGCGGACACGCCAACCGAGTTCGCCGCGACCATCCACTCCGGCGACGCGCCGATGTTCATAGCGGCGGTCTTCTGGATGGTCCCAAACAGGGCGCCGGTGCTCGTGCCGGAGCCGGTGACGAACGCCCCGATGGCGCCGATGAGCGGCGCGACGAAGGGGAAGTACTGCCCGAGGGTCTCGACGAAGAACTCGGCGATGGTGTTCGTCATGCCGGAATAGGACATAAGTTTGGCGCAGGCGAGGACACCCATCATGGTGACGATGGTCTTGGACATCTGCTTCACGGTCCGGCCGAGGACCAGGAAGAAGTCCTTCACGGACACCTTCTGCACGAGCGCGCCGAGGATGCCGGCGAGGAACACGAGGACGCCCGGTGTGTTGAGCCACTTGATGGTGTAGTACACCGGCTCCGCGTCCGGGTTGCGGTAGATGTGGAACGCCGTCTTGATGCTGCCGAGGGGCTCACCGATGGCGGGGATGCTCACGAGCAGCAGGATGACGAGGATAAACAGGAACGGGGACCAGGCGATGAACGCGTTCTTCAGGCCGGTGTCCGTCGAGGACACGTCTTCATACCCGTCGTCCTTCGGCTTCTTCGCGCCCATGACGTACTCGTCCGGTGTCTCCTTTCGTTTGTTCTGCCACATGCCGAAGGCGAAGGAGCAGACCAGTGAGACGACCGCGCCCACGATGACCGGCAGCGTCGGCCCCATGAATTTTGCGGCGATGTACTCCGGAACAAGGAACGACACGCCGGAGACCAGGGTGAAGGGCACCATGCCCTTCAGCCCTTTCAACCCGTGACCCGCGATGGTGACGATGACGAAAGGACAGATGATCATGAAGACCGCGGCCTGGAGGATCTGCGCGTGGGACACCATGGTAGCGTCCAGCGACGTGAGGTCCGAGACCATCTGGGTCGGGACGCCGACCGCGCCGAACATGGTCGTGTAGGAGTCCGCCACGAGGCACATGAGGATGGCCTCGACCGGGTTGAACCCGAGGGCGAACATCATGGAGGCGGGGATGGCGATGGCGGTGCCGTAGCCGGCCATGCCCTCCATGAACCCGCCGAAACACCAGGCGATGAGGATAGCCAGTACGCGACGGTCGTTGGACACGGACGTGAGCTGTGCCTTGATGACGTCCATCGCCCCGGTGTGTACCGTCATGTTGTACACGAAGATGGCGGCGATGATGACGAGGACGATGGGCCACAGCGCCATGACGACGCCCTCGGCTACCGAAGTCGTGGCGGACAGGAAACTCGCGTGCCAGAAGACCATGGCCTCGACGAAGGCGATGACCATGGCGGACAGCGCCGCGGTCCAGGCCTGCATCTTGATGACGCTCATCGCCACAATGAGCCACAGGATGGGCAGCAGGGCGAGCACAAAGTAGCCAAACAGCATGGGGAGAGACCTCCTCTCGTGAACTCTCGCAAGGTTATGTTTATGTTCTCATTATATAAGAATGCGGCGATGTACGCCACAATGTCTGCCACGCAATTTGTCACGGCGAAATTCTTTTGTGCCAAATTTTAAAATAGGCTTGACTTCCGGTTAGCCGTGGGTTACTATATACGCAGTTAGCACGGACTAACCACCCGTGTTAGCGATCACCACCCGATTATGGTAACCTCCCAATTGCCGTAATCCCTAAGAGAATCTCCTTCCCATACAGATATCTCTTTTTACAAAATCATCATAATATGCCTAACCGAAAAGCAGCCGTCCTCCCAAGCGGCTGCTTTCGGTTTCCCTCTTGACCGCAACGCGTTCACCGTTTACACTTAGGAAGTAATTTTTACTTGTAAACAAACCCTCATACTAGAAAGGTAGATCCCTATGAGTAAAGTAGCAGTAGTATTCTGGTCCGGCACCGGCAACACCGAAGCAATGGCTGACGCTGTCGCACAGGGCGCAAGAGGCGCAGGCGCTTCCGTCGACGTCCTCGGCCCGTCCGATTTCGACGCTTCCAAGGTCGCCGCTTATGACGGCATCGCATTTGGCTGCCCGGCCATGGGCGCTGAAGTCCTCGAAGAGGATGAGTTCGAGCCCATGTTCCAGGACGTCAAAGGCGCGCTCGCCGGCAAAGCGATCGCCCTCTTCGGCTCCTACGGCTGGGGTGACGGCGAATGGATGAGAAACTGGGAAGACGACTGCAAAGCAGCCGGTGCGAACCTGGTCGTCGACTCCGTCATGGCCAACGAAGCTCCGGACGATGACGCCATCGCCGCCTGCAAAGCCCTCGGCGCTGCCCTCGCGTAAGTCTGACCCACACAGCTTCATTGAAAACCAAATACCCTCATAACAAAAAGGCAGGTGCTCCGGCACCTGCCTTTTCATCGTTGAAGCTCAACCAATCGGGTCATGCCTGGATCGTGGGGCATGACCCACAAGGGAACATCCGCCAGGCAGCCGGCCGTCGGAGCGGCCTGTCAAGCTGCCGTGCGAATTGGCGCCCTCCACTCCGTTCCGGGCGAAAGTGGCACAGTTCTTCGGGGAGGTCAAGGGCGCACTCGTGCGCCGCATACCGTGCGGCATAGCCCTGTGACATCCCCTCCGCCCTGTGCCATGGGGCAGACAACAGGCCAAAGGGGCACTGCGGCCCTTCGGCCTGCGCTCGTAAGATTGGGGAGGGCAACTAAGAAAACTTACCTTGGGCTTTTTAGTTGCTATTCCAGAAACGTGGAACGGAACTCCGTCCGAAAAGGCAACTAAAACTACGACTGATAAGCGACTTTAGTTGCTTCTTTCTAGTACTTGAGAAGTGGTATGTGTTGAGATGGCAACTAATAAAAAGAATATCTGTATTCTTAGTTGCTACTCTTCGCTCTTGTTCGAGTCCCAGAATAAAAAAGAGCAACTAAGATAAGGCCCTATTCCTTGTCTTAGTTGCCTTATTGTCATCAAGCTGTTTCCAAAGTTTAAAATCGACAACTAAGAATGGCGTGCCTGCTATTCTTAGTTGCTTTTTGAATAGGATGCCATCGGGTGATCACTTTTTCGGCAACTAATAAAACATCAGAAACTGATTCTAGTTGCTTTGTCGCAAGGAGAAAGGTTCAGCCCGGCTGTTGCGGCTGAAAAGGACGCATGCTGAATCACAAAACGTAAAAGCACATGCCGCACAGCAGGGCGCAAAATAAAAGAGGGTAGTTGCCAGGTTTTGAGCGCAAAAAAGGCCTGCGATAAGGCAGGCCGGATAGAGATTGAAAAACAGAGGGAAATCTGCTATATTGTTAGTGGGAAAAGCATCCGCTCCAAAACGGATACTCCCGACAGAGGTATTTGTCCTATTTAAGGACGCGCCCTTCCTGTGGTTCGGACAGGAAGGGCTCTTCTTTTACTCACGTTTGTGAAAAAGCCGGGCAATTACAACTTCAACAAAATGCGTTCCTACTACAGACCATAGATCAAATAGCAGAGAAAACAAATCATATATGGTCATAGTCAAACCTCCTGTTTTGACGTCAAAGCGCTTTGGGCGAATGAGGTCGGGAGGTTTCCATCCTGTCACGGATGCTTTCCAAGTGGTGTCCCACTTAGTAAATATTATAACAGAACAAATGTTCTAAGTCAAAAAGTTGAAACACGTTTGCAATCAAGCAAAGAGCCCTGCGGAAGCAGGGCTCTTTGCTTGTTGTCAGTTCAGTTTGTAGTCCTGGTTGGACTCGCGCTTGATGAGTCCGAAGACCAGCAGGTACATGAAGATGATGAACACGGAGAAGACCACGGAGGACTCCGCGGTGCCCAGCATGGCGCAGGTGTCGTAGAACCCGTGCAGGAGGACGGCGAAGAACCAGCCGAGGAAGATGTACAGCCACTTGCCGGGCTGGCCGTGGTTCTCGAGGTACTTGGCGCGTCCGTAGAAGACGCCCATGACGACCGCGAAGGTCATGTGTCCGGGAATGGCGAGGATGGCGCGGGGAAGCGCGACGGACAGACCATAACTGAACACGTACTTGATGTTCTCGAACGCCGCAAAACCCAGAGACACGAACACAGCGTAGATGATGCCGTCGAACTTGTAGTCGAAGTTCGGGTTCTTCCAGGTCTTGAGGTACAGGAAGAACAGTTTCGTGCCTTCCTCCACGACCGCGACGACGCCGAAGGCCAGCGCCATGATGTACAGCGGTGTGGTCTGGTCGATCTGCGACATGTTCAGCGCGCTGATGCCGATGCCCTCCAGGGCAATGGAAGCAAGCGCCGCGCAGACGCCCATGAGGATGCACATGCCGAGCAGGCCGATAGGCTCCTTGTTCCGCTTGTCCTGCTTGTAAACGTAGTTCATGAGAACGAGCGCCGGCACGACCGCGGCGGCCAGGTAGATCATGAGAACAGTATTGGCAGCTAAAAACATAGGTTCACTTCTTTCAGAGGGCGGCCTCACTGTGGCGATGCACCGCCGGTTATTGTTACAAAACACATTTTACAGGAAAATGCGAAGACTAACAAGAGAGACTTGCTTTGCAAATGGTTGAGGCGCCCAGTCTCTTCCCGTGCGTAACTCTCAGCCGAGGAGCAGACGGAAACCCAGTTTTCGCTGCTGGAAACACACCACTGTCCGTCAAGAAATACACTCCAAAACAAGGGTTGCCAATAAAGTTATTTGTGATAGAATAGTAACAATTTTGAATCAGCAAAAAATCCGTTTTGCAGAAAGGAGTCCGGAACGTGAGTCAGCTCATCGCCAAAGTGCCGCCGAAGGCCAAGGGCATCTTATACATCGTCCTTGCGGCGTTCTTCTTCAGCCTCATGACGTTCTTCGTCAAGCTCTCGGGCGATGTACCCTCCATCCAGAAAGTCTTCTTCCGCAACATCGTCGCGTTCGTCATCGCGTTCGTCGGGCTGGCGCGGAGCGAGGAGAAGTTCCACGTCCGCAAAGACTCCTGGGGCCCGCTGTTCCTGCGCTGCGCGTTCGGAACACTCGGCATCGTCGCCAACTTCTGGGCCATCGACCGGCTCGCCCTCGCGGACTCCAACATCTTAAACAAGATGAGCCCCTTCTTCGCCATCATCATGTCGTACTTCATCCTGAAGGAACGGCCGAACCGGGTGGAGCGGGTGTCAGTGCTCATCGCCTTCATCGGCGCGCTGTTCGTCATCAAGCCCACCGCGGGCATCGCGAGTCTGCCGGCCCTCGTCGGCCTCAGCTCCGGGTTCTGCGCGGGCACCGCGTACACGTACGTGCGGAAGCTCTCGAAGCAGGGGGAGCGGGGCGTGCTCATCGTCTTCGCGTTCTCCGCCTTCACGCTGCTCTGCACCGCGCCGTACCTCATCGTCAACTACCACCACATGACGCTCTGGCAGACCGCCATGCTGCTCCTCGCCGGTGTCGGCGGAGCGGGCGGCCAGTTCAGCATCACGGCAGCGTACGCCCACGCGCCGGCCAAGGAGATCTCCGTCTTCGACTACATCCAGGTCCTCTTCGCCGCGGTCTGGGGCCTCCTCGCCTGGGGCGAACTGCCGGACTGGCTCAGCGTCCTCGGCTACGTCATCATCATCGGCGTCGCGGTCTTCCGTTGGTGGTACAACCTGAAACAGGATGATCATGCACCCGCCGAAAGCATCGAACACGCATAAGAACAAGCAGGAAAAGGAAGCGATCCTTATGAATAAAAAAGTCGTATTCTTAGACCTCGACGGCACCCTCGTCCAGCGCAACGGAATCATCCCGGACTCCGCGAAAGAGGCCCTGCGCCGCGCGACCGAAAACGGCCACGAGATGGTCATCTGCACCGGCCGCTCCGCCACCCAGGTCGACCCGGTCGTAAAGGACGCCGTAGAACTCTTCACCGGCATCGTCTGCTCCGCCGGCGCGAACATCCGCCGCAAGGGCGAAGTCGTCTGGCGCGGCTCCATGTCCCCGGAAAAAACGAAGGACCTCGTCAACTACTTCCGCGACAACGGCTTCTCGTACTTCCTTCAATCCGAGGACGGCATCTTCGCCGAACAGTACGGCATGGACATCATCAACCAGACGTTCCGGAACATGGGCGTCCCGGAGGAGAAAGTCGCGGAACTCTTCGGTTACACGACCCTCACGAACCACCCGGAGGACTACCCGCACATCGAGAAGTGCTGCTACTTCCAGTGCCCGAAAGAGGCGGTCGAAGTCCAGGCAGACCTCGGCGACTACTACCAGGTCGTGGACTCCTCCTACAAGATTACCCGCTTCTGCGACGGCGAGATCTGCAAGAACGGCGTCAACAAAGCCACCGGCATGGCAAAGTACCTGGAAGCCGCCGGCGTGCCCCACGAGGACTGCATTGCCTTTGGCGATGGACCGAATGACCTCGAAATGATCCAGTACGCCGCACTGGGCGTCTGCATGGGCAACGGTACGGACTCCCTGAAAGCCCTCGCGGACCGCATCTGCGGGAACATCGATGAAGACGGCATCTACAACGAATTCAAAGCTCTGGGGCTGATCTGAAGGTCAGCTCCTTCTTTTTGTCCTTTTTCTGTTATAATGAGAGCAGAAAAAATCAAAAGAGGAGAACCTCAAATGTCGGAAAAGAAAGCTTATGAGACCGCTGCCCATGCGAACGACGGGTATGTCACCAAGGATGCTCCGCTCATTCTGTTCCGCGGCGCCCTGGACCACTGTCAGGCGGAAATCATCATCACCCAGACCATCCTGGACCAGGAACTGCAGTTCGCCAGAGGACTGGACCCGCTCATCGGGAGCAGCCTCAAGCGTCTCCAGAACGACCTCCAGGACCTGCTGGACCTCCTGCGGGACATCATGACCGCGGAGTACACCGGCGCGCCGCTGGAGGGCGTGAAGTCCGACGGCACCGGCGGCACACTCCGGCTCTTCGGCCTCACACTGGACGAACTACAGGAGCACTCCCACAACGCCGAAGAGCACTACGGCATTCCGACCATGACCCGCCCGGACCACTCCTTCGGTGAAGTCTACGCGCACCTGAACCTCATCCGCACAGAACTCCGGCAGGTGGAGAGCGCCGCGGCAAGACTCTTCCTCCAGGAGGCCGCGGAAGCTGGATACAAAGAGCCCGCCCGCGCAGACATCCTCTACGTCCTGAACCGCCTCTCCAGTGCGGCCCATGTCCTCATGTGCCGTCACCTCTCCGAACTCCGCCCGGACATCGCCGGCGCCTCCTAC
>ONFJ01000074.1 GCA_900317085.1 uncultured Eubacteriales bacterium | reverse complement strand
CTTATGGACACCCACCTGTCTCAGAGGCAGGTCATCATCGTTTCGACACCGGCCCGGTGGGTTTTTTTTCGTCTTTTTGCCGTTTGACAAATCCGTCATATTTGTCAGTTGAAAAACCTCCCGAGAAGTGGTTAAATAGCTCAATATAAGTTGTATGTTTTTAAAAGATATTTTTAAACTCAGAATAAATATTGGGCCATTTGATTCTACACAGGAGGAACTCGTATGAATCCACAAGTTCGTGTCGGTATCGATATTGGTTCGACGACCGTTAAAATCGCCATACTGAACGAGGATGGCGTTGTTTTGTTTTCCGATTACCGCCGTCACTTTGCCCAGATCCAGGAGACTCTCGCAGAACTTCTGGAAGAGGCCAGAACGACCCTTGGCGATGTATCGGTGTCCGCCATGATCACCGGTTCCGGAGGTCTGACCCTGGCCAACCATCTGGGGGTCCCCTTCACCCAGGAAGTCGTTGCGGTCGCGACCTCGCTTCGTTTTTATGCGCCGCATTGCGATGTAGCCATCGAACTCGGCGGCGAAGACGCGAAGATCATCTACTTCACCGGAGGCGTCGACCAGCGGATGAACGGTATCTGCGCCGGTGGTACAGGCTCCTTTATCGATCAGATGGCAGCCCTTCTGCAGACCGACGCCGCAGGGCTCAACGAACTCGCAGAAAAGTATCAGATGATCTACCCCATTGCGGCGCGATGCGGCGTCTTCGCAAAATCTGACATCCAGCCGCTGATCAACGAGGGCGCGACCCGGGAGGACCTGGCCGCATCCATCTTCCAGGCGGTCGTCAATCAGACGATTTCCGGCCTCGCCTGCGGCAAACCGATCCGCGGGAACGTGGCATTTCTCGGCGGCCCGCTCCACTTCCTGCCGGAGTTACGGCAGGCATTCATCCGCACGCTGGCACTGAGCGACGATGCCGTCATCGCTCCTGACAACTCTCACCTCTTCGCCGCCATCGGCTCTGCCATGTCAGTGGAAAACACCGACGGCGCACGGGTCCTGTCCGATTATGCAAAGCAGCTGCGCAGCGGTGTCCTGATGGACACGGAAATCAAACGGATGAAGCCCCTGTTCGACTCCCCCGCCGAATACGATGCATTCGTCGCCCGTCATGAAGCGGCAAAGGTACATCGCGAAAACATCCGGGAGTACCACGGACGCTGCTACCTCGGCATCGATGCCGGCAGTACCACGACCAAACTGGCGCTCATCGCCGAAGACGGAAGCCTCCTGTTCACCTATTACGACAACAACCAGGGCTCCCCCATCCTGACGGCGCAGCGGGCGATTCTGGAACTGCAGGAACTTCTGCCCGAAGACGCGACCATCGCCTACAGCTGTTCCACCGGGTATGGAGAAGCCCTGCTGAAATCCGCTTTCTGTCTCGACGAAGGCGAAGTTGAAACTATTGCCCACTACTATGCGGCCGCGTTCTTTGACCCGAAGGTCGACTGCATTCTCGATATCGGCGGGCAGGACATGAAATGCATCCGCATCAAGGAAGGGACGGTCGACTCGGTCCAGCTCAATGAGGCCTGTTCCTCCGGCTGTGGCTCGTTCCTCGAGACCTTTGCCAATTCGCTCGGAATGGACATCCGGGACTTTGCCAAAGTGGGACTCTATGCGAAAGAGCCTACCGACCTCGGCACCCGGTGCACGGTCTTTATGAATTCCAATGTCAAGCAGGCACAAAAAGAAGGCGCGGAAGTGTCCGATATTTCTGCGGGCCTTGCCACCAGTGTCATCAAAAACGCACTTTATAAAGTCATCAAAGTCACCAGTGTCAGGGACCTTGGGCAGAACATCGTGGTCCAGGGAGGCACCTTCTACAACGACGCCGTCCTGCGCGCACTCGAGACCCTTCTGGATGCTCCGGTCATCCGGCCCGATATCGCCGGCATCATGGGAGCGTTCGGCGCAGCGCTCATCGCCAGAGAGCGGTATCATCTCGCCGACGAACTCGCTGCCACCAGAGAGGACTTCCGCAGCCCGGTCTCCACGATGCTGTCGCTCGATGAGATCCTGTCCCTCGAATTCGAGACCTCCATGCGCCGCTGTCCCAACTGCAGCAACCACTGCATCCTCACGGTCAACGACTTTGGCGGCGGACGGGAGTTCATCTCCGGGAACCGCTGCGAGCGCGGTCTCGGCAAAGAGACGTCCCGGCAGAACATCCCGAACCTGTTCGCCTATAAACAGAAACGGATCTTTGGCTACAAGCCCCTGTCGAAAGAAGAGGCCTTCCGCGGAGAAGTCGGTCTGCCCCGGGTCCTCAACATGTATGAGAACTACCCCTTCTGGGCGACCTTCTTCCGGGAACTCGGGTTCCGCACGGTCCTGTCGCCGGTCTCTTCCCACAAGCTGTATGAGATGGGCATCGAATCGATTCCCTCCGAGTCGGAGTGCTACCCTGCCAAGCTCTCTCACGGTCATATCGAATGGCTGATCCAACACGGACAGAAGTTCCTCTTCATGCCCTGCATCCCCTATGAGCGAAACGAGACTCCGGACTCCCCGAACCACTTCAACTGTCCCATCGTCACTTCCTATGCGGAGAATATCAAGAACAACGTCGAATCTCTGGCCGAGGAGAATGTACTCTTCATGAGCCCCTTCATGGCCTTTACCAGCGAAGCGGTCCTTACAGACATCCTGGTCCGCACCTTCACCGAGGACTCCATGATCCTAGACGCCATCCGGCCGGTGGGCGATCTGCGGGCGAACGATATTCTGGAGACCTTCCACAACTTCCACCTGACCAGGAAGGAAGTCCGCACCGCCGCACATAAAGCGTGGCAGGAACTCACCAATGCCCGTCTCGATATCCAGCAAAAGGGAGAAGAGACGCTCCAGTGGATGGAGACGACCGGTCACCGGGGCATCGTCCTTGCCGGCCGCCCTTACCATGGAGACCCGGAAGTGCACCACGGCATCCCGGAACTCATCAACTCCTACGGGTTTGCAGTCCTGACCGAAGACTCCGTCTCCCACCTCGGCTCCATCGACCGGCCCACTATCGCGACCGACCAGTGGATGTACCACACTCGCCTGTATCGTGCTGCAGAATATGTCAAGACCCGTGACGACCTCGACCTCATCCAGCTCAATTCGTTCGGATGCGGTGTCGACGCGGTCACAGCCGATCAGGTACGCGACATTCTTACCCGTTCCGGTAAGATCTATACCCTTCTCAAAATAGATGAAGTCAACAACCTCGGAGCTGCCCGCATCCGGGTCCGTTCGCTCATTGCAGCCCTTCGGGTCCGGGAACAGCATGGAGCGCACCGGTCACGATCCAACTCATCACAGCCGAGAGTCGAATTCACGAAAGAAATGCGAGAGGAAGGGTATACCATTCTCGCTCCCCAGATGTCCCCCATCCACTTCCAGTTCCTCGAGCCGGTTTTCCGTCAGTTCGGCTACCATTTCGTCATCCTGCAAAATGATGATCGAGCGGCAGTAGATGCCGGGCTGCAATATGTCAATAACGATGCCTGCTATCCCTCACTGATCGTGGTCGGGCAGGTCATGGACGCCTTGCTCTCCGGGAAATATGACCTTGATCGGACCGCTGTTTTGATGACTCAGACCGGCGGAGGATGCCGCGCGTCCAACTATGTCGGTTTTTTCCGGCGAGCATTGGAAAAAGCAGGGATGGGGCAGATCCCCGTCATTTCTCTCAATGCCAACGGGATGGAGCAGAATTCCGGTTTTTCAACTCCTCTCCCCATGCTGATCAAAGCAATGGAAGCATTGTCTTACGGTGATATCCTGATGCGCGTTCTTTATGCCACCCGACCATATGAAAAAGAACCCGGTTCCGCCAATGCGCTCCATGATAAGTGGGCGTCCATCGCCATCAAACAACTGCAGAAAAAGAGGCCGGATTTTTCCGGGTATCGGGATATCGTCCGGGGCATCATCCGTGATTTCGACGCTTTGCCCCGCAGAGCTGTCGAGAAGCCAAAAGTCGGTATCGTCGGAGAGATCCTCGTCAAGTTCTCACCCCTTGCCAACAACCATATCGTCGAACTGCTTGAATCGGAAGGCGCCGAAGCAGTCATGCCGGACCTCACCGATTTCCTCTTCTATTGCATGTACAACCAGCGCTACAAATATGAACATCTTGGCGGCAGTCGGGCCAACCGGGACATTGCGAACATCGGTATTTACGCGCTGGAACAGTTCCGCAGGACAGCGGTTCGGGAACTGGTCCGTTCCGTCCATTTTGTTCCACCGGCAAAAATCGAGCATTTGGCAGATCTTGCGGCACCCCACGTTTCGATCGGAAACGAGACCGGCGAAGGTTGGTTCCTGACCGGAGAGATGATGGAACTCATCGAAGAAGGGGTCCCCAACATCGTCTGCACACAGCCCTTCGGATGCCTGCCAAACCATGTCGTTGGAAAAGGTGTCATCAAAAACCTGCGGGCAACACACCCGAACGCCAATATCATCGCTGTCGATTACGATCCGGGAGCCTCGGAGGTCAACCAACTCAACCGTATCAAGCTGATGCTTTCCTCTGCGCGATCCGAAAATGCGTCCACCGGCAGCTGATTGTCAAATCAAACTTCTCCATGTTACAATAATGATGTCATTTTTTGTGATATTTGGAGGCGCTATTTATGAAATTCAAAAACTTTCTGATTGCACTGCTCGTCATCCTGCTCATCCTCGCCCTTGGCGCGGGCTATCTGATGCTCACCGGTCACGTCCCGAATCCGTTCGAGACGCAAAAACAGGCGACCATCACCGCCGAAGAAGTCGAAGAACAAATCAGCAAGGCAGCGGACCTTTCTACCGCGAAGCTCACCTATAAAGGCATCGTGAACTTCACCGAAGGTCAGATCAAGTACATCACCCAGAACTCGTTCAACATGATGTACACCGCTGACATCGTCGCCGGTGTCGACATGACCAAGGTCACCGTCGACGTCGTACAGCCGGAAGGCGGCAACCCCGGCAAGGTCACCGTGACCGTACCGAAGCCCACCATTCAGACCGTCACCATCGACCCCGACTCCCTCGAGTTCTATGACCAGAAGTGGGCGCTGTTCAACAAGACCGCGAACACCGACGTCCAGGAAGCTCTGAAGGCCGCCGAGGCAGATGCCCGCGCGAACTTCGGCAAGAAGGAGCTCATCGCCACCGCTCAGGAACAGGCCGATGAAGTCATCCGCGGCTTCGTCCAGTCCGTCCTGCCGAACGGCTACGAGCTGGAGATGAACTGATGGCTACCCCAGTTGAAATCGAACGCAAATGGATGGTCTCCGGCTGGCCGGAGCACTGTGAGGATGACATGCCCGACGGGGCGATTCGCCTCCCGTTGCTTCTGACGTTGGACATGGCCCAGGGCTACGTGACCACGAAACCAACCGTCCGCATCCGCTCCGGAAAAGTCCTGTTTTCCGCGGATGGTGTCCCGGAGGGCGAAGAGAAATACATCCTCTGCTTCAAGAGCAAAAGCCGGGACGGCGGCCTCTCCCGCAAGGAGCTGGAGTTCCCCATCCCCGAAGAACGCTTCCGGGAACTCGAGGAGTTCATTGGACTGCCCCTCATCCACAAAGTCCGTCGGACGTACCTGCTGCCGGACGGCAAGCAGCTCGAAGTGAGCCACGTGGACGAAGGACTTCCCACCGAGTTCTGGTACGCCGAAGTGGAGTTCGACTCCGAAGACGAAGCCGTCACCTGGTCCCCCTTCAGTGTGGGTCTCGAAAACTATCTCAAAAACGAAGTCACCCGCGAGAAGGGCCAGAGCATGGCCGCCTACTGGCGGGAGACCAGAGAATAAACGATCCTGAATAATACAAAACAGGCACAGAGCGCATTCCTGCGTTCTGTGCCTTTCCTTTTGCAAATCTTATTTTTATTTCAAGACAGAGATGCTTTGGATGCCGTAGTACTCCATGACGGCAATGGCATTCCGGTCCACCCGTTCTCCGGGGACCACCGGCAGCACCGCCGGCGGACAGCCGATGTGGACGTCTGCAGCAATGCGTCCTGCCGCGTCTGAGACCGGGACGGTCTCGGTCGGGCGGAGCAGCACGCCGCGAGGTCCGACGACACGTTCCGGCAGCCGGCCGGAGAAGTTTGGCCGCTCCAGGTTCGACTCCGGTATGTGCCGCTGCACCTGCATCAGCATGTGGACCGCGATTGACAGCTTTTGATAGTCGTCATCGGTATTGTTCGGCGCGAACATGAGGACGACGACGTCCCGGTCCGCGTATTCACACTCGATGTCGAAGTCCCGGAGACGGTCCGCAAACGTGAGGCCGGAGCCCACACGGGAAGCGACACAGTCGACGGTCAGTTTCAGGGGTTCCTCCCCCGCCAGGACCAGTCCTTCGTGGGTCAGGATCGTCTTCATGGCATTCACCCGCTCCACGGTCTTCGAGAAGGCCGCAGGAGCGGTTTTCTCGAGCCAGTCGTTCGTGAGGTCGAGGGACTGCAGAACGAGGTACGAGGGGCTTGTGGAGCCAAACAGACACATAGCGTCTCTGGCACCGTCTTCGAAACCCTTGGGCGCACCCGCTCCGATGTGCAGGTACCCGCCGCCGGTCAGGACCGGCAGGGTCTTGTGGGCGGAGTCCGCGCAGGCGTCGGCGCCGAGGGTCATGGGGTGCCGGTCTTCTTCGAGGAACTTCAGGTACGCGCCGTGGGCGTTGTCCACGAGCAGCAGCGTTCCGTACCGGTGCGCGACCTCCGCGAGGCCCCGGATGTCCAGGACATTTCCGAGGTAGTCCGGCGACGTCACGAAGACAGCCGCCACTCTGCGGCCCTCGCTCATCACCCGCTCCAGCTGCATCTCGAGTCCGTCCGGAGAGATGGCACAGCGGCAGAGGGAGTAATCCTCTTCTGAAGCCATCCACTCCACATCGAACCCGATGAGCTGCGCCGCCTGCACAAAGGACTTGTGCGCGTTGCGGCCCGCCAGAAGAAGAGGCGTCCCCTCGTTCTTCCGAGACCAGTGCTGACACGCGAGGAGGCACATCGCCTTGATGCTCTGGGACGAGCCACCCGCGGAATAGAACGTCTTCCGGGAACCGAAGAGCTGCGACGCGTTCGCTTCGCTCTCCGCGATGATGCCCTCCGCCTCATAGAGGAAGTCCGCGCCTTTGACTTCGGTGAGGTCCATCGCCTCCGCGCCCATGGGGCCTTCCCCCTTGTGGCCGGGCATGTGCAGCCGGGTCTTATTCTGTTGTGCATAGTCTCTGCAGAACTCCGCAATGGGGGTCTTCATGCGGCATACACTCCTTTAAATGATTTCAAGGCTACGGTCATCGTACGATGGCGAAAGCCATGGCGGCGAAGTACAGAAGGACCATGACGGCGCCTTCCGGACGACGGATTTCTTTCTTCGAGAGGCCGAAGACATAGGTCAGGATGCCGATGGCAGCGAGGATGTACATATCCCAGACAGATGCGGCGTTGACGGCGATCGGATGGATGGCCGAAGAGATACCGAGGATGAGCAGGATGTTGAAGATGTTCGAGCCGACCACGTTGCCGACTGCCATGCCGGTCTCCCCTTTGCGGGCCGCCACGATGGAGGTGACGAGTTCCGGCAGAGACGTGCCAAGGGCGACGATGGTGAGACCGACGAGGGTCTCGGTCATACCGGCTGCAAGGGCGATGGACTTGGCACCGTAGACGACCGCTTTGCCACCCGCGACGATGAGCGCGATGCCGATGACGATGAGCAGGAAGCATTTCCAACCGGGCATGTCTTCATACTCTTCCTCAGACTCAGCGGGGTGCTTTTTTGCATCCGAAATGAGGTAGGCGATGTACGCCACAAAAATAACGAGCAGGACAATACCGAGCCAGCGGGAGACATGTCCCACGTTGTCTGACATCGCATGGTCCAGAAGCCCGCCG
>ONFJ01000065.1 GCA_900317085.1 uncultured Eubacteriales bacterium | reverse complement strand
GTCTTCTTCAGCATGATACCGGACACGATGATGGCGGCGATGCCGAGGAAGTATGCGGAGGGGCCGACCCACCAGGCGCCGCCGAAGAGGGCAACGGCGATCATCGAGATGATGGGCAGCTTGGCGCCGCAGGGAATGAACGTCGTCGTCATGATGGTCATGCGGCGGTCGCGTTCGTTTTCGATGGTACGGGAGGCCATGACGCCGGGGACGCCGCAGCCGGTACCGATGAGGATCGGGATGAAGGATTTACCGGAAAGCCCGAACTTGCGGAAGATCCGGTCGAGGATGAACGCGACACGGGCCATGTAACCGCAGGACTCGAGGAACGCGAGGAAGATGAAGAGGACCATCATCTGGGGGACGAAGCCGAGCACGGCGCCGACACCGCCGATGATACCGTCGAGGATGAGGCCTTTCAGCCAGTCCGCAGTGTTCAGTCCGTCGAGCCACTGCTCGACCATGACCGGGATGCCTGTGACCCAGACGCCGTAGTTGGCCGGGTTCGGGACACCGTCTGCTTCGAGCGCTTCATCGACTGCATCGCCCACGTCGAAGCCCGCTTCTGCCATAGCGTCGCCATAGCTGCCGAAGGCTTCATCGAAGTCTCCGAAGGAACCGTCTTCGATGGCGCCGAGGACATCTTCGGCACCGGTGACACCGGCGTCGACCGCGCCCTGCGCTGCCGCTTTGACTTCATCGGTGAAAACGAAGTTCTGTGCGTACTCGTCCATGGCGTCGTTGTAGGCAGACGTTCCGATGTGGAACAGATGCCAGCCGTCGCCAAAGACGCCGTCGTTGGCCCAGTCCGTAGCCCAGGTACCGACGGTGGTGACGGAGATGTAGTAGACAAGGAACATGACCGCGATAAAGATGGGAAGACCCAGCCAGCGGTTGGTGACGACCTTGTCGATCTTGTCTGAGGTGGAGAGTTCTCCGCGATTCTGCTTGACATAGCTGTCGGAGATGACTTCTCCGATCTTCATGTAACGTTCGTTGGTGATGATGGATTCGGCATCGTCGTCTTCGGCCGCTTCCACACCTGCAATGACGTCTTCGACCGACTTCTGAATGTCATCGGAGAGGCCCATCGAAGCGAGGACCTTGTCGTCCCGCTCGAACAGTTTGATGGCATACCAGCGGCGCTGTGCCTCCGGGATGTCCGCGAGGGCGAGGGATTCGATCTTGCCGAGTGCGGTCTCGACGTCGGAGGAGAAGGCCTGGACTTTCGGGGTCATGCCCTTCTCGGCCACTTTCATGGCAGCTTCGGCCGCTTCCATGACGCCGGTGCCTTTCAGCGCGGAGATCTCCACGACGGGGGCGCCCAGTTCTTTGGCCAGTTTCTGGATGTCGATATTGTCGCCGTTCTTCTCGACGATGTCCATCATGTTGATGGCGACGACCGTCGGGATGCCCAGCTCGACGACCTGGGTCGTGAGGTAGAGGTTTCTCTCGAGGTTCGTACCGTCGATGATGTTGAGGACGGCATCGGGGTTCTCACCCAGCAGGTAGTTTCTGGCAACGACCTCTTCCAGTGTGTACGGAGAGAGGGAGTAAATGCCGGGAAGGTCGGTGATGGTGACATCATCGTGGTTTTTCAGCTTACCTTCTTTTTTCTCGACCGTGACTCCGGGCCAGTTACCAACGTACTGGTTGGAGCCGGTGAGCGCGTTGAACAGTGTGGTCTTACCACAGTTCGGGTTGCCCGCAAGGGCAATGCGCATGTCCATAGGATTGGATCCTTTCTATTTCTCTTTCTCTTACTATACCGAAATTATTCCACTTCGATTTTTTCTGCATCTTCCTTGCGGAGAGACAGTTCGTAGCCACGGACGGTGACTTCGACAGGGTCTCCCAGCGGAGCGACTTTCCGGACGTGGACCTGAGCGCCTTTGGTGATGCCCATGTCCATGATGCGGCGTTTGACCGCACCTTCGCCGTGCAGTTTCTTGACGACGACGTCGCTGCCGATGGCAGCTTCGCGCAGAGTTTTCATCGCTTTACCCTCCCTTGCCGGCTCAGACCATGATCTTCTGAGCCATTTCTTTGCTTATGGCGACTCTCGTCTCCTTGACGTTGACGATGAGGTTTCCATTGATGGTGTTGATGACCTGTACAGTCCCGTCTGCGACGAAGCCCAGTTCTTCGAGGTGCTTCTTGACCGCAGGGGTCCCGCCGACACGCTGGATGGTGTAATCTTTTCCGGGGTCTGCAAAATTCAGCGGCATCATACCGTACACGCTCCTTTGAGTTAGTTGTTGCTAATCTGCAACAAGTTAGTGTATGCTAACCTATTTCAGAAAGTTAGTTTACTCTAAAAGTTAGCATAGGGCAACTATAGATTGCAGGCAATTTATTTTTTGTACAGTTGTAATTTGTACAGTTGTAAAATAACACCAATTATTTTAAAATTATCTATATCCTGTCAGGAAAAGAGGTGTTGCGATGAGCCGACCCAGACCGACCCGGGCCGACCGTCTGGAACGCAGACTCGAAATGCGAGACATGCTGCGGCGAATCGCCATGATGGCGCTCCCCGCCTTCATGTCCTCCCTGCTCGTCTACCTCATGAACCTGCTGAACTATGTCATTCTGGCAGCGTTTTCCAACTATACGTCCATCGCCTCCTACGGCATCGTGTACTCGTACACGAATCTTTCCGCCGGCTTCTTCGTCCCCCTGACCATGGGGACCGGCTACATGCTGGAACGCATGAAGAAGGAGAATAACAACCATAAATTCCAGTCCGTCGTCAATACGATGCTGCTGTTCTCCATCCTGTTCGGGATCGGATCGACTTTGTTCGCATACTTCATCGCCCCCGCCTACATCTGGCAGGTCGTCACCCCGGAAGAGATCAAGGAAATGACCACCATGTTCCTGCGGTTCTTCTCCCTGACTTTCGTCCCCATCCTGTATTTCAGCATCTCGACCACGGTGCTCATCCAGTCCGGCGAACGGACCGCGCCGATCCTCTCCGAGATCAGTGCCCTGGCACTCCACGCCGGGTTCTCCTACATTTTCGTCGGTCTGTTCCACTGGGACATCCGCGGCATCGCCATTTCCGCCATCGTGGCACAGACGGTCGGCTCGCTGATCAACACGTATCAGCTCGTACAGCTGCGGCAGAAGTCCATCGTCCGGCCTTCGTTGCGGATCGACTGGTCCATCCTCCGGGAACTCATCCGGGAAGAGCGGACCGTTGTGTTCACCGCGTTCCTAGGTGGTGTCTTCACCATCTTCCTGCAGTTCTTCATCGACGACCTGGGCATCCCGACCATTGCGGCCTTCGCCCTGTTCTTCCTCTATCAGGACCTGCTGTTCATCCCCATCCACGCGCTCCGGACCCCGGCCCGGAACCTGTCGGCAGAGTACTATGACAAAGGCGGGAACGAAGCCCTCATCAAAGTCATCAACCCCATCATCCTCCTCGCGATCCTCTACAGCGTGCTGCTCATCCCGGTCACCCGGTTCCTCGGACCGCCGCTGCTCATGCTGTTCTCCCACGACCCGGAGGTCACCATCATCGGCATGCGTCTCGTGAACCTGGTCTCGAGTTACTACATTTTCTACGCCGTCTCCACCCTGCTCTCCTCCAGCCTCGAAGGGCTCGGGAAGAAAGCGCTGACCATGAACATCAACATCGGGTTCAATTACTTTTCCCGGTTCCTGGTCCTGGTGCTGGCCGCCATGCTCATCCAGGGCGATGAAAGTATTGCCATCTGCTACCCGGTCTCCTGGGCACTGGGCACCGCAGGCCTCGGTGTCTACTATTTCGCGTCCTATTCCAAGAGCCAGAAGTACTCCATCTGACACAAAAAAATACGCCGAACGCACTCCGTGTGGAATGTGTTCGGCGTTTTCTTTTGTTGGTCGTCAGCCCAGGATGTCGCTCTTCATGAAGCCGTCCGGGGTGCTGATGTAGATGTGTTCGAGGCCCTCTTCGGTCTCGTCGTCATAGTCGTAGTAGAGGATCATGTCGTGGAAGGTCATCAGATACTTGCAGTCCTCGTCCCGGGTGACGCGCTTCGGCGTGCCGCCGCTCTTCGAGATGCTGTAGATCTGCCCCTGGTGCTCATCGGAAACATAGTAGACCTTGCTGCCGATGCCGACCAGCGCGGTGCCTTCCCGGACCGTCGTCAGTTCGGTGGTCTCCCCGTCTTTCAGGGACACGCGGATGAGCGTCCATGCGGTCTCGGGCTCCTCTTCGGAAGCCTCCTCCGCCGCGGTCGTGGTCTCTTCCGAGGCCTCTTTGTCTTCCGCAGCTTTCTCGGTGGTCTTCTCGTCAGTCGTCTCTTCGTCCTCCGCGGGTTCCTCCGGTTTCACATCCCGTTTGGCGATGTAATACCCGTTCCCCTTACTGCCGAGGAAGAAGCTGGAGACCGCCTCTTCGGTGACACGGGTGTCCGCCTCGGTCAGGAGGCTGTAGGCATGCTCCGTGTTCTCGTCTTCGGTGTCGCGGTAATAGACTTTATCGCCCACCAGATAGGCGTCTTTCATCTTCTTGCCGTTGACCTTGACGGTGTTCTCCCCGTCGAGGTCGCAGTAGAACAGACCGTTTTTCGTGGTGTACCAGAGCTTTTCATTGACGATTTGCAGGGACTGCAGGTTGCCGTCGAGCAGCGTGGTGACCGCTTCTTCGGGGTCTTTCTCCTTCGTGTCGATGGCGACCAGCCGGTCGGACAGGCAGGCGTAGACCGTCTTGTCCCACTCGTGGACATAACGGGGGTGCGCTCCTTCGATGAGCATGAGCGCGGCGGAGCTGTCCGTGTTCTTCGACAGCATGCCTTCCGCTGCTCCGACGTAGCCGAAGCCGAAGATCTTCTTGTCGTCGATGAAGAAACGGGCGCCGTTGTTGGCGTTGCCCCAGCCCTCCTGGACCACATCGTAGTCGATGTCGACATACCTGCCGGCCAGACTCTTGTTCACGAGGAAGACGCCGAGGGCATCCATACCGCCCTGCTTATCGGTGTCCATGTAACCGGCGACGACGCCGATCTTCCGGTCATCCGAATACCAGGTGACGGTGTTCCCGGCCTCCTCGAGAGTGCCGTTTTTCTCAAAGCCACGGGCTTTCAGTTCTTTGGTCCAGACGTTCAGAGCGTCTTCCGGTATATCGCCAAGAGGATACACGAAAACCGTCTCCGGGTCGACGTCCATGCGCGCGGCCGCGGCAGAAGCCAGGGGTTTGTCGCTCTTCACGCCGGCGATGTCTCCGAGGTCCGGGATGTTGCTGTACCCTTCATAGGATGCGATGGTGGGGGCCTGGTCCTCAGACTGCGGCTGACAGGCGGTCAGGAGCATTGCAGTCGTCATGAGAACGGCCATTATGAGAAGGAAATATCGTTTCATAGCAGTAATACTCTCCTTTGTTTTTATCATAGTTACCTGTTTCGCCTTTTGCAACAGAAAAATTTTTAATGAATATTCCATATTCTAAACGGATAGAAATTATGGTATAGTATTGCAGAAAAAATATATAGAGGAACTGGAGGGCTCTTTATGCCGCAAAGAACAGACATCCATAAAGTACTCATCATCGGGTCCGGTCCCATCATCATCGGACAGGCCTGCGAGTTCGACTACTCCGGCACTCAGGCGTGTAAGGCGCTGAGAAGCCTCGGTTACGAGATCGTTCTCGTCAACTCGAACCCCGCGACCATCATGACAGACCCCGAAATGGCCGACGTCACCTACATCGAGCCGCTCAACGTCGATCGCCTCGAGCAGATCATCAACAAGGAGCGCCCGGACGCCCTGCTGCCGAACCTCGGCGGTCAGTCCGGTCTGAACCTTGCCTCCGAGCTTTACAAGGAAGGCATCCTCGACAAGTACGGCGTCAAAGTCATCGGCGTCCAGGTCGATGCCATCGAGCGCGGTGAAGACCGTGTCGAGTTCAAGAAGACCATGGAGTCTCTCGGCATCGAGATGGCCCGCTCCGAGATCTCCTATTCTGTGGAAGAAGCCCTCGAGATCGCAGACCGTCTGGGTTACCCCGTCGTCCTGCGTCCCGCTTACACCATGGGCGGTGAAGGCGGCGGCCTCGTCTACAACAGGGAAGAACTGAAAGTCGTCTGTGCCCGTGGCCTTCAGGCCTCCCTCGTCCACCAGGTCCTCGTTGAGGAATGTGTCACCGGCTGGGAAGAGCTCGAGCTCGAAGTCGTCCGTGACAAGGACAACAACATGATCACGGTCTGCTTCATCGAGAATGTCGACCCCATGGGTGTCCACACCGGCGACTCCTTCTGCACGGCTCCCATGCTGACCATCTCTCAGGACGTCATGGACCGTCTCCAGGAACAGGCCTACAAGATCGTCGAGCACATCGGCGTCATCGGCGGCACGAACGTCCAGTTCGCTCACGACCCGGTCTCCGACCGCATCATCGTCATCGAGATCAACCCCCGTACCTCCCGCTCCTCCGCCCTTGCTTCCAAGGCCACCGGTTTCCCGATCGCTCTGGTCTCCGCGAAGCTGGCCACCGGCCTCACCCTGGCCGAACTGCCGGACAGCAAGTACGGTACCCTCGACAAGTACGTCCCGGACGGCGATTACGTCGTCGTCAAGTTTGCCCGCTGGGCCTTTGAAAAGTTCAAGGGCGTCGAAGACAAGCTCGGCACTCAGATGAGAGCCGTCGGCGAAGTCATGAGCATCGGCAAAACTTATAAGGAAGCATTCCAGAAGGCCATCCGTTCCCTCGAGAAGGGCCGCTACGGTCTCGGTTTCGTTTCCAATTTCAACGAACTCTCCAAAGATGAACTTCTGAAGAAGCTCATCGCCCCCTCCTCCGAGCGCCACTTCATCATGTATGAAGCCCTCCGCAAAGGTGCTACCGTCGACGAGATCCACGAACTGACCAAGGTCAAGAAGTACTTCATCGAGCAGATGAAGGAACTCGTCGAGGAAGAAGAGGAACTCCTCAAGTCCAAGGGCTCTGTCCCGGCAGACGACCTCATCCTCCAGGCGAAGAAAGACGGTTTCTCCGACAAATACCTGTCCGAGATCCTCGAAGTCTCCGAAGATGAGATCTGGAACGCGCACACCAAGCTCGAACTCAATGAGACCTGGGACGCGGTCCACGTCAGCGGCACCGAAGACAGCGCTTACTACTATTCCACTTACCACAATGTGGACAACAACCCCATCTCCGAAGACAAGCCGAAGGTCATGATCCTCGGCGGCGGCCCGAACCGCATCGGTCAGGGCATCGAGTTCGACTACTGCTGCGTCCACGCGGCCCAGTCCCTGAAGAAACTCGGCTTCGAGACCATCATCGTCAACTGCAACCCTGAGACCGTCTCCACCGACTACGACACGTCCGACAAGCTCTACTTCGAGCCTCTGACCCTGGAAGACGTCCTCAGCATCTACTACAAAGAGAAACCCGTCGGTGTCATCGCCCAGTTCGGCGGCCAGACTCCTCTGAACCTCGCGGCAGACCTCGAGAAGAACGGTGTCAAGATCCTCGGCACCTCCCCCGAAGTCATCGACCTTGCCGAAGACCGCGACCAGTTCCGCGCCATGATGGACAAGCTCGGCATCCCGATGCCGGAAGCCGGCATGGCCACGACTGTCGAAGAGGCAGTGTCCATCGCCAACGAGATCGGCTACCCCGTCATGGTCCGTCCGTCCTACGTCCTCGGCGGCCGCGGCATGGAAGTCGTGTACGATGACGACGCCATGGCAGAGTACATGAAGGCGGCTGTCGGCGTCACTCCCGACCGTCCCATCCTCATCGACCGGTTCCTGAACCACGCCCTCGAGTGTGAAGCGGACGCCATCGCGGACGGCACTCATGCCTATGTCCCGGCAGTCATGGAACACATCGAGCTCGCGGGCATCCACTCCGGTGACTCCGCCTGCATCCTGCCCTCCAAGCACATCCCGGAGGACGCTCTGGAAACCATCAAGGACTACACCAGAAAGATCGCCGAAGAGATGCACGTCGTCGGCCTCATGAACATGCAGTACGCCATCGAGAACGGTGTCGTCTATGTCCTCGAAGCCAACCCGCGTGCGTCCCGTACGGTCCCGCTGGTCTCCAAGGTCTGCGGCATCTCCATGGTGCCCATCGCCACCGACATCATCACGGCGGAACTGACCGGCCGCGAATCGCCCGTTGCGAAGCTCGGCGAGCGCGACATCCCGTACTACGGTGTCAAGGAAGCGGTCTTCCCCTTCAAGATGTTCCAGGAAGTCGACCCGGTCCTCGGCCCCGAAATGCGGTCCACCGGCGAAGTCCTCGGCATCTCCCGGACCCCGGGCGGCGCGTTCTTCAAAGCTGAGGAAGGCGCATCGGCCACCCTGCCCCTCGAAGGCACGGTCCTCATCTCCGTCAACCGCAAGGACAAGGACGAGATCGTCGAAGTCGCGAAGCTCTTCGATGAAGCCGGCTTCAAGATCGTCGCCACCGGCACCACCTGCGACACCATCAATGCCGCCGGCATCGAGGCCGAGAAAGTCCTGAAGCTCTACGAAGGCCGTCCGAACATCCTCGACCTCATGACGAACGGTGACATCGACCTCATCGTCAACTCCCCTGCCGGCAAAGAGTCCGTCCACGACGACTCCTACCTGCGGAAAGCAGCCATCAAGAACCGCATCCCGTACATCACGACGGTCGCGGCCGCCCGCGCTGCTGCCGAAGGCATCGCCTACGTCAAGGAAGACGGCAAGGGCAATGTCCGCTCCCTCCAGGAGTGGCACGCCATGATCAAGGAGAAGTAAAACTCCGGCGTCTGACGCTGAGCACTCAGCCAATCAGTCTGAGAAACAACAAGCCAAACTCAAAAACTCCCGAAGGCCACCTTCGGGAGTTTTTTTTGTGTCTACAAAGTTTGACAACTCCGAATTTGTCGAGCTGATTTCCCGGGGAAGGGGAAGCCAAAGAGTGTGAGAGAAAGCCACCTTCCCCTGTCCCCGGACCCCTACCCCTTCCGGCTTTCTCGCTGGGCAG
>ONFJ01000027.1 GCA_900317085.1 uncultured Eubacteriales bacterium | reverse complement strand
CCTGAGAGGGCTAGCCACTATGTTTTTGATATATATCTTCCAAACAAAGACAAAATCGGATTTTGGCGTTTCCCAAAATCCGATTTGTCTACGGTCTGACGTGTCATTCTCATCGAGAATGGCACGTTTCTTTTTGTCCGGTCGTGGCGATCTACCGAATGCGCTCGCCGATCCGACTTTTCTCGAACCCAAGTGCGAGCACGACGAATACCAGGAGACTGCCGCCGGCCTGGACCGCGTTGGTCCAAAGCGCCGCGAAGGCGTAGGCGCCGCTCAGCAGGTAATCGATCAGGAAATAGCCGCCGAGCGTGATCGGGATAGAAGGGAGCGACCACAGGAAGGTCTTTACGGTCAGGATCTTCGAGCGGTCTTTGCCATCCGTCTGTTCCTTTCGGACCGACAGGACGACGGGCAGCGCGATCAGCGCCTTGATGAGCATCGTGGCGGGCACATACTGGAAGTAGCCGCCGGCGACATCGGCCAGTCCTTCTCCGAGCGCTCCGACGAGAAGCGCCAGCGGGTCGCCGGTCAGGGCGGCATAGAGGAGGACGAACGCGTCGCCGAGGTGGATATAGCCGATCACGGTCGGCACTTTGATAAGGAAGGTAAAGAGGAACACGAGCGCGGTCGCAACGGCGGCCGTCGTCAGGCGCCGAAGGTCGGTGCTGCTCCGCGTGGATACGGCGGAGGTGGTGCGTCTGGTCATGGGGGATCGGTCCTTTCTGCAGGGGTCAAAGTTCTTCTTGTTTCGAAGTTGCAGAAAGTATATACTGAAACTGACATGAAAGAAAGTGACAATTCTTACTATTTTTTAAAGGACAGATAGAAACGCCATGAAAAAGTATCTGGAACTCTATACCTACTATAAAGAGCGGATCCTGGACGGACAGCTCCGAAGCGGGGACCGTCTGCCCTCCATCCGGGAGGCCGCCGCCATCCACGGAGTCAGCCGGACCACCGTCGAGAACGCGTATTTCGCACTGCAGGCGGAGGGCTTCCTTCTGGCGTCGGACCGCAGCGGCTACTTCGTCTCCCGCAAAGCCGGCACGAAACAGACCACCCCGGAACCGGCCAAGGACTTCGCCGGCAAACCGAAGCCCCGCTTCGACCTCTCCAGCGGCGACGCCGACCTCGAAAGTTTCGATGTGGCCCTCTGGCACCGGTACATCAACGCGGCGCTCCGTCAGAAGGAACGGCTCTGTTCATACAGTGAACCCCAGGGAGAGGAAGACCTGCGGGAGGCCATCGCCGAATACATCCGCGGGAAGCGGAACGTCATCGCCGACAGGGACCAGATCGTCATCGGCGCCGGCGTCGACACCCTGCTCGACATCCTCTGCACACTGCTCCCGAAGGACAAGACCGTCTCCTTCCCCGACCGGAGTTTCCAGAAGGGCATCTCCCGCTTCGAGAACTACGGGTTTGACGTCCACTACCGGGACAAGGACGCGACCATCATCTACGTCTCCCCCTCCCACATGACCCGCTTCGGCGACGTCATGCCCATGAAGCGGCGGCTGGAGCTCGTCGAGTACAGCGAAGCCCACGGCGCCCTTGTGCTGGAAGACGACTACGACAACGACTTCCTCTACGCCTCACGCCCGACGCCCTCGCTCTACGCGCTGGCGACCGCGGACAACGTCGTCTACATGAGTTCCTTCGCGAACGTCCTGACCCCCGGCATCCGCATCTCCTTCATGGTGCTGCCGAGAGACCTCGCGGACGCCTACCGCGAACAGATCTGGCGCTTCTCCCAGACCGCCAGTAAAACGGAGCAGATCGCCCTTTGCGGCTACATCCGGGACGGACACATCGGTGCGCAGATCCGCAAGATCCGCCGCTTCGCCACCGCCAAGACCCGCCGCTTCCATGAGCTGCTCCGGGACGCCCTCCGTTATGAGGAGTGCCGTGTCAGCGAAAACGGCCTGCAGGTCCGTCTCACGGTGCCCTTCACCGGCACGAAGGAAGACTTTGAAGCTGCGGGTCTCAGCGTCTTCTGGGAGAGCTTCGACGGCCATACGGCCCGCCTGACCCTCCTTCCCTCGGCCCTGCCGGAAGAAGACTTCCCGGAGGCCCTGCGCGCGCTGCGGACCGTCCTGGGACAGAACTGACCAACCGAACACCAGACGCAAAAACACCCGGATGGGATGCTTCCCGTCCGGGTGTCTTATTGTATTCTTTTGGCGATTCACGCATACAGGTCGAGAAACTCCTGAATGGTGTCCTGCAGAGAGAAGTGCTGAGCCTTCAGGCGGTCATAGGGGTCTCCCCGCTTCGCGTCCGTCAGCGCTTCGAGTTTCTCAGCCCACTGAGCGACGTCGTTCTCGCCGATCGGCAGGAACCAGGAGTCTTCGGTCAGCTTCGCCTCTTTGGTGATGGTGTCCGCGAAGAGCACCGGCAGGCCCGCCGCCTGGGCTTCGACCCCGACGATGGGAAGGCCTTCAAAGTGGGACGGCAGGACGAAGACGTCGAAGCCGGAGAGGAGTTTTGCCACTTCCCGGGACAGGCCGGCGAAGATGACGTCGTCCGAGAGACCGAGGGCGTCCACCTTCTTACGGATGTCCTCCTGCAGGCTCCCCTCGCCCACGAGGAAGAGCTTCGCGTTCGGCACCCGCTGCTTGACAGCCGCGAAGATGTCCACGAGGTATTCGTGGTTCTTCTGGTATTCGAACCGGCCCACGTGGCCGAGGACGAAGGCGTCTTCGAGGCTCCACGCTTTCCGCACGGCGGCCCGGTCCTCCGGGTCGAAGCGGAATTTGTCGAGGTCCACGCCGTTGCGGATGATGGTGATCTTATTCGCTTTCACGTTCGGGAACATCCAGTCCGCCGCGAGGTCGGAGCAGGAGACGTACCCGGTTCACGCCGGACAGCCGCGCTGCCACGGAGTAGACGAGAAGCTTGTAGGCCACATCGCCATGGATGTGCACCGCTTCATACCCGCCCTCCCGGATGAGTTTCTTCAGGTTCTGTATGATGACGAACTGCTTTTTGACCTTGTTGCCGGCGTAGCCCACGTAGTGGACCGTGCAGCCGTGGTCGGCGAGTTCGTCGATGTTTTTCTGCTGTTCAAAGGGTTCGATACAGGCGATGTCCAGCGTCGTCCCGGCGGGTTTCGCGAGGATGACATTTCGGACCAGCGAGTAGACGCCGCCGAAGCCCATATCGTCCACATTCACTTCGAGGATCCTGTTCATGCGCGGTTCAAAAGCCTCCCCAGTCTGTTTTTCCGGGCCACCGGCAGGGCGGCGATGCCCGCTTTCCGGGCACCGAGCAGGTCGGCGCCGATGCTGTCTCCGATGTGGATGAGGTCGCTCTTTTGGAGGCCGTACTCCTTCAGCACTTCCCCGAAGAGTTTCCCGCTCCGCTTGCTGACGCCGTACTCGTTGGAGACGAAGAGTTTTTCGTACCCCTCATAGCCGCAGCGGGCCGCCATGCCGGAGATGACTTCCGGCGGCAGGTACATGTCCGAGATGAGGAACACGGTCTTGCCTCTTTTCAGAGCGGCGTCTTCGGTCTTCAGTTCCTCCGCGGTCGGCCGATCGTAACCGGATGCCACGAGCGCCTCGTAGATGTCGTCGAGGGTCACTTCCCCGTTCGGCGCCTTGGCCCGCGCCGCTTTCTCGGCTCCGATGCGGTCCGCCTGGAACCGCTCGCCTTTTCCGGCGCCCAGCACGATGTCCCCGACCCGGAGGAACACATCGACCGGCCGGTCGACGTCCCGCTCCAGAAGCGTGTCGAAGATGTCGAAGCTGACCGCGCGGTAGCGGCGCAGACAGAGCGTGTAAAGAAGCGTCTTGAGTCTCATGACAGGGGTCTCACTTTCGGAGGATATCGTAGATCTTGAAATACGGGAACGGCACTTTCAGGACCGACTTCATGAAGCCGGTCTTCCAGACGCTGTTGGACAGGTCGTGGAGCAGTTCCTTCGGGCGGTACTTCCACAGGGGTTTCTGCGCGACGAAGTACTGTTTCGTCCCGTCGACATTGTAGAAGAAGGAGAACAGTTTCACACCCCACAGAGGTGGCGATTTACCGAACTCCACGAGGGGCATCGCCCAGTCCCGAAGGTCCGTGACCTTGTCCGCGTACGGGTCGTCTTTCGCGAGGGACACGAAGTCCAGTGCACCCTGCTGCCATTCCTGGATGAAGCCCTGGATGCGTGCATCGCCCTCGTACTCATAGGCCGCGCAGGTGGGCACGACCGTGCCGTTCTCTCGGGCATAGCCATCGGTGGAACCTTCCAGACTCTGGAACAGTTTTTCGAGGCCGCCGAAGAAGCAGAGCAGGCTCTTGCGCAGGGCGAGGTCGTCTTTGTTGTAGAGGTAGCCTTCCGCGAGGCCTTCGACGGGGTTCTCGGGGTTCATGCCGACGTAGAAGCCGGAGACCGTGAGGTCCCGACCGCTCATCCGGGCGAACTCTTCGAGGGCATACTGCATGCTGCCGATCCACCCGATGTCCACGATGGCGACCTTCCCTTCCATGCCGATGGCATCGAGGTACCCTTCGAGGAGGTCATACTGTTCCCGGGACTTGCGGACGATGTCCTCCCGGAGGAGGTCGTACACATGCTGTGCCGTCTCGTTGTCGGAGAGGGTGTTCCAGGGCAGGTCTTTTGTGAGGTCCAGCCCGTACTGCTCCGCGACCGAGGCACGTTCATGCTCGCCGAACCCGTAGTAGTCGAGGAGCCGGCCCACGGAGATGAAGTTCTCGTAGGTCAGATAGCGGAGGGACTCCCGGAAGCCGTCACATTTCCAGAGGAGGCTCTGGCGCAGACTTTTGCGGGAGAAGTAAACGTATTTTGTTTTGGGGAAATCCGGCTGCAGGAGTTCGAAGGCTTTCTGCATCATGTAGCCGTCCCGGGAGAAGAAGAAGACGTTCGTGAGTCCTTCTTCGTTCAGACGGCCGGAAAGCCATTTCGTGAATCCAAACAAAAAAGGTCCGAAATATTGAAACCCGAAGTTAAAATATTCAGACCTTTCCTTTGATGTCAGTTTACCGGTCTCCCGTGCCACGGTGCGTGCGACCGCGTTTTTCATGGGGATCACCTTGTATTCAGAAACTGTTTTTGTAGCGTTTGTGCAGGAACTTGGCGGACAGGAACGCCGTGCCCTTCCGGAGCCAGTTGACCTTCTCCGTGTAGATGCAGGGCAGTTCGCAGATGTCTTTCTTCGAGAGGACACCGGTCTCCAGCTGATGCTGCAGCCAGACGTTGAAGATGATCTCGGAGACTCGTCCGTAGAAACGGCCCTGATAGAAGGAGAGCTCCGACTCCTGGGCTTTCAGCGCGTCTTCCAGACGGAAGAGGATGCGGAAGACCCATTCGCAGTAGGCGTTCATGAGTTCGCGATCCATGACGCACATGTTGAACATGTAGCCGGAGCGTTGCGCCATGACGGTATCGAAGGTGCCGAGGTACTCCGGGCAGAGTTCTTCGATGATCTTGCGGGTCTCATCGAGGTGTTCCGCATAGTGGGTGTGCGCATAATGCGAATAGAGGGTCTCGATATAATAGTTCCGACGGGTCGGGACCAGGACGCGGTGTTTCTCGAACAGGCGCTCGGCCTCTTCCCCGGTCAGGATGGTGTCGTACAGGTCTTTGGCCTTCGTCTTCTTCGGAGAACCGAAGTAGCGGCGATAGTGGACGAGTCCGAGGTGGTCTGCCTCGAGGTTCTTCCAGGCCCAGTAAAGACCGGTCAGTTCGCAGAAGTGCGGATTCTTCGCCGAGATGTTGTCCCCGGAGTTGTCCTTTAAGAACCCGAGGTCGACAGGGTTGCCGTCCGCGTCTTTATTGCAGGCTGCGCCCACCTGTACCGGGACATAGACCGGGTCGTCCGGCATGCGGTACTGCTTATGCGCAGCAATGATGATTTTCGTTGCCATAAAACTTCTCCCAAGTTGGTGCTTGCAGGTTCAGAACGTCAGTCGTCCGTCTTCTTGATCTTCTTTGCGAAGGACTGGTCCATCTGGAACTGCTGGACGAGCAGTCGGACGTTCTTCTTGTCGAGCAGGAAGTTCTGCCCGAAGGGGTTGATGATGACGCCATAGAGGTTGTCCGCCGCGAGGCTGGACTCAAGGATGTTCCGGATGCTGTCGGTCATGCAGTACAGTTCCGGGCCGCCGGAGGAGACCTGGTTCTTCGAGGTGAAGATGGGCAGCAGAAGGTGGCCGTCGCTGTCGTTGATGCACTGGACCTGCACCGCGTCGGCACTGGTGGAGTACTTCAGCGACTGGCTCGGAGCCTGGACTGTGATGAGCGCCACTTCATCTTTCTTCAGAAGCTCCGCGATCTCGTCGAGCACGGGCTGCGGTTCCATTTTGCCGCTGCCGGACTTGATGTAGAATTCCGAGATGGCGAACTCCAGGTTCTTGAGCCCTTTCAGGACTTCATCGGGGTTGTAGTAGACACTCTCTTCCCAGCCGGGCAGCGGAGTGCCGGAGTTGTCGAGGTAGAACCTTCGGAACTTGAGGACAGTGGCGGACAGGTCCGGCGTGAGCCGCTGGAACGTGTCTTTCTCCACCTGTTCCGGGATTCCGTAATAGGCTTCGGCGATGGACCCCGCCATACAGGCGATGGTGTCGCTGTCGCCGCCGATGGAGACGGCCTTGCGGATGACATCGACGAACCCGTTGCCCTCGAGGAAAGCGGTGATGGCTTCCGGGACAGACCCCTGGCAGGTCTCGTCCATCTTGTAGGTCGGACGGATCTCCTTGAGGGTCCGGGTGAGGTCGTACTCGAAGGTCTTCGAAAGGTAGGCGCGGATGTCGTCCTTCGGCAGGTGGAGCCGGGCGAGGAAGATGGCGGCCGCGATGGCCTGCGCGCCTTTGATGCCTTCCGGATGGTTATGGGTGACGCGGGCGGTGAGCTCCGCCGCGTGAAGGGTCTCTTCGAGGGTACGGTACAGCCAGCCTGCCGCGGCGACGCGCATGGCGCTGCCGTTGCCGTAACTGTTGTAGGCTTCTGCGGTATCGACCAGCAGCCAGGCCTGGAACATGCCGCCGTAGCCCCGCGCGGGGTAGTTGCGGCCGAGGGCCCTCATCTGCATGGTCAGGGCATTTTCGATGGTCGCGTCGTCCGAGCCGTAGGTGTCCATGAGCGCTCTGGCGACCGCCACCGTCATGACGGTATCGTCCGTGAAGACAGACTTGTCAGTGAACAGCGGAAATTTCGTCGTTTTGATGTTGTTCTCATCGAATTCGTAGGGAGAACCGACGATATCTCCAACAATGGCGCCCAGCATAGTCTTGGCCTCCAAGTGTTTCTATAGTATTAACTAATTTATAATATCATATTTAAAGGCGATTTACCACCACTGCCCGAAAAAGTCAGTGGGTGACACGAAACTGCGATTCGTGCGGCTCGACCGGGATCTCCCGCATGTACTTCTCGTCGATGCGGATCCAATGGTCGTTCTCGAGGGTGTCGACGAGCTGATAGATCTTCACGATGGGGCCCTGGAGCTCCATGAGGACCGAGCCGTCATACTCGTTGCGCACCCAGCCCGTGAGGCCCAGGTCATTCGCGATGGTCTGCGCGCGCCAGCGGAAGCCGACGCCCTGGACGCGGCCTTTGAAGGAGATGTAATAACGGACGATGTCTGCCATGGTGGGACCTCCTAAAATGGGATACTGGTATTATATCACATAACTTCGTCTTGCGGCGGAGACGGTGGAGATTGCTCTTCCCCAGTTCGGCAAAACTCCGTTTTGCGCGGAGACGGAGGGATTCGACGTGTTTTTCGCTTCGCGAAAACCACTTCGGTCTCGCGGGACGGGACCCGCTCGCCCCTGCACCGGCAAACAGTCCACTGGACTGTTTGCTTTTCGGTGCAGCCTAAAGGTTCGAATCCCATCCGTCTCAGGGCAAAAAAGAAGGACACCGCAAGGGTGTCCTTCTTTTTTGGCGGAGACGGAGGGATTCGAACCCTCGTGCCGGGGTTACCGGCAAACTGATTTCGAGTCAGCCCCGTTATGACCACTTCGATACGTCTCCGTATTGCCAATGTATTCTAGCAGAGAGGACGGGCCTTTGTCAATCGGCTTCTACCACATTGACAGGCTCTTTCTCAAGCCAGCAGAACACGTTACTGAGGACTACGTCGACCAGCCGCTGGCGGGTCTCTTTCGGTGCCCAGGCAACATGAGGTGTGACGATGCAGTTCTCAGCGTCGAGCAGGACCGAGCCCTCTTTCATGGGCTCTTCTTCGATGACGTCTACCGCGGCGCCGGACAGGTGACCGCTCTTCACGGCGGCTGCCAGAGCCGGTTCGGACACGATGGGTCCGCGGGCCGTATTGATGAAGAAGGCGCCCTCTTTCATCTTCGCGAACGTCTTCTCGTTGAACAGGTGAAGGGACTCGTCGTTCAGCGGGCAGTGGACCGAGACCACGTCGGACTCCGCGAGGAGCGTGTCCAGCGGAACGAACTGCGCGAGGCCGTCTCCGGAATAGCCGGACAGGAACGAACGGGACGTGGCGAGGACGTTCATGCCGAAGGCTTTGGCGATGAGCGCCACCTTGCTTCCGATGCGTCCGTAACCGACGAGACCGATAGTCTTGTGGGCCAGTTCCGCCGTCGGGAAACAGAATTCGGAGAAGTTGCCGGAGCGGACCCATCCCCCGTCTTTGACGAAGGCATTGTAGTCATGGACCTTCGAAAAGTGCTCGAGCAGGAACGCGAACACCTGCTGTGCCACGGCGTCGGTCGAATAGGCCGGCACATAGGTGACCGTGATGCCGCGCTTCTTGCAGGCGGCGAGGTCGATGTTGTTGTACCCGGTCGCGCATTCACCGACATAGCGCAGTTTCGGCGCGGCGGAGAGCAGGTCTTCATCGACATTCACTTTGTTGACGAGCAGGATGTCGGTGTCGGCCAGTTCGCTCTTCAGTTCCTCCCGTGTCGGGTGGTCGAGGATGACGAGGTCTCCGATCGACTCGAACCCGGACATGTCGATGTCGCCGCGGGTCAGAGTGCTGTATTCCGGCATTAGAACTTTCATGGGTATGTCCCCTTTCGGTAAATCGCCTAAAGACTATCACAAACGGACTTCCACGTCAAACGGAGTTTCATTGACTTGAACTATTTAATTGTATATAATCATGAAAACTCTTTGAAGGAAGTACACTTTTATGTTTGTCGATATTGCGAAGATCACGGTCACCGCCGGCAAAGGCGGCAACGGAGCGGTCGCGTTCCACCGTGAAAAATACGTCGCCAGCGGCGGGCCCGACGGCGGAGACGGCGGCAGAGGCGGGAACATCGTCTTTGTGGTCGACAACTCCCTCGCCACCCTGTCCGACTTCCGCTACAAACGGAAGTACAAAGCCGAGAACGGCAAGGACGGCCGCGGCAACAAGTGCAACGGAAAGCGCGGACAGGACCTGTACATCAAGGTCCCGAAGGGCACCATCATCCGGGAAGTCGAGACCGACACCATCATCGCCGACATGTCCGATGAAGAGGAATTCATCGCGGCCCGCGGCGGTCGTGGCGGCTGGGGCAACCGGCACTTCGCCACGCCCACGAGACAGGCGCCCCGCTTTGCCAAGGACGGCGCTCCCGGCGAAGAATGGGAACTGCAGCTCGAACTGAAGCTCCTCGCGGACGTCGGCCTGCTCGGGTTCCCGAACGTCGGCAAGTCCACCCTCATCTCGGTCGTCAGTGAGGCAAAGCCTATCATCGGTGACTACCACTTCACCACCATCGTCCCGGTCCTGGGCGTCGTTTCCATGGGCGAAGGCAAGTCCTTCGTCATGGCGGACATCCCCGGCCTCATCGAAGGCGCCGCGGAGGGCATCGGCCTCGGCCATGAGTTCCTGCGCCATGTCGAGCGCTGCCGGATGCTTGTCCACATCGTCGACGTCGCCGGCTCCGAAGGCAGAGACCCCATCGAGGACTTCAAGGCGATCAACGCCGAACTCGAGAAGTTCAACCCCGAGATGACGAAGCTGCCGCAGATCGTCGCCGGCAACAAGATCGACATGGCCTCCGACGAACAGATCGACACCTTCCGCTCCTATGTCGAGGGTCTCGGTTACGAGTACTTCAACATCTGCGCGCCCATCAAAGAAGGCACGCAGGAGCTCATCAACGCGGTCGCCGCGAAGCTCGACACCCTGCCGCCCATCAAGCGGTATGAAACGGCGGAGATCCCGCTGGAAGCCCTCGAGAAGAAACAGGACAACGGTTTCACTATCCGTGTCGAAGACGGCATCTACATCGTCGAAGCCGAGTGGCTCGTCCCCATCCTCAGCAAGATCGACTACGACGACTATGAGTCTCTCCAGTACTTGCAGAGGGTCCTCCAGTCGAGCGGTATCGACCAGGCGCTGCAGGACAACGGCATCGAAGACGGCGACACCGTCAGCCTCTACGACATCGAATTCGACTACGTGACATAAGGACTGGATCATGGACCGATTTTTGAACACCGAGACCGACCCGAACCTGCTGAGCCCCCTGGACCTCGCCTTCCTCGGCGACTGTGTCTATGAGCTCTTCGTCCGGGAGAAACTCGTCACCGAGGCGAACCGGCCGAACCGGGACCTGCATGCGGCGAAGGTCCGCTATGTGAACGCTGACGCGCAGCAGACCGCCATTCAAAAACTCCTCCCCCTTCTTACCGAGAAGGAAGAGAGCATCTTCCGCAGAGGGCGCAATGCCCACACGAACCACACCCCGAAGAACAAATCTGTTGCCGCTTACCACGCTGCCACCGGTTTCGAAGCACTGTTCGGCTACCTGTACCTGAACGGGGAACTCGACCGTCTCCGGGAGTTTTTCGAGATAATTTACAATGGACAAGAGGAACATTCCTCTATATAATAGTTCCGTATTTTGACATTTCACTAAGGGAGGCGTGCACCCATGTCTGGACATTCCAAATGGAGCACCATCAAGCGTAAAAAAGAAAAGACCGACAACGCGAGAGCGAAGGTCTTCACCAAGATCGGCCGTGAGCTGGCCGTCGCCATCCGCGAAGGCGGCCCGGACCCCGACAACAACTCCAAGCTGAAAGACGTCATCGCCAAAGCCAAAGCCGCGAACATCCCCAATGACAACATTGAGCGCGCCATCAAAAAGGCTGCCGGTGAAGACTCCAGCAAAGAATACATCGAGAACGTCTATGAAGGTTACGGCCCGAACGGCATCGCCGTCATCGTCGAGACCCTGACCGACAACAAGAACCGTACCGCGGGCGATGTACGCCACTACTTCGACAAATACGGCGGAAACCTCGGCCAGTCCGGCTGCGTCTCCTTCATGTTCGAGCGCTGCGGCGTCATCCTCATCGACCGCGAAGACGAAGACGAGAACGTCGTCGACGAAGACGCCCTCATGGAAGCCGCTCTGGAAGCCGGCGCGGAAGACTTCCTCACCGACGACGACACGGTCTTCGAGATCCGTACCGCCATCCCCGACCTCGGCGCTGTCCGTGACAGCCTGGAGGCCGCCGGCTACAAGTTCTCCACCGCGGAAGTCCAGTATGTCCCGTCCACTTACGTCAAGCTGACCGACGAGGACTCCCTCAAGAACATGGCGAAGATGATCGAAATGTTCGAAGACAACGATGACGTCCAGAACGTCTGGCACAACTGGGAAAACCCGGAAGACGCCGAAGACCTCATCTGAACAAAACAACAAAAACGGTGTGTCCGGAGGGCACACCGTTTTGTTGTCTAAGGCAGACTCTACCTGCAGTATATGTAAACCTGAGAAATGGGCGACTCAGGCTACACGCTTGGGTTCGTCATCGAGGGTGCGGATGACGGCATGTTTTCTGGCGTATTCGGCGTTTCTGGCGATGCGCTCACGCTCGTTCCAGGCGCGCTGTTCTGCTTCGCGGGAAGCGTAGTAGGTGGCGGAGTGAGCGTTTCCGCTTTTGGGGGCGAACCGTGCCCGAAGCTGTTTCCAGAGAGCGCGCTCGAAGGCGACGACTTTGTCTTCGTTGAGCCAGCCGACGAGGAGAAGGACGATAGCGGTGAATTCGAGGATGGTTTTCAGAGCGAACATGTGATATACCTCCAATGAAGCCGAACAAAGTTCGAACATTTGTTTTTCGTTACAAGTTCATTATACACTCCGGTCGAACAAAGTCAACACTCTTGTTCCTATATTTTTCAATGTGTCCTTTTTTACGGACACAAATCGCCAAAAAAAAGGCCTGTAACGCATCTGAAACCTTTTGTAATTGGCTTTCTGAGGGCATTTATATTAGAATGATACTGGTATTTTATGTATATATGAAAGGAGACCTCCATGTCATACGAGAACTTATGCATGAACTGCATGAAGGAAAAAGGTTCGTCGGAGCAGTGCCCGCACTGTCATTTCCATAACGACTCCCTCCAGCTGCCCCCGTTCCTCCCCATGAGGACCATCGTCGGCGGCCACTATCTCGTCGGCGCGGTCACGGAATCCAACGGCGACGGCACCACATACATGGGTTATGACACCCAGACGAAGACGCCGGTCACCATCCGCGAATTCCTGCCGGACACCATGGTCCGCAGAAGCAGCGACTCCGCGGCCCTCCTGGTACGGGAAGGCTCCCAGGAGACCTACTACAGCCTGCTCAGTTCCTTCCTGGAACTCTGGGGCAAACTTCGGAAGATGAACGGCCTGTCCGCCCTCATCTCCGTCGTGGACATCTTCGAAGAGAACAACACGGCCTACGCGGTCAGCGAATATGTCGAAGGCGCGCAGTCCCTCCGGGACTATCTGCTGGCAGCTAAAGAGGGCTATCTGCCCTGGAAAGAGGCACGGGTCCTGTTCATGCCGGTCCTGTCCACCCTCGCAACGCTCCATCAGAACGGCATCATCCACCGGGGCATCTCCCCTTCTACTTTATACATCTACCCCGACCATAAAGTGCGCATCTCCGACTTCTCCATTCCGGAATGTCGCATGGTCAACGGCGGCCTCACGACCGAAGTGTTCCCGGGCTACACCCCCGTCGAACAGCTGGGCGTCCAGGCGGCCTCCGGCGCATGGACCGACATCTATTCCTTTGCGGCGGTCCTCTACCGGGTCCTCATCGGACGGGCGCCCATCGACGCCATGGTCCGTCTCGAGAACGACGAGATGATGATCCCGGCGAAGTTCGCCGACGCTCTGCCGAACCACGTGGTCGGCGCGCTGGTCAATGCCCTCCAGGTCCTGCCGGAAGACCGGACCCGGAACATGGACCGCTTCCGCGCGGAACTCTCCGCCTCTCAGGTCGCCGAGTTCGCCTCCGAGTATGAAGAGGAGGAAAAGGCCCGCAAACGTCAGAAGATGTATGCGCCCCACCCCATCGGCAACAAGGACGACACCCAGGAGCTCAAATTCAATCCGCTCCAGCAGCAGGCCCTGAACGACGGCTATGTCCGCACCCACCTCCACGAGGAGGAGGAGGACGATGAGGACGACCGTCCCCGCAGAGACCACACCGGCGGCACGGCCAAGACCATCCTCACCACCATCATGGTCGTCCTGCTCATCGCGGCGCTCCTGTTCGGCATCCTCTATGTCACGGTCCTGAAAGACCACTTCACCGTCGATACGGACGAGACGACCACCGTCACTCTGTCGGCCGACGTCAAAGTCGTCGAAGTACCGGACCTCGTCGGCAAGTACTATGCCGCCATCGAGCATTCGCCCCGCTACTCCTCGTTCACCTTCACCGAGGTCGAGCAGTACAGTGACGAAGCCTCTGGCAAGATCATCGCCCAGAACATCGACGCCGGCACCCGTGTGTCGGAGGGCACGAACATCGAGCTGACGATCTCCAAGGGACCGGAGCAGATCACCATGCCCGAGGTCACCGGCAGCACCTATGAAGACGCCAGCGCGCGGCTCACCGCTCTCGGCTTCAAGGTCACCCGCTCCGACATCACGAACGACGGCTCCGAGATCTCCGGCACGGTCAAGTCCGCCTCGCTGAGCGCCGGTACCCGGCACAAGAAAGGCACCCTGGTCGTTCTCCAGGTCTGGGAGGAACCCGCGACCGTGACGACCGAGTCGACCACTAAAGCGACAACGGGGTCTGACACTGCAGATACCTCCGAGGACGCAAACTTCTTCAACAGCCTGGTCGGCGGCGACAACTGAATCGCCCCATAACAGACAAAAACCTCTCTGACTGCAGTCAGAGAGGTTTTCTTATTATCGTAACAGGTCAGCGGTCTTCGAAGGGCTTGTAGTCCCGGGCCGGGCAAATGCTCATGTAGGCCGGGCGGATGATCTTGCCCTTGTTGATGATCTCTTCCATGCGGTGGGCGCTCCAGCCGGCGATCCTCGCGATGGCGAAGATGGGCGTGTAGAGCTCCAGCGGAAGGCCGAGCATGCTGTAGGCAAAGCCGCTGTAGAAGTCGACGTTGGCGCAGACGCTTTTCTGCGTGTTGCGCTTCGCGGTGATGAGTCCGGGGCCGATGCGCTCGATACGCTCGTAGAGTTCGAACTCGTCAGTGCGTCCCTTTTCCGCGGACAGTTCACGGACGAACTGCTTCAGCATGCGGGCACGGGGGTCGGACTTCGTGTAGATGGCGTGGCCGAGGCCGTAGATGAGGCCCGCCTTGTCGAACGCGTCCCGGTTCAGGAGACGGTTGAGGTATGCGGCGATCTCGTCGTCGTCCGTCCAGTCTTTGACTTCGGACTTGAGTTCCTCCATCTGCTTGACGACCTTGATGTTCGCGCCGCCGTGACGGGGGCCCTTCAGGGAGCCGAGGGACGCCGCGGTGGACGAGTAGGTGTCGGTGCCGGAGGAGGTGACGACGTGGGTCGTGAAGGTCGAGTTGTTACCACCGCCGTGTTCCGCGTGCAGGACGAGGGCCATGTCGAGGACCTTTGCCTCAAGGGGCGAGAACTGGCTGTCCATGCGCAGCATGTGCAGGATGTTCTCCGCCGTGGAATACTCCTCGAGGGGCGGGTGGATGAAGAACGAGTCTCCGTCGTGGTAATAGCGGTAGGTCTGATATCCGTAAATGGACAGCTGCGGGAACAGTGCGATGAGTTCGAGGCACTGGCGCAGGACGTTCTCCGGAGAGCCGTCGTCCGAATGCTGGTCGTAGGAATAGAGGGTCAGGACGCTGCGGGCAAGGGTGTTCATCATGTCCTTGCTGGGTGCCTTCATGATGATGTCCCGCACGAAGTGGATGGGGAGCGTCCGGTAGCCTGCCAGCAGATCCTTGAATTCCGTGAACTGTTCTTCCGTGGGGAGTTCGCCGAACAGTAGCAGGTAAATGACTTCTTCAAAGGCGAAGTTGTTGTTTTTCGGGAAGCCCGCGATGAGGTCTTCCACATTGTAACCGCGGTAGCGGAGGACGCCGTCGATCTCAGTGTCGACGCCGTCGATGACCTGGTGGCCCCAGACTTCGGAGATCTCCGTAAGGCCGGTCAGGACACCTTTACCGTCGCGGTCGCGCAGTCCGCGCTTGACGTTGTACTTGGCATAGAGAGCCGGATCGATCTGACTGTTTTCGACAGAGCGTTTCGCAAGTTCCTCTACCTGAGGGGGGATCGTCGAAAAATCTCTTGCGAAATCCATTGGCAGCCACTCCTTTCTGTATAGTTTCTGCAAAGCCGAGCCTTGCTTTTTTCATATTATAACAAAGTACTTTGGCGATTTACCAAAAGTCAGGAAAGATATTTTATCATAATTAACAAAGATTATCAAGAGAAAGGGCGGACACCCGACTGGATGTCCGCCCGAAGCATCTTGCAATTATTCTTCGATGAGGTTGCAGATGATCTTCATCATATCGATGTAGAAGTCCCGGTATTTGTCGGGGCGCTGGAACACGCCGAGGTAGCCGAGGGAGTTGCCTTCCCAGATGGGCATCTGGTACCACTCACCGGGGTAGCAGTCGTTCACGGAACGATAAGCCCGGACCGCTTCGGTGGAGGGAGCCAGCGTGTTATCGGTATTGATGAGACCGTCGTTCGGATGCATGACCGGGGTGGCCAGCGGAGCATCGGCCAGATAGTTTTTGTAGGTGCCGATGAGGGCAGCCGTCGGGGCGACGGGCAGACCGCCGTGTCTCAGGTCCGGAAGCGTGAGTTCACGCTTGTTCTTCATGGAACGCTGATAGGACTTCGAGGTGAACGGGTTCTCGTACTTGCCGATCTTCCGTTTGGGGAGCAGGCGGGCATAGTCCCGGGTCGCTTCTGCCGAATAGGCGAAATAGTAGGTGTCGGGGTTCGGTTCGATGCGTTTATTGAAGTCAGCCATGCCGTCGAGTCCCATCTCATAGAACATGTTGGAACGGGACTTCTGGAGGTATTCTTCGACATCTTCGTCGGTGTAATAGTCGCCCTTCATCTTGAAGAAGAGATCGGTGAGCTTCCGGGTGGCACCGGGCATTTTGTCCTCGAGGGCCTGGATGAGGGTCGTGCCATCGTTGTTACCGGCGAGGGTGACGACCGCGTGGACCGCCTTGCTGTTTCCACCAAGGAAGAGCGGAGACACGTCTCCCCCTTCGGCCTGTTCTTTCTGGGAACCGAAGGCCATCAGGTAAGCCAGCATACGGGCGACGGGTGCGCCGAACGCGTGGGCGACCAGCGTGACTTTGTTATATTTTCCGAATTCGTTGAGTTTTCCCCAGTCTTCGACGAATCCGTCATAGGTCTTGCCGTAACGGGGGATCCCGTTCCGTTTGGAATAGGCAGCGCCGTAGTCGACCGTGCCGCCGGCGATCTGTGCATAGAGTTCACAGGTACGTTCCCAGATGCCCGCAGCCGGGGTAAAGGTCGCCGTGAGGCAGGGAATGTCGAGGCTGCGGATGGTCTTCGCAGCGCTGGCGGACATCGTACCGAAATACGGCATTACCTTCGACAGTTTGACATCGTCTCCGTAGCCCAGGACGCCCGGGACCAGGATGACCGGATAGGAACTTTTTTTATCGATCATTTCATTTCCCTCCAGAGTACTCGTTGGCATAAAAATTCACTAGAAATTTTACCATTTTACCGCGTGAAGTGTCAAACTATAATATAGCATATTGATAAAAAAGAGGAAGTCGCTTATAATAAGGCGATTTCAACACCCGGAAAGGCGGTGAGGACATGCAGGTCTATCTCCATTCGCTCGGCTGCAAAGTGAATAAGTACGACACCGAAGCTCTGGCGGAACGCTTCCGCCGCGCGGGGTTCACCCTGACCGAGGAGCCGGAGGGCGCTGACGTCTACGTCATCAACTCCTGCACGGTCACAGCAGTCGCCGACCAGAAGTCCCGCCAGGCCATCCGGAAATTCCGCCGCATGTCCCCCGACGCCTGTGTCGTCCTGAGCGGCTGCATGGTCCAGGCCTACCCTGACAAAGCCGCGTCCCTCGACGAGGCGGACATCGTCGCCGGTATCCGGGACCAGGAAAAGATCATCGACTACGTAAATGAGTTCTTCGCCGAAAAGGCTGAGGCAAAGACACCGGAAAAAGTGCTCGACGTCCTCGCCCACGACCGGGATGAAACCTTCCAGAACGTCCCCATCGAGGAGTTCCTCGGACGGACCCGGGCCTTCATCAAGGTCCAGGACGGCTGCAACCGCCGCTGTTCCTACTGCATCATCCCCACCGCCCGCGGCCGGAGCCGTTCCCGCACCCTCGAGGACCTCGAGGCAGAACTGACCCAGATCAAAGCGGCCGGTTACCGGGAAGTCGTCCTCGTCGGCATCAACTTCTGCTGCTACGGACCGGACATCGGGAAGCACTTCACCGACCCCATCGAGCTCGCCTGTAACATGGGCTTCGACCGGGTCCGCATCGGTTCCCTCGAGTTCGACAACATCGGACCGGAGGCCATCGAGAAACTGGCGTCGTTCCCGAACTTCTGTCCCCAGTTCCACATCTCCCTGCAGAGCGGGTCTGACAACACGCTGCGGCGCATGTACCGCAACTACGACACAAAGGCCTATAAAGCCCTCTGCGACAAGTTGCGGGAGACCTTCCCCGACGGGACCATCACGACGGACATCATGGTGGGCTTCCCCTTCGAGACCGAGGAGGACTTTGAGGACTCCATGGCCTTCGCGAAGGAGATCGGCTTCGAGAAGATCCATGTCTTCCCCTACTCGCCCCGCACCGGGACACCCGCTGCCGAGATGCAGCCGCAGATCGCCAAAGCGGTCAAGAAAGAGCGCTGCCGCCGCATGATCGAGGTGGGCGACGCACTGCGCATGGAGTTCCTGGAGGCCCAGACCGGGCGCGATGCAGAAGTCCTTTGCGAGACCTTCGAAAACGGTTTCGTCACCGGCTACACCATGAACTACACGCCCGTCCGCTTCCCCTCCGACCGGGACCGCCACAACGAGCTGGTCACCGTCCACATCACGGGGGCAGAAAAAGAGCAGGATGCCTGTGTCGGCACCCTGCTGTCAGAGTAACAAGTTTATAGCATGACGATCTCGTCGGAGTACTCGGTCCCGCACGGAAGGATCCGGGGCGTCGCGAGGTTATAGAGATTCGTCGCCCGGCATTCCAGTTCAAAGGTGTGCCGGGCTTTTTCATCGAGTCCGGCAATGGCGGCGGGCTTCGTGATGACCGGCAGTGTGGCGGTCTCTTTCGCCGCTTTCAGGATCTCGAGGCCCCGGTCGTTGAACCCGAGGACGCGCAGGTACGGGACGGCTTCCCGGTCCTCCGGACGGATGCCGAGGTACAGGGCCGTCACGATGCGGCGGATGCGGGAGTGGGTATAGCGTTTCGTCTTGACGATGTCGTAGAGTTCTTCGAGAGACGTGGCACTCTGGATGGCGTTGTAGATGCGGTTCTCGAGGCCCTCCGAGACGTCCGGCGCCTGCAGGATCTCCTCCGGCGTCAGCATACGGAGCCGGGACAGGATGGCCCGCTCGCTCTCTTCCACTTTGACCGGCGCTCTGCCGACGCCGACCATGCGTTTGAATTCCACTTCCGTGGTCGCCGGCATGAAGTCGAAGGCCCGTTCATCGCCACGCTCTAACAGGATGCGCAGCATGGACGCGCTCGCGAATTCGTCGGTGGCGGTGAGGCCGTCGTGGCCGGTGCCGACCCGTTTCATCGGTTCGACCGCCATCGGGTTCCCCCGACGTTCCAGTTCCTTGAGGTATTCGACCGCGAGGATGTTGTTGGGTCCTTCGAGCACATCGGCGATGTCGGGGCCGTACACGGTGCGGACCGCATAGGCCCGGGCCGTCGGGTAGCTGACGCCGCCGGAGAGTTCAGTCTTGATGAGTTCATCGACCTTCGGGTCGGTGACGGCTTTTGCCGCCGACTGCAGGAGCGAAAGGTCCTCACACTCAGCGCCGAAGCTCAGCGCGTCCACGCAGCCGAGACCGGCGAGGACCGAGACGCCGCCCCGGGCGAACACTTCCGCCGTAGCGACCGCGAAGGGTACCGGCAGTTCCACGACGAGGTCCACCCCGCCTTTGATGGCGGCCGCGGCTCTCGCCCGTTTATCCATGATGGCAACGCTGCCCCTCTGCACGAAATTGCCACTCATCGCCGCAACGATGTGGGTAGCTTCGTTCTCCCGGCACCGGTCGACCAGTGCCTTGTGACCGTTGTGGAAGGGGTTGTATTCTGCTACGATGCCTGTGGTTTTCATAAAAAAGTGCCTCCTGTGTGAGATTTCTCAGGGAAATCTTCCATTTCTATTGTAATCGACGTGGAAAAACTTGGCAATTTGTTTTATAATAGTCGCGATTCTCAGCGAATAAGAAATTTGGAAATGTTTTAAAGGAGAAACCCCATGAAGATCCTCGTCATCAACTCCGGCTCTTCGTCCCTGAAATATCAGCTCATCGATATGTCGAACGAAGAAGTCGTCGCCAAAGGCCTTTGCGAGCGCATCGCCATCGACGGCCACATCAAAGCAGAGACCAATACCGGCGTCAAGGTCGACTTCAACATCGTCCTGCCGAACCATACCGCGGCCTTCAATGAGGTCAAGAAGATCCTCACCAGCGGCGAGACCAAGGTCATCGACTCGCTGAACGAGATCTCCGCCATCGGTCACCGCATCGTCCAGGGTGGCATGTACTTCGCCGAGTCCCACCTCGTCACCAAAGACGTCGAGGACAAGATCGAAGAGCTCATCGACCTCGCTCCCCTGCACAACGGCCCGAACCTCGACGGCATCCGTGCCGCGAAGAAGTCCTTCAGCCCGGACACGCCCCATGTCGTCGTCTTCGACAACGCGTTCCACACCACCATGCCGCCGAAGGCTTACATGTACGCCATCCCCTACCGCTACTATGAGGAGTTCGGCGTCCGTCGTTACGGCTTCCACGGCATCTCCCACAACTATGTTTCGAACCGTCTTCAGGAACTCCATCCGGAGTACAAGAAGGTCATCATCTGCCACCTCGGCAACGGTTCCTCCATCACCGCCATCAAAGACGGCAAGGTCATCGACACCTCCATGGGTCTGACCCCGCTCGACGGCTTCATCATGGGTTCCCGCTGCGGCGCCATCGACCCCTCCGTCGTCACCTACCTGCAGGAGAAGGACGACCTGACTGCCAAGCAGACCACCAACATGATGAACAAGCAGGCCGGTTTCCTCGGTGTCTCCGGTGTCTCCTCCGACATGCGCGACGTGGAGATCGCCGCCGAAGAAGGCAACGAGCGCGCCCAGCTGGCCCTCGACATCTTCTACTATCAGGTCCCGAAACTCATCGCCTCCTACATCGTTGCTCTCCAGGGCCTCGACGCTCTGGTCTTCACCGCCGGCATCGGCGAGAACGGCTGCAACGTCCGCGAAGGCATCTGCCGGGAACTCGAGTTCATGGGCATCAAGATGGACTATGAGAAGAACGACGGTGTCCGCGGCAAGGAAGTCCGCCTCGACGCGGAGGACTCCAACACGGCCATCTTCATGATCCCCACCAACGAGGAACTGATGATCGCCCGCGAGACCAAAGCCATCATCGAAGCCGACTGAGTCTGAGTTTCGACCACATTTTCAAACGAGAAAAAGCCTCCCGCAAGGGAGGCTTTCTTTTTGGCGATTTACGAAAAGAACCGTCTGACTCAGCTCTCAGGAGCGCCGCCGGCGGCGCCGTCATCCTGCTTGTCGAACCCTTCGGTACTCTCCTTCATGAAGAGGACCTTGATGGTCATGAAGATGAGCCGGATGTCGGTTCGCAGGCTGTAGTTCTCGATGTAGAAGAGGTCGAGTTTCAGTTTGTCGTAAGACGTCGTGTTGTACTTGCCGTAGACCTGGGCGTAACCGGTGAGGCCGGCCTTGACCTTGAGGCGGTAGGCGAACTCGGGGAACTCTTTCGTGTATTTTTCGACGTGTTCCGTCCGTTCGGGACGGGGACCGACGATGGACATGTCGCCCTTCAGGATGTTGAAGATCTGCGGCATCTCGTCGAACCGGATGGCCCGGATGACCTTGCCGATAGGCGTGATGCGATCGTCATCGGAGACGGCCGGGTGAGCCTTGCCGTCGGCCTCGGCGTTCGGGATCATCGAACGGAACTTGATGATGTCGAAGACCTTGCCGTCCTTCGTGACACGGGCCTGCTTGTAGAAGACCGGGCCCCGGTCGTAGGCCTTGATGAGGATGGCCGTGATGAGCATGAACGGGCTCGTGATGATGAGGGCGATGAGGCTCAGGAGGATGTCGACGATCCGCTTGAGGACCTTCTGTTCGAAGGTGAGGCCGGTGTTGCGACAGAGCAGCAGCGGCGTGTCGAACACGTGCAGGTTCTCGCCGGAGCGGATGATGATGTCGGAGACTTTCGGCGTCACGTAGGTACGTTTGCCGTTGTCGTAGCAGTACTTCAGGATGTCGTTGCGCAGAGAGCCGGGGATGTCGCAGATGATGGCGCCGTCATAGGCCATGATGCGTTCCTTGATGTAGTCATACCCCTGATCGATGTTGACCGCCTCGCAGATGATGAACCGGTCGTCCCGCGCGGACATCTTCCGCACGAGGCTCGTCGCCGAATGGTAACTGTAGACGATGACGAGGTGGTACGGCGGGTACAGTTTGCGGTAGACGATGGCGGCAAGGTAGGCCCAGATGAGGATGATGCCCATCTGCACGAGGAAGAGGATGAGGACCGGAGCCACCGCGACCATCTTCCGGGCAACGAGGCTCATGATGGCATACATGATGGCGTCGACCAGCAGGGTCGTGATGCCCTGGGAGTAGACGATGTCAGAGACCCGGTAGAGGTCGATCTTCAGAGCACCGTACACACGAGACAGCACGTACTGCAGCACGAAGTACAGCGTGAAGATGAGGTAGTTGCCTCTCCGGAAGAATGCCCAGATGATGCCGACATTGATGTGGTTCACCCAGGTGTATCCGAACGCCACGGTCAGTGACAGAAGGATCAATATGGAGAGGGTGAACATGATCATTTTGCGGAATTCATCCGCCCTCTGTTTAGATTTCATGGAAGCCTGCCTTTCCCTGCCCGGTTCCTTCGGCGATGGACTTCGAGACCACCGCAGACATGACCTGCGTTTCGGCGTCAGACTCCTCCGGACGGGAGGAGAATTCGCAGCCGCAGTAGTTCTGCCGGTACAGGCAATATTCTCTGGAAAGTTCGATGGATTTTTTGTAGCCGTCCCGCTTCTTGAAGTCGGACGGCAGGAACGGGACACCGACGTCCTTCGCCAGTTTCTGTCCGATGTGGTTGAGCACCTGCGCGTTCTTGTGGGGGCTCACCGTGAGGGTCGTGCAGAACCAGTCATATCCGCCGGCCTTTGCGGTCTCTGCCGCTTTGCGAAGGCGCTGTTCAAAACAAATGGCACATCGCGCCCCGCCTTCCCGGTCTCCCTCGTGGCCCGCCACCCGGTCGAGGAAGGACAGGTGGTCGTACGGCTCGTCGAGGTACCGGATGTTCCGGCCGTGTTCGTTCATCCGGTCGATGAGTCCCTTCTGCACGTCCTTGCGGAGTTCGTATTCCTCCTCCGGGTCGATGCAGGGGTTGTAGTAGAGGACCGTGATGTCGAACCACTGTGCCAGATAGTCGAGCACATAGCTGGAACAGGGGCCGCAGCAGCTGTGGAGCAGGAGGCGCGGGCGCTGCCCGGTCTCCTCGAGCGCCTTCAGGATGCGGTCGGTCTCCAGCTGATAATTCGTTTTCATATTACAGGGCGTACTGTTTCGCCACCGCTTCGGCGGTCTCCCGGACCGCTTCACGCACATGGTGCGGCGAGACGACCTGCATCTTCGTGCCGAACTTCATGACCCAGCCGATGAAGCCTGCGCTGGTGGCCGCCTCGACCCGGACCGTGAAGGTGTTCTCGTCCGCGTCAATGATGGCGAGCTTGTTGCCGAAGAGGTCGGCGATGGTGTCATAGAGTTCGTGGGCGCAGCGCAGTTCGACGACTTCCACAGTGCCGGAGAAGCCCTCGAAGATCTTCGCGCTGTAGTCGGCGGTGTCGAACTTCTCCGGGTATTCGGAGACTTCGGAGCAGGGCCGCACGGGCTCGTGTTCGAGGATGTCGACCCGCTTGATGCGCTCGATGCGCAGGTGCAGGAGGTTGTCGTACTTCGCGTTGTTGCAGATGAGGTAGTAGTGGTCGTTCAGCCAGATCATCGCGTAGGGCGAGACCGTCATGATGCGGATCTCGTTGCGAACGGCAGAACCCTCTTCGAGACGGCGGCGTTCGTAAGTGACCTTCACCCGGCACTTCTTGTCGATGGCCTCCGCCAGTTCGTTGATGCGGTAGTAGATGGCGTCGTTGTCCGTCTTGTTCCGCTGGTCGATGTACACCTGCTTGCGGAAGTTCTCCCGCTGGTAGATGCTGAGGTTCTTCTCGAGTTTCGAGATGAGTTTCCGGCTGTTGGACTGGGAGATGAAACTCGCGGACTGGACAGCATCGGCGATGAGCCGCAGTTCCACCGGTTCGAATTCCCGGTCGCCGAGGAAGAAGCCCTTCTTCGGGGTCGACGTCTTGACGATGTCGAGGTTGTACTGCCGCAGGACTTCGAGGTTCGCGTAAATGGATTTCCGCTCTGCCCCGACGCCGCGGTCATCGAGTTCCTTGCAGATGTCCGCCGCAGACATCGGATGGTCTTCGTCCGTCTGCTCCCGGAGGATATCCATAAGGTATAGGGTTTTCAGTTTCGAGTCAGCACGTCCCGGCACAGGCACCGCTCCTTTTACGTTTGGTATTTTGTCCAGTGTACCACGTTTCCGGTGTAAAGTCCATAAATTCGTACACTTTCTCTCCCCCGTTGGCGATTGACTTTTCCATCTGAAAAAGAGATAATAATAGCCGT
>ONFJ01000072.1 GCA_900317085.1 uncultured Eubacteriales bacterium | reverse complement strand
CGTCCAGTTCGGGCCGTCCGGTTCGAAGCAGCGGGTGTTGAGCGCTCTGTGGAAGCACTTGCCCTGCTCGAGGAACTCGTAGATGGTCTGGGTCTGGTCGCCGTTGGTGACGATGGTCTTGTTCTCGAACTTTTTGATCGGAGAGTAGATGATGAGGCTCGGGTCTTCGACTTTGGACTCGTCGAACGGGTAGATGACGACTTCGGAGTCTGCCTCTTCCCGGAAGACACGGTTGCGGCTGTTCTCGGAACGGCCCATGATGAAGTACGCGATGGCGGCTTTCTTCGCGTCCTCGGTCATACCGATGACGATGCCGCGGCCGACATACTCATTGCGTGGCTCGCGGGAGGAGGATCCACTCTGCCTGCTCCATGATGCGTCTCTGAAGTACTTCCGGTGTATCGCCGTCCTGTACCTCGACTGCTTTCTGGTAAATGATCTGTCCCCCGTCCGGCACCTCGTTGACGAAGTGGACGGTGGCACCGCTCACCTTGACGCCGTACTTCAGGGCTTCCTCGTGGACTTTCAGGCCGTAGTAGCCCTTGCCGCAGAAGCTCGGGATGAGCGCCGGGTGGACGTTGATGATCCGGTTCGGCCACTGTTTCGTGAAGTTCCCGGAAAGGATGCTGAGGTAGCCCGCGAGTACGATCATGTCGATGTCGTACTCTCTGAGGACCTTCATGAGGGCCTCTTCATAGGCTTCCTGACTGCCGCACTCCTTCTTGACCACGGCCACACCGGGGATGCCGGCATTGGCGGCGCGGGTCAGCGCGTAGGCGTCCTTCTGGCTCGAGACCACGACTTTGATCTCACCGCTTTCAATGATGCCGCTCTTCTGCGCGTCGATGAGTGCCTGGAGGTTCGTGCCTCCGCCGGAGACGAAGACTGCTATGTTCGCCTTCAGCATAATTCGATCTTCTCCTCACCTTTGGCGATGTACCCGATGACGTACGCATCTTCGCCGCCCGCATGAAGGATCTTCAAAGCCTTGTCAGCTTCGTCCTTCGGGACGACCACGGACATGCCGACGCCCATGTTGTAGGTGTTGAACATGTCATGCTCGGAAATGTTGCCGCGCTCCTGGAGCAGCTTGAAGATGGGAAGCACCTTCACGGCAGCCTTGTTGATGACCGCCTTGTAACCGTCCGGGATGGACCGCGGGATGTTCTCATAGAAACCGCCGCCGGTGATGTGGCTGATGGCGGAAACGTTGACTTCTTCGAGGAGAGCCAGGATGGGCCCCACGTAGATCTTCGTCGGCTCGAGAAGGGCTTCACCGAGGCTCTTGCCGCCCAGCTCGTCAAGCGGAGTCTTGAGGTCGGCAGACTCGACATCGAAGACCTTGCGGACCAGCGAGAAACCGTTGGAGTGGACGCCGCTGGACGGAAGGCCGATGATGACGTCGCCTTCCTGCATGGTGGTGTTGTCGAGGATCTTGCTCTTGTCGACGACGCCTACCGCGAAACCGGCCAGGTCGTACTCATCTTCCGGATAGAAACCGGGCATTTCAGCGGTCTCGCCGCCGGACAGCGCCGCACCGGACTGGACACAGCCTTCCGCGACACCGGACACGATCTCGGCGATGCGCTCCGGAACGTTCTTGCCGCAGGCGATGTAGTCGAGGAAGACCAGAGGTTTCGCCCCGACACAGATGATGTCGTTGACACACATGGCCACACAGTCGATGCCGACGGTGTCATGTTTATCCATGAGGAACGCGATCTTCAGCTTGGTGCCGACGCCGTCGGTACCGGAGCAGAGGACCGGTTTTTCGATGCCTTCGAGGTCGAGTTCGAAGAGTCCGCCGAACCCTCCGATACCGGACAGGACTCCGTCCGTGACCGTTCTGGCGATGTGCGTTTTCATGAGTTCCACTGCCTTGTAACCGGCGGTGATGTCGACTCCGGCTGCCGCGTAAGCGTCCGATTTCGAATTGAGCATAGTAGCTTTCCTCCCGAATGAATTTGGTTTTAAAAATGCAAAAGCAGCCCCATCAGGAGCTGTATTTGCCTGAAACAGTCTGGTCCTTCTGCAGAACGGTGTCTGCCGAGGACTTTCTGTCGTTATCGAGTTTTTCCTGCAGTTCTTTGTCTTCCACCGCGAGGATCTGACACGCGAGGAGCGCGGCATTCTTCGCACCGTTCACTGCGACAGTTGCGACCGGGATGCCGGAGGGCATCTGGACGGTGGAGAGCAGCGCGTCCATGCCGTCGAAGTTCGGACCCTTGCAGGGGATGCCGATGACGGGCAGTGTGGTATTGGCAGCGATGGCACCGGCGAGGTGCGCGGCCATACCGGCGGCTGCGATGATGACACCGAACCCGTTGTCACGGGCGGCGCGGGTGAATTCGGCACACTCGACCGGTGTGCGGTGTGCGGAATAGACATGGACTTCGGTCGGAACACCGAAATTCTTCAGGACTTCGATGCCCTTCTCCACGATGGGAAGGTCCGAGTCTGAGCCCATGATGACTGCTACTTTTTTCATGGTAGCCTCCCTGTAAAAGCTTACGATTTTTCATGAAAAAAGACAGTCCGGAAAGCAGATAAGTCCGGACTGCCTTAAACCACAAATATTATGCCTTAAACGATTCTTTTCGTCAATATAAATAAGCTACAAAAAGAGGGGCGTTTTCCGCGATTTTTTGACTACTGTTGAAAACCTCAGCAAACGGGGACGATCCAGCCCTTGGTGTCCTCGATCTTGCCCCACTGGATGCCGGTCAGGGTGTCATAGAGCTTCTGAGTGAGTTCGCCGATCTTGCCGTCGCCGATGTAAGCGACTTCGTCTTTCCACTTGAGCTCTTTGACCGGAGAGACGACCGCGGCGGTACCGCAGCCGAAGACCTCTTCGAGTCTTCCCTCTGCGCCGGCTTTCATGATGTCCGCGATGGCGACATGCTCTTCATGGACGGTGTAACCCCAGTCCTTGCAGAGTTCGATGATGGAACGACGGGTGACGCCCGGAAGGACGGTGCCGTCGCAGGGAGCGGTGTAGATCTCGCCGTCGATCTTGAACATGATGTTCATGGAACCGACTTCTTCGACGTACTTCTTCTCGACGCCATCGAGCCACAGGACCTGAGCATAGCCCAGTTTCTCGGCCTGGTCGCCGGCAAGGATGGAAGCCGCGTAGTTACCGCCGCACTTCGTGAAACCGGTCAGGCCGGGTGCCGCACGGATGAAGTCGTCCTCAACGTAGATGCGGACGGGGTTGATGCCCTCGGCATAGTAAGCGCCCGACGGGGATGCGATGATGCAGAAGGTGTATTTCTTGGATGCGTGAACGCCCAGCGTGACGTCCGTCGCGAAGGTGAAGGGACGCAGGTACAGGGATGCACCGTCAGAATGCGGGACCCAGTCCTTCTCGACTTCGACAAGAGCCTTGACCGCCTGGACAAAGTCATCGGGGTCGATGTTCGGGATGCAGAGACGGTCCGCAGAGTCGTTCATACGGTTCGCGTTGCAGTCCGGACGGAACAGCTGGATCTTGTTGTCGGCGGTTCTGTACGCCTTCATGCCCTCGAAGATCTCCTGGGCATAGTGGAACACGACGCAGGCCGGGTCCAGCGGGAACGGAGCATACGGGACGATGCGGGGATCGTGCCAGCCGATACCGGCGTCATACTCCATCACGAACATATGGTCCGTGAAAATGTTACCGAAACCGAGCTTGCTCTCATCGGTCGGCTTCGCCTTCAGCGTCGCCGCTTTTTCGATCTTGATATCCAACATTTTGAGTCGCCTCCAAAACGATTTATTACTTTATTGCGTAAAAGTATAGACCCGCAGAGCTTATAATGTCAAGATTTTGGCTTTGGCTTTTTGATCGGTTCCGTCGAAAAGGTCCGTTCAGGCTTGCCAAGCCATACCCCCGCCCGCTTATAAAGCATCGCGCTGCTCCCCCCTGCGCCTGCCCGGACAACTTTTCTCCTCCCCTCGTCTCATGTCAAAAGGTGGAAGCCAAAGCCCGTTTACCTTTCGAGACGATTGAAGCCTAACGTAATGGAACCTTTTCCAAACTTCTCGCGAAGCTCGTCGATCGTGGATTCGATCTTTTCCTGTTTGTCAGGGTCTTTTGCCTTTTCTTTTGATTCGGAATCATCCACTTCGAAGAGAGATAATTGCTCTACGACCACCTCATCTTCATCCACTAATTCAGAGCCTGTTACAGACAACAAACGGACTGGCTTTTCCATGTCCCAGTTGTCGCGTAACAACTGCATCGAGATGCGGACGAGGTCTGCTTTCAGGAACGTTGGGACGTCGAGCGTGGTTTGGCGTTGGATGGTCACAAAGTCGGGGTTGCGGATGCCGATCTGGACGGTGCGGCATTTCTTGCCGGCGTGGCGGAGGCGGCCGGCGACGGAGTCGCAGAGCGCCGAGATGCCTGCCTTCAGTTCGGCCTCGCCGACGAGGTTGTGGCCGAAGGTCATGCTGTTGCCGATGGACTTCGGGACACGCTTCTCGTACCAGGAGCGGACCGGACTGTCTTCGAGGCCGTGGATGTAGGTGTAGAGCGAGTCTCCGGACTTTCCGAGGATGCGGTGGAGCGTCTGCTGATCGTACTGCACGAGGTCTCCGCAGGTCCGGATGTGATAGGAGTCCAGGACCTCGACAGACTTCTTCCCGACGAAGATAAGCGACGACACCGGCAGCGGATACACGATGCGAGGGACGTCCTCCCTCATGATGACTGTCGTGGCATTGGGCTTCTTGTAGTCCGAGCCCAGTTTCGCGAAGACTTTGCAGAAGGAGACACCCACCGAAATGGTGATGTCCAGTTCTTCCTTGATGCGTTTTCTCAGGTGGTCCGCCAGATCTTTTGGCGTCATCTTGAAGAGGTGGATGGAGTTCGTGACATCGAGGTACGACTCGTCGATGCTGAAGGGTTCGACAAGGTCTGTGTACTCGAGATAGATGGCGTTGATCTTCTCGTAGAACTCATGGTACAGGCTGTGGTGAGACGGCACACAGACGAGGTCCGGGCACTTCTTCTTCGCCTGAAAGATGGTCTCTGCCGTCTGTACGCCGAAGGCTTTCGCCTTCTGGTTCTTCGCCACGATAATGCCGTGTCTGCTCTCCGGGTCTCCGGCGACCGCCATGGGCACTTCACGCAGTTCGGGACGTAACGTCTCTTCGACCGATGCGAAGAAATTGTTGCAGTCACAGTGTAAGATGATGCGGTCTTTTGGTTTGTTGTTCTGCGCTGCGTCGTACATCGCCACAGGGGTCACCTCCTTACTCAAATGCAAACATTCGTTCTTCTGAAAAGATTATACTACATCGCCCACACTTTTAGGAGGAGTAATTTTGAAAATCCGCTTTTTCTTTTTTCTGTTCTATGATAAAATAACTAAGAATAATGTTTCAATTTCACGAGAAGTGAGGGAAATGAAATGAGTAAAGTAGGTAAAATCGCCAAGGGTGTCGCCATCGGCCTCGTCCTTGCCATCATCCTCAATATCGCGCTGATGGCCGTCATCTGGTTCGTTGGCCTGCGGAAGTACTACAAGCCGCCGAAAGAGCTTCAGGCTGTGGCTACCGCTTCCCTGGGAGACCTCTCCGGCAAAGTCAGCGACAAGACGCTCCAGCAGTTCCAGAATTCTGAGAAGAGCGAAGCCTATGCCCTCGGTGTCAACGCGAACGGCGACATCGTCTTCATGAACCCGAAGAAGGCATGGAAAGCTGCTAAGAAAGAGTACAAGGAAGGCCGCAAGTTCGTCGACCACAAGCTGAACTTCAAGCACAGCTCCAAGACGTACTACATGGCTTATATCGATGTCGCGAAGGACATTGACAAGAATAAAGAAGCGACAGATCTCCAGAAGCAGCGCATCAAAGAATGGGCGAACTTCCTGGAAATTTACAAAAACAGTTTCCCGGAGAACGCACGGCGCTAAATAATTTGTAAGGACTCAATGCTCCGGTCTTTTGAAGGCCGGAGTTGTTTTATCTCAGGCTATCGAATAGGAGGACATATTATGAGACAGGGATTCCAGCAGAAAAACATCGTCATCATCGGCGCCGGCTTTTCCGGCATTCTCTGCGCACAGCGCCTCGAGAAGCGGACCGCGCGCCTTAAGAACATCAGCATCACGCTCATCGACAAGAACCCGTACTTCACGATGAGGACCGAGATCCACGCTGCTGCCACGGGTCGTGGGAAACCCGAAGGCATCCAGTACGACCTTGCCGAGACCTTTGCCGACTCCCCCAACGTCAGCTTCTTCTGCGACAACGTAGAGCATATCGACTTCGAGAACAAGGTCGTCAAAGGAAATATCAACGATTATTCCTATGACTACCTGGTCATCGCCGCCGGTTCCCAGCCGAACTACTTCGGCATCGAGAGCGCGGAGAAGAACGCTCTCCCATTCTGGACCTATGACGATGCCGTCGCCCTCAAGAAACACATCAAAGAGTGCTTCGAGAAAGCCGCAGTCCTCTCCAACGAAGAAGAGATCAAAAAGCTCCTCACCTTCTGCGTCGTCGGTGCCGGCCTGACCGGTGTCGAACTGGCCGGTGAGCTTGCCGAGTACATTCCCATGATGTGCGTCAAGTACAAGCTGCCCCAGGGCTTCACGAGAGTCCTTTGCATCGACGCGGCTCCCCGCTGCATCCCGAACCTTACGAACAAGCTCTCCACCACCTGCTCCAGCATCCTGACCGAGCTTGGCGTGGACCTTGAGATGAACGCGAAGGTCAAGGAAGTCAAACCGGACGCCCTCGTCTATGAGCAGATTGGCAAGACCGTCGAAGTCCCCTCCTGCACCGTCGTCTGGAGCGCAGGCATCACCTCCGAGGACATCACTTTGGAAGCCGCCAGGACGCTGGACTCCCGGAACAACCGCATCGTCAACCTGGAGACCCTTCAGTCTTCCGACCCGAACGTCTTCGTCATCGGCGACAACATGTACTATGTGGCCAAGGGCAAAGACTATCCGGTCCCCCAGATGGTCGAGAACACCGAGCAGTCTTCGGTCCTTGCGGCAGACAACATCGCGGACCTCATCACCGGCCACAAAGCCAAACGTGTCTACAAGCCGGCGATGCACGGCTGCATGATCTCACTGGGCGCCAAGAAGGGCATTGCCTACGCAGGCATCGAGAACCTCTTCATGATCCAGCTGCCCTCCATCCCCGCACAGCTCGCCAAGCGCGCGATCAACTGCTACTTCCTCATCCCGGTCTTCGGTCTTGGAAAGGCGCTTCCCATCATGAAGCACGAGTTCCTCGCGAAGAGAACGACTGACTGAGCGGACGAGCGGCAAATCGTCAAACAGCATAGAAACACAAGAAAGGGGCCATGTCACTAAGCTAAATTAGTGACATGGCCCCTTCTGTGCTCTTTTATAGCCATAAAAGATCAGCGCCAGGCCAGCGATAACGAATACAATGCTGACGTACTGGTTGCTGGTGAGCCCCAGCGCCGTGCGCCGCGGGTCGGATCTTAAGAACTCGATGGCGAATCGCCCAATGCCGTACAGGATGAGGTACATGCCGGACATGGAGAGCGGCTGGAACAAGCGGAGTTTCTTCGTAACTGCGTCCTTGTCGAGGAGTTCCTCCTCCCCTTTCCGGACCTTCAGATAGTCCGTCGCGAAGTTGCTGAGGAGCAGCAGGATGGCGAAGATCAGGAAGTCTCCGGCAGCTGAGATGAGCTGCGTCGGGATGAGCGGGATACCGCTGGGTGCGATGGCTTCCACCGGGAAGACGACACCAAAATGACTGTCGGTCGGTTTACCGTAACAGCAGCCGGCGAGGAAGCAGCCAATGCGGCCGAAACCCTGTGCCAGCGCGATCTGCGGAATGACGAGGTCCAGGTAGACAGGCACGTCGACCTTCTTGCGCTTCACGATGAGCCCGCCGACGATGATGCCGAGCACGACACCTCCGTAAACCGTGAACCCGTTTGTGCCGAGCACATAACTCGGGTTCGTGAACAGCAGCTTGATGTTCGAGATGATGAACGTCAGCTTCGCGCCGAGCAGGCCTGCCAGCAGGCCCCAGACCGCGGCGCTGAAGACGAGTTCTCCGTCAAGCCCTCTGCGCTTCGCTCTCCACTCCGACACGAAGATGGCGAGCAGAGCGCCGATGCCGATCATGAGCCCGTAGCTGTAGCCGACGATGCCTCCCATTTGAAAGAATACTGGATGCATACCGCACCTCCTGCGAATAAACTGGAAGTATTATAGCACACTTATATAATGCGTGAAACCTATGTCAATCAACAGAAGAGCGCCCCAAACAGGGCTCGACGTGTTTTCGCTTCGCGAAACCACTACGAGCTGCTGCCGCAGCTCCTGCACCTACAAACATGCCACTGGCATGTTTGCTTTACGGCGCAGCCCAGGGTTCGAGCCCTTATTCTAGGAAAACAAAAAGAAAGAGCAGACCATAAGGTCTGCTCTTTCTTTTGGCGCCCCAAACAGGGCTCGAACCTGTGACACCGCGGTTAACAGCCGCGTGCTCTACCGACTGAGCTATTGAGGCTCAAAAAGAAAAAATGTCGG
>ONFJ01000071.1 GCA_900317085.1 uncultured Eubacteriales bacterium | reverse complement strand
GCTGGGGCGAGGAGGCGACGCAGGTTCTGGACCAAGGGGCATAGGCCCCGACTCCATGAACCTCCGACGAAGCCACAGCGTCGATCACATCGTTAGATTCCAGTTTGTAGAGGACACAAAAAAGAGCCTTCACAAGGAAGGCTCTTTTGGTTTTGCTATAGCTTCTCCCCGCGTTCGAGGCGGAGGAGTTTTTCTTTGCGCCAGAGGCCGCCGGCATAGCCGGTGAGGCTGCCGTCGGCGCCAATGACGCGGTGGCATGGAACGATGATCGAAATCGGGTTACGTCCCACCGCGCCGCCGACCGCCTGGGCAGACATGGAAGATCGTCCAAGTTTTGCGGCGACGAGTTTCGAGACTTCACCGTAGGTCAGTGTTTCGCCGTAGGGAATCGTTCGAAGCACGGACCAGACGGTCTTCTGGAAGTCAGTGCCCTCAGGGTCCAGAGGCGGGCAAAAGTCCGGTTCCTTCCCGGAGAAGTAGAGGTCCATCCAGCGTTTCGTCTGTTCAAAGACTGCCGGCATTGGAGAAAACTGAACCTCTGCCCCGGGCGAAGGCCCGAAGTACTTCTGGCCCTCCAGCCAGAGGCCGGTCAGGGATGCTCCGTCACTCGCGAGCATTGCCGTACCAAGGGGCGTCTCACAGGTCGTAATAAACATAAGCGTCTGTTTTACTTTGACCCGAGCTGGGGCAGGTCGCGTTCGAACAGGAGATTGTTGACAAAGACGACGTTGTAGATCTTGTTTTCGATGCAGTACATGATGATGACATCGAACAGGTAGCTCTTGCTGAGGGTGTACCCCGCATGTGCCAGGAATTCCTGTGTCTCTGCGAAGTCGAGTTCGAGTGCCAGTGCCAGCGCGATGCACGTCGGTTTCTTCGGAGTATAGTTCGGATTGTTCCGGATCTTGGAGAACACCTGTTTGGAGACCAGTGCGCGGTTGTAGACAGCAGAGTCCTTTTCGCCTCTCAAGTCGATCAGTGTCAACAAAGTCTCGGCGAAGCCCGCGTCCATGTCGGCAATCATCTCGGCGAGGGTCTGTTTCTTCCCGTCCGGGATGGCCTCTGCCAGGATCTGAGGCGCACCGTAGACAGCTGCTTCTTCCACCGGTTCCGGAGCACCGAGCGTATACTCTGCGGCGTACTCCCGCTGGGCTTCCCGGCGGGCTTTCATCCGCGGGCTCAGGTTGGAAGCGCCAGACGCAGGGTAAGGCTCGCCGTCCACACCATATTCTTCCTCGAATTTCGAGGCAACGTAGTTTTCGTCGATGAAGGACTGGATGGACTTGAACAGGCTGTTCGAGAGTTTGAACGCCTCTTCCCCGAACACCGTCAGGTAGATGTCCATCTCATGGTCCAGGAGGAAGTCGCTGAACTCGTCGAGAGCGATCCTCATGGACAGGCTCTTCGGAAACCCGTAGTTTCCGGTGGACAGCAGCGGGAACGCGATGGACTCGCATTTGAGTTCCGCCGCCACATCCAGAGCGGCGCGGTAGCTGCGCTTCAGCATCTCTTCTTCCACCGGGTTCTCGTCGACCCAGGCCGGGCCGACCACGTGGATGACGTACTTCGCGGGCAGGTCGAAGGCTGGCGTGGCGACGGCCTCACAGACCTTGATGTCGCCGATCTCTTCCCGGGCTTTCAGCAGCTCCGGACCGGCGGCGTTATGGATGGCAGTGTCCACGCCGGTGCCCACGACGGGGTGCGGGTTCGCTGAGTTGACGACAGCATCCACCTGCATTTTCACGATGTCGTTACGTACGATCTCAAACGGCATGAACACTCATCCTTTCAGTCAGTTACTTACGGTTTTTGTAGTCTTCTTCGATGCGCTCTTTCCACTGCTGCGGGAGCGCACCGCAGGCGCGGAATTCCCGGACGGTCTCGCTCAGCACTTCATAGTTCAGAGCGGTGCCGTCGCTGTCGCTGTGGTAGTCCACCGCATGGTCAGCATCGATGCCGAACCGGCGTGCTTCCGCCGCAGCGTCGATGTTCGCGCCGAGGAACAGGAACTCCCAGCCGTACTTCTTCTCCTGGCGCTCGATCATGTGGCGAACGCGCTCGTAGGTGTACTCGCGGCTGGCATTCTCCATGCCATCGGTCGTGATGACGAACAGGGTCTTCTCCGGCACGTCCTCCTTGCGGGCGTACTTGTGGATGTTCCCGATGTGGTGGATGGCCCTGCCGACCGCGTCGAGGAGAGCGGTGCAGCCGCGGACATAATACTCTTTGTCCGTGAGCGCAGGGACCTTGTCGAGGGGCAGACGGTCGTGGATGACGTCCACCGTGGTGTCGAACAGGAGCGTGGAGACGTAGCAGCCGCCCTCTTCCTGTTTCTGCTTTTCGATCATGGCGTTGAACCCGCCGATGGTATCGGCTTCCAGGCCGGCCATAGATCCGCTTCGGTCTAAGATGAATACTAATTCTGTCATGTAGCATGACCTCCTTTTCTTGATTGCACCCTCATTGTAGAGGTTTCCAAGAGAAAAAAGGTCAACTGTCAGGAGACTTTTTCGTGGGGCGATCTACAGCGTGCGGATGATACCGTCCTTCAGTGTCTCGAACGGGTAAATGAGCCCCTTCTTCTTCGCCAGCGCCACCAGTTCTTTGGCTTCCGCCGCCGTCATGGTAAAGGGCTTCTCCACGAGCACGGGCTTGCCGCACTCGAGGGCGAGTTTCGCGTATTCGTAATGGCTGTCGTGGGTGGTGACGACATACACCGCGTCCACCCCGTCCGCCGTCATGGCGTCCCGGGCCGTGGCATAGTAGTACCCGCCGTGCTTCGCGGTGAACTTCTCGCCGGATTCCGCACGCCGCGTGTACACAGACACGACCTCGTGCCGCCCGGACTTGCACACCTGGCTCGCCACCTGGTTCGCCAGTGTCCCGGTGCCCACAAAGCACCAGCCAAAGGGTTTGGTTTTCTGTTTCATGATACTTCTCCAATCACGGTATAGGTCAGTTTGCCGTTGATGCGTTCGGACTTCATGAGGCACACGCGGTCCACGTTCATGCGGACACGGTGCACTTCCGCGAGTTCTTCCACCAGCGTCTGGTACGGCCATTCTGCTTTCCGCACCAGTGTGATGTGCGGCCGGAACTTCTTGCGGTCATAGGCAACACCGGCCACGTCCAAAGCGTTTCGCACGGAGACCACATACTGTTCGAGCGCCGGGTTCTTTCGCAGCCCGATCCACAGCAACTCTCCGAAGTTTCCAAGAGGGCCGCTCGTCAGGCGCAGTTCCGGCAGCGGCACGGAGGCGAGCGCCTTCATCGCCGGCATCGGGTCTTCCACTTCTCCAAGGAACGCGACCGTCACGTGCAGGTTCTCCGCTCTGGAGAAATTGCCCCGCACTCCGTTAGCACGCATCTCGTTCTGCACCCAGATGAGTTCTCCCTTGAACTCCTCCGAGAACGGAATCGCAATGAACAGCCTCATGGTGTACCCCTTCTTTTCAAATGAATACGTGCGGATGAAGTTCCGCACTTCGGCGCCCTCGTCCAGGTAGTGGAGCAATATCTCCGCGCAGGCACGGGCGTCGCTGTTTGCCTTATGGTGGTCCAGCGCAATGCCGTAGTAGTCGCAGAGCACGTTCAGTTTGTGGCTCATTCCAGGCAGTACGCGGCGTCCCATCTGGACCGTGCAGACATAACGGGTATACGGCCTCCAGTAGATGCCGTACGCCTTCAGGCACTTGCCAAGGACCCCGAGGTCGAACACCGCATTGTGTGCCAGCAGCATGCCGCTGGACATCAGCGGCTCGATGACCGGCCAGAGTTCTCCGAAGTTGGGCTGGCCCCAGACCGCCTGCTCATCGATGCCGGTCAGTTGAACGTTGAAGGAGTCGAAAGGCTCTTCCGGGTCCACCAGAGAGTAGAACTCCTCGACCACTTCCCCGTCTTCTACGATCGTAATGCCAATGGCACTCATCCGGTCGTTCCATCGGTTCGGCGTTTCCACGTCGAATGCTACGAATCGCGCCATTGTCATCCCTTCTTTCTGATATCACTTCAAAAAAACCGGCTCAGTCGAGCCGGTCCATCGAAAACATTTCATAGCCTTCGTAGTAGTAAGAGTGCTCAATGCCTTTCATGAAGACATCCCGTTCGTCTACCCGGTCCGTCAGAGTAGCTTTCAAAAGCACTTGCAGTTCCAGGCTGTTGACAGGAGAACGTTCCATGGCGGAGAGGTATTTTTCCTTTTCCACCCGGCTCCAGTCCACACAGACACCAAGGCGTTTTTTCAAAATGCAGTCGAGCCAGATCCGCCCGCTTCTCCCATTCCCTTCCCGGAAGGGGTGAAGTACATTCATCTCAACATATTTCGCGATGATTTCTTCAAACGTACTTTCCGGCATTCTCTCCACGACCGGAATACTTTCCGAAAGGTAAAGGTGGGACGCAAAGCGAAAATTGCCTTTTGCAATATCGACATTCCTTACTTCACCGGGAGACTGGAACACATCCTGAAACAGGTATTCATGAATCTGCTGCAGCCCTCGAAATGTACCGACTTCAAAAGTGTCGATGAGACCCAGGTCCCAAAGTTCTACAACGCGTCGCTTTGAGAGTTGCTCTTCCAGTTCATTGTTAATGCCGGCTTTCCGGTAACTGTTCATTCGTGCCCACCTCCTTTTACTGGAACATTATACCATATTTCGCGATTTGCTTCACCCGTTCGGAACCCACGTCAAATGCTACGAATCGCGCCATTATTCTTCCCCAAACTTTGCGCTGAACTCGCCGAGCAGTTCTGTCAGGACGTCGAGCTGCCGGGAGATCTCCTTCATGATGAACTGGTTCTCCTGCAGGAGTCCCATAATGGCGTCTTCGTCACCGTCCAGGCGTTCGTCCATCGCGTCCATCCAGTCGAGCATGCTGTCGTTCTGGTTGTTCAGCACCTGTTTGATCTCGGCAAGGTCTGCGGAGTACTCGACGCCTTCCATGGCGCCGTTACCGTCCGCAAAGTAACCCATCGAATACTTTCTTGCCATCTCGTTTCCTCCTTCTCAGGCGTTTCACGTTCTGTATACCGTCAGGTTCCGCTTGCCCTTGCGGGACAGCCCGAGGAACTCGGAAAACGCGTACCGGTTCCGCTCGTACTGCCGGACCATGTCTTTGACACTCTTCGCCATTACTCCTCCAGCACCTTTGCAATGTCCCCGTTCAGCAGGATGCTCCGGTGTTCCAGTTCGACGGGACAGTAGGCGATATACTACTCCCATTCTACAACACAAACCAGGCCTCCAACAACACTATAAAATGGACAAAAAGGACCGGACCCGCAGGACCGGTCTTTCCAATATTCCAACTTATGATGCTTCACGCGTCCGGGTGTTTCCACTCAATGGGGTGCCATTCGATGAAGCGGTTCTGCATGAACACATCATCATATTTTTCGTCAATGAACTGTTCGAACTTCGTCAGCGGCGGGATGTCGTATCTCCGCTCAGCCCACCGCACGAGACAGAGCGCCGTGAACGCAAGGTCTATGGTCAGGAACACGGACAGGATGACGTACGCGATGTGCCACGCGTGTGTCTGCATAAACGCATACGCACCGTCCACATACGGAACGGCGAAGCTGAACAGGAGGCCGATCGCGCCCCAGGCGGCCGTCATACCGAGGCTGACGTAACCGCGGAAATTCATGAACTGTCCCGAGTAGTCCCAGGCGTACATGCCGAGGCCGAACTCCAGGATGGCTCCGGCGATGACTTCGAGCCCGGAACCGAGGCAACCGAAGAGCAGGAACTTCTGCCACTTCTTTTTGTCCTCCCAGACGACGTTCCCGACGTAGAACGCCACCGCACCGATGCCGTAGAGGATGCAGAACGGTCCCCAGATGGAAACGACGTGGGTCTCCCACGCGCCGTGGACGAACTTGCAATAGACGCCTTCCATGAGGACGCCGAGCAGGCTGCCGAAGAAGAACAGCCAAAAGAGCTCCGGACGTTCAATGCCATACTTTTCATTAAACCGGGTCGACAGGAGCTTCCCATGAAACTCCGTCGGCTGTTTTGCTGCCTTTTTCATACGCACGCCTCCTTTCTGAAGCCAGTATAATCAACAAAAATAAATTATACATTAAACAAAAGACAGATATTGTCAAAGAACGTATGTCACGGGGACGGTTCTGCTGACACAGGTTTCAGTTTCATCGTCTTTGCGAGCACCAGAGTCAGGATGCCGCTGGCAAGGCCTGCGTCGGTAGCCATCAGCCAGACGCCGTTCAGGCCGAAGATGGCGGTCAGAAGGAACAGGAACAGGACCGGGAACACCACCGTGCCGAAGACAGACACGACGATGGAACGGGTCGGCTGGTCCAGCGCTGTAAAGTACGAGGAGAAGCACATATCGATCCACCCGACCAGGTAGGAGAACGAGAAGACCGCGGAGGCCTCTTCCCGCTTCTGTTTCCCCAGAAGCATGGAGATGTTCACCGATGCGCCGGTGGCGATCATGTTGGAGATCGCCTCGACGATGAGGATGATGGGCATGATGAGGTTGATCGCCGCCAGAGCATCCGACCCAAGGAACCGGCCGACAAAGATGCCGTCCACCACCGAGTAGAGCGCGCCGAACACAGACGTGACGACGGCCGGCACCGCGCACTTGAAAAACAGCTGCGTCGGTGGTAGTTTGGCGAACATTTCAGAATTCATAAAAACGCTCCTTTCCAAAGAAAAAAGCCCGGCTATTGCGTTAAAAACGTAATAACCGAGCGCACTCGACACCTTATCTGGCAGGCGGCCTGCAGACGTTTCCATCTACGATCCCCTGTGCTACGGCACACTGCCCTCCGGTGACTAATATTCAGTTCTTCGACAGATTAACACAAGCTGACAGGATAGTCACCCGTTAATTATCATTTTACAGAGCCGCTTTCTTCGCGACGGGTTTGCCGAGGCAGCCGCCGATCTTCATTCTGCCGACGTGCAGGATCTCGACCTCGTGGCCGGCTTCTTTCGCGCCTTCAGCGAACGCTTCGCACATGGCAAGCGTGTTCTCTTTCCGCGTTGTTGACTTTGAACCCGACGGCGATAATGGCCTGAAGGTTATAGTGCTGAACTTCGCGAGAAACCTGACGAGAGCCTTCCGTTTGAACTGTCAAATAATTTTTGACAGTTGCCTCCTCCACCAGTTCTCCGTCCGCATACACTGTTTGTAAATGATGGCTGATTGTCTGTTTACTCACCCCATACAGTTCCGCCATCATCTTCTGGGTCAACCAGATGTTCTCATCCTGGTACCGCAGTTCCATTGTTTCGTCGCCTTCACCGGCAGCGGCAACATAGGTCAGGTATTCAGCCGCGCTGGAGCGGATCATTTCTTCCGATTTCTTTGCCATAGTGACACCTTTTCAGCCTTCAAAATAAAACATTTGTTCGGTTCCATTATACCAAAAAAGGAGCTTTCTGAAAAGCCCCTTTCCGTTTGTTCAGGTCTTGATGACATCCTTCGTCACCGGGAAGTCGAAGTACGTCTCCGGGAACGGCTCGTCCTTCAGCGTGAAGTGCCACCACTCGCAGTCGATGGGCTCGAAGCCGTTGCGGACCATGAGGTTCTGCAGGAACATGCGGTTCTCGTACTGCTTCTCCGTGACGTCTTTGCTGTCCGGGTGGGACTTCTCTCCGAAAAAGTCGAAAGCGCTTCCCATGTCCAGTTCCTTCCCGGTCTCCATGTTAAGGAGCGTAAGGTCCACGGTGCTGCCCCGGCTGTGGCTGGACTGGGCGGCGATGTACCCCTGCTCAAAGACCTCATGCTTTTCGAGGTCCGGGTAGAAGAACGGTTTCATGCGCAGGTCCAGGTCTTCGATGCCCCAGAGCATGAAGTGCTTGACCGCCCGCGAGGGACGGTATGCGTCGAAGATCTTCAGCCGGTAGCCCGCCACGATGGCCTGGTTGCTGACCGACCGCAGCGCTCGCGCCGCTTCCTTCGTCAGGAGGGCAATGGGCTCCTCGTACCCGTCGATCTGCTCCCCGACGAAATTATACGTCGAGAAGTAGCGGATCTCCTGCACGATGCCCGGCACGTAGTCGGACAGCAGCACGAAGTCCGACGCGTCCATAATGACTTTCTCTTTATAATCCATGAACCTGTTTTCCTTCCCTTTGGCGATTTACGCATGCTTTTCGAGCGCCGTGTCATAAGCGGACTTCGTGATGGGGTCGAAGAGCACCCAGCACACGAGGTCGAAGGCGT
>ONFJ01000077.1 GCA_900317085.1 uncultured Eubacteriales bacterium | reverse complement strand
AACTGCCAGAACTCGCGTTCACGCGTTCGACGCGTAGCGAGGAGCAAGGGCTTTGCCCGTCTACTAACAACCACACGTTTTACGTGTGGATGGTTTTTTAGGGCCGATCTGCCTTCGCTACCTTTTAACATGAGGTAAGGGGAGTTTTTTCGGAACCTTTTTGCGCAGGGGGGAGCGGCGCAATGCTTTACGAGCGCGCGGGGGTTCGGGTTGGCAAGCAAAAAGGGACGGAAAAACGGAACCGATTGGAAGGCAGATCGGCCCAGGGTTATCATTTGTGCAATGTGCTTAAAATTGTCTTAAGTATTTTGGCAATGGGGTGAGCCGTCGCTCCTTGAAAGCGGATAAGCGAACAGGGTAAAATAAGAGGGTAAGGTTAGCTGGGACGAACGCCCCGGCTGAAAGTGAATATGAAAAGGAGTGTTGATCTGAAATGACTCTCAAAAAACTGATCGATAAAAAAGATCAGATGGCTGACTGGATCATTGGCGACATCACGCACATCATCCAGACATTCGAAAAAAGATCGCCCGGTTCCAAGGGCGAACTCCAGTCCTGCGAATACTACGCAGAACTCTGTGAGGAGTACGGCTGCGACGAAGTCGTCGTCGAGGAGTTCGAGGAACATCCGAACAGCTTCTTCGGCTGGCTCTACTTCGCCGTCACCTTCGTTCTCCTCTCCCTGGGCACCTACTGGTTCGCGCCGATCATCAGCGCCATTCTGTGTACCTGTGGAGCGGTCATAGCCCTGTTGCAATTCGGTATGTACAAGAAGTTCGTTGACCGCTTCTTCAAAAAGGCAACAGGGCATAACATGATGGCCATCAAGAAACCGAAGGGCGAAGTCAAACAGCGCATCTTCTTCAACGGCCACTGCGACGCCGTCTGGGAATGGCCCGTCAACTACCTGCTCGGCGGCATCGGCTTCGAAGCCCATGCGGTCATCGGTTTTGCCGGCCTGTTCTACACTCTCGGCATCTCCATCGCGTCCATGATCAAGAACGGCAGCATCCTCGGCGGTCCCTCCACTCTGCTTCTCACGAAGATGGGTGTCTACGGCCTCGCCTTTGTTCCGTTCCTCATCGGCCTTTACTTCCTGTGGAACGAACACCACATCGTCGACGGTGCCAACGACAACCTCACCGGTTGTGAGATGGGTATCGCCGTCCTGAAGGCCCTCCGCCTGGGCAGAAGCTCACAAGGGCGAGTTCCAGGATGTTCCTACCATCATCTATTCCTATGACACCATGCACGACCCGAAGTGGCTCATGGCGAACTACAGAGACCTCAACGGTACCATCAAGACCGACAAACAGGCCAACGACATCTTCATGAAGGCCTGTGAGGAACTGGGCATCGCCTGCCGCAAGGGCTGGGTCCCGCCCCTTGGCGGCGCCACCGACACGGCTGCGTTCACCCAGGGCGGATTCCGCTCCGGCGGTGTCACCGGTCTGAACCACAAGCTGGAGAACTACTACCACACCAGAAGAGATACCTATGACAACCTGAGCCATCAGGGCATCGGCGACTGCTATGCAGCCTCCATGAAAGTCCTCGAGATGTTCGAGAACGGTATCCTTTATGAAGAGGAGAAATAAGTTCTCTGTCGGTTCTGACAACTGAATGCATAAAGCGAAGGACCCCGCGACCGAATGGTCGTCGGGGTCCTTCTTCTGTATCCAATTGGAAGAATTTACTTTTTATCTGCCTGCTTGGAGTACTTCATCTTGTAGACGAGGCGCTGGATGACGCGGTCGAGGGTGCCAAGGTTTTTGGTGCCCAGGACGAGCTGCGCGTACATCGCCGCAATGGCTTCCTTCTCGAGGACCAGCTTGACGGCGTCCGCGTCGTACGGATTCATGCCGGTGCAGAGGGCACCGTGACCCTTGACGAGGATGGCGTTCCGGCCGGAAGCGGCTTTGCCGGCTTCGACGGCGTCGGTCCGGTAGGACGTGGGGTCCCAGTTGACATTGGCGACCACCGAGCCGGCGATCTGGCAGAAGTCATCGAGGTAAGCCTTCTCCGGCTCGCCTTTCTTCGAAAGGGCGATGGCTTCCGGAGTCTGGTAGTTGCGGATGATGATGTCGTCCGTGTTCTTGTAGATCTCGGCGTGGAGCTCTGCGACACGGGGCGCGATCGGTGCACCGGGAACGGCTTTGCCGGTCTCGACGGAGCACTCGTAGCGCTCGCCGCCATCCATGAAGAGGGTGAAGGTGTCGCCCTCGCGAAGGGAGCTGCCGAGGTCCTCACAGGGAATGTCTCTGTTCTCCGGCGCGACGACTGCAGCAGTATAGACAGCCGCGAGGTCCGCGTCGGTCAGCTTGTCGTTGTGTCCGACACCGGCGATGGTCTTCGCCATGATCTCTTTGCAGTAGTCCTCCAGAGTATTGACGACTTTGAACGCATCGTCATAGTCCCTGCCGAGACAGACGGTGCCGTGGTGACGCATGAGGAACGCTTTGCTGGTGGGGTTCGCCGCGATGACGGCGTCCACCGCGTCCTTCAGCTTGCCGGTGGAGGGCATGCCGTATTCCGCGTTGGGAATGACCGCGCCGAGGACCGCTTTGGCCTCTCCGGAGACCGGAACGTCTCTGCCGGTGACGCTCACCGCGGAAGCGGCGATCTGATGCGTGTGGATGACGAAATCCACTTCCGGATGATGTTTGTAGGCAGCGGCGTGGACCCCTTTTTCCGAAGAGGGCTTCAGGCCGTTCTCATCGTACTTGAGTTCATCGATGGTGACCTCGACGATGTCGTCCGGTGTCAGCTTCTCGTAAGGGATGCCGCTGGGGGTGATGACGAATACGTTGTCAGAGATGCGGGCAGAGACATTGCCCCAGGTACGGGCAATGAGGCCGCTCTCCATGAGCTCGAGGCCGGCCTTGACGACCAGTTCCTGAGCGATGCGTTTTTCGATGGCCATAGGATCACCTTGCGCCTTTCTTATTTCTTCTTTGGGATGTCAAGCTTCGCGCAGTTGGACATGACCTTGTCGAAGCGGCCGATGACATCGTCGATCATCTCCGGAGTGTAAGCGGCGGAGGTGTACAGACGGCAGCCGGCGAGGGTGACGAGGCCTTCTGCCATGTAGGCAGCGCCCATGTGTTCCATTTCCTTCTGGCGGATGCTGGTCTCGTTGAGGATGCCGGGGACCTGCCAGAGCTTGCCCCAGTCGATCGCGAACTGCATGGTGCCGACCGTATGAAGGTGGCAGACCGAGCCGATGTTGTAGGTGATGAACGGAAGGTTGTACTTGTCGATGCTCTTCTGGAGACCGGCGACCAGCTGGTCGGCTCTCTGGCCGGCGACCTGGCAGGCGTTTCTCTTTTCGATCTCGCAGATGGCGGTATAACCGGCGAGGGAGGAGATGGGGGTGGCAGCCATGGTTCCGCCGCACATTGCCTTCTTGACCTTCTTGCCCGAAGAGTCGAGGCCTGCGCCGAGGTGTTTCATGACGTCTCTGTGACCGGCGATGCCGCCTGCGCCCGGATAGCCGCCGGCGATGACTTTACCAAAGATGGTGATGTCGGGGTCGATGCCGTAGTAGCCCTGAGCACCGGCCATGCCGATGCGGAAACCGGAGACGACTTCGTCACAGACGAGGAGCGCGCCGTACTTGCGGCAGAGGGTCTCGACGCCCTTGACGAATTCTCTGGAGACCGGACGGGTCGCGGACTCGGGGCCGATGGGCTCGATGTAAACAGCAGCGGTGCCGCCGTTGAACTTGTTGAGCCAGAGTTTCTTCTCGAGGTCCTCAAGGTCGCCGGGGAAGAATTCCTGAGTGTGCTTGAAGACGAACATCGGGACGCCGTTGGACTGCAGGTTCTTGGTGCCGGGGACACGCATGCCCCATGCCAGCTGATCGGACCAGCCGTGGTAGGCACCGCCCATCTTCAGGATGTTCTTTTTGCCGGTGGCAAGACGGGCCACACGGACGGCGCACATGCAGGCCTCCGTGCCCGAGCCGAGCATACGGAACATGTCGACGGAGGGGACGCTGTCGGCGATCTTCTTGCCAAGTTTGTACTCGCACTCATGGAACAGACCGGTGGAGGGACCGCAGGTGTTCAGAAGATCGATGACCGCTTCACGGACGACGGGGTCGTTGGAACCGAGGATGGTCGGGCCGCCGGCCTGGAGCAGGTCGTAGTACTCGTTGCCGTCGATGTCATAGAGTTTGGCGCCTTCCGCCTTGGTAAAGACCAGAGGGAAGGGGTAGTTGAACGCGAGATTGTGCTGGACGCCGCCGGGGATGACCGTCTTGGCTTCGTCGATCATCACTTTGGACTTCTGGCACTTTTTGCCGTAGTATTCGGACTCGTACTGAGCCAGGACTTCCGGCTTGATGGAATAGATGGGGCTCTTGATGAGCTGGTTGAGTTCCTGGTTGATCCGGTCGGTATCCGGATACTGGGAGATTGCAAATCTGGTATCCATAGTTTCATTCCTCCGTTTGGATAATCTGTGGGGTGAGCGACCGCTCACGCTTTAACAACAATAGTATATCAAACTTGATAGTCAAAGGGAAGAGCAAACGCGCCAAAAACCGAAATTTTGTGCACTCTTTTCACAGAATCTATCCTTGCCTTGCAAAGTTTTTGGGCGATGTATTATAATGATGATGAGCGATTGCTCACCCCTGTGAGGTTTGGGAGGTACCATATGGAGAGTAAACACTGTAAACCCGCGTTCGATCGGGCCGATCCGGAACGCCGCATGACCGTGCTGCAGACCGGCATCGACGAGTTTTCGAAACTCGGCTTCGAGAACGCGAACATCAACGTCATTGCGAAAAAGGCCGGCATTTCCATCGGCCTCATGTATAAATACTTTGAAACCAAAGAGGACCTGTTCATCCTGTGTCTGGAAGAAGCGATCAGTGAACTCCATGCCGTCATCGAAGAGGTCCTTCAGTCCGACGACAAGATCCTCGTCCGGGCGGAGAAGCTCATCCGGACCATCCAGAAGTCGTCCGGGCAGGACTCTCGCTATGTGAAGCTCTACAATGAGATCACGAAAATGTCCGATGAGAAAAAAGTCCGCTACTACGCTGACAAGATCGAAAGCATCTCCTATGAAGCTTACGCCGGCTTCCTGAAGCGGGCGAAGGAAGAGGGAGACATCCGGGAAGACATGGACGAGCGCATGTTCGCGTTCTTCTTCGACTCCCTTCTGATGACGCTGCAGTTCTCCTACACCTGCGACTACTATCGCGAGCGGTTCAAGGTCTACTGCGGAGACGACATCTTCGACGACGACGAGAAGGTCGTACGGGAGCTGCTGAAATTCCTGGAGTCCGCCTTCACGTTCTCCCACAGCGATGTGAAAAAACTAGAGAAATGAGACTGAATAAGGAGTAATCAACATGGAAAAATACGTAGTGTCCTATGACATCGGCACCACCGGCGTCAAGACCTGTCTCTTCCGCATCGACCAGATCATCACTCTGCTGGAGTCCGCCTCCATGGGTTACGGTCTTACCGTTCTCGAAAACGGCGGCGTCGAGCAGAACGTCGACGACTGGTGGGAGGCGATGTGCGTCACCACGAAGAAGATCTTCTCGCAGACGGACATCAAACCGGAGCAGGTCGACGGCATCTCCTTCTGCAGCCAGATGCAGGGTGTCGTGGTCGTCGACAAAGAGGGCAACGCCCTCCGGCCCGCCATGTCCTACATGGACCAGCGCGCCAAAAAGGAACTGAAGGAGGCCATCGCCTACGGTCCGCAGATCGCCGGCGCCAACCTGTTCAAGTTCCTGCCGTACTTCTACTACACCCACGCGGTGTCCTCCTCGGTCAAGGACCCCATCTTCAAATACCTCTGGATCAAGAACAACGAGCCGGAAGTCTACGACAAGATCTACAAATGGCTCGATGTTAAGGAATACCTCATCTGCCGCTGCACCGGCAAGTGTGTCATGACCGAAGACTCTGCCTTCGCAACACTGCTCTATGACACCCGCAAGGGCCACGAGGGCTGGAGCGACAAGATCTGTGACATGATGGGCATCTACAAAGAGCATCTGCCCGACATCTGCAAGTCCACGGACGAAGTCGGTCCCCTGACCGCGAAAGCGGCGGAAGACCTCGGTCTCGTGCCCGGCATTGCCGTCTTCGGCGGTGGCGGAGACGCGTCCCTCATCCCGGTGGGCGCAGGCTCTGTCCTCCCGGGCGATACACACATCTATTCCGGTACGTCCGGCTGGGTCGGCACCGTTCTGGAAAAACAGAAGGTCGACGTCATGGCCATGATCGCCGCCATCGTCGGTGCTCAGGAAGGCCGTTACAACTACTTTGCCGAGATGGAGACCGCCGCCAAGTGTGTCGAGTGGGTCAAGGACCACCTGGCTCTCGATGAAGTGGACATCTACCTTGACAAGCACGATGTCACGGAGAACCGTCAGGGCTTCGAGGCCGCCTACACGTCCCTTTACGACTACATGACCGAGATCATGCGGACCGTACCGGCCGGTTCCAACGGTGTCATCTTCACGCCCTGGCTCCACGGTAACCGCTGTCCCTTCGAAGACCCGAACGCGGCGGGCATGTTCTTCAACATCACGCTGGAGACCGGCAAACGCGAAATGATCCGCGCGGTCGTCGAAGGCGTCTGCTACCACCAGCGCTGGATGCTCGAACAGGAAGCGAAACACGTCAAGACGTCCGATACCATCCGCTTCGTCGGCGGGGGAGCCCTGTCTCCGGTCACCTGCCAGATCCTTGCAGATGTCACCGGCCGGAAGGTAGAGACGGTCCACTCGCCTCAGAACGTCGGTGCCGTCGGAGCCGCCGCCATCATGGGTGTTGGCCTCGGCGTCATCAGTTCCATCGACAAGGTCAAGGACTTCATCCCGGCCAGCAAGTCCTACGAGCCGAACCCGGCCAACAAAGCGGTCCACGACCGCAACTTCGAGGTCTTCAAGAGCCTTTACAAGAACAACAAAAAAGCCTTCGCCGCACTCAACGGTCAGGCAGAATAACAAATGTTAAAAAGCCCTGCTGTTGCAGGGCTCTTTTTGATGAAAGTTATCATTCGTATAAACTTTTTGCCCCTTTTTTACAATAAAAAATGTTTACTAACATATGAATAAGTGTCATAATATTAACGAAGAAATTGTGAACTCGTGCGAGAGTCCAAAGGAGAGTTTTCAATGACAACGGCAACTTACGGTAACAAATCCGACAACCCGGTCTATACGAGCGGACAATGGAAAAAACCGGAGAACATGCGAAACCTCGTGAGCTTTGTCGTGCTCATGGTCTGTACCCTCGGCATTTACTTCTTTTACTGGGTATTTAAGACCACAGAATACGCGAATCGCGACCGGAATTCGGCACAGCAGAGCCCGCTGGTCCAGCTGCTGCTCGTTATGTTCATCCCATACTATGAACTGTACTGGTTCTACAAGACGTCGAAGAAACTGTCGAACCTCGGGGAGCCCTTTGAGGTGTTCAACGATAACTCCATCGTCACTCTCATCCTCGCCATTTTCGGCCTCGACATCATCGGGGCGGTCATCCTGCAGGATCAGATCAACCGGATCGAAGCGGTACGAAGCGGCGCCGGTCCCAACACGACCGGGGAAGGGGTCTGCCGCAACTGTCACGCGACCTTCCCGAACGATGTCCACGCCTGCCCGCATTGCGGGGAGTCTTATAAAAAGCCCTTCACGCAGACGGTCTGGTTCCCGATCGTCATCGGGGCCCTTGGGCTCCTGCTGGCCATCGGACTCCTCATCGGCGGTATCGTGGCACTGTCCAGCAATGCCGAACTCACGGAGGACGGGAGCTGGAACTGGGATGAGATCACGTCCGGGGAAGAAGCTGCAGGCCCTGGGTACGAACCATCTGATATCGACGAACTGATCGATGAGAACAGCCAGAAATACGGCGAAGTCATCGAGACGGCGCCCGGCCGCTGGGCTCTCGTCAAAGAAGGCGTGGTCAACACCGACTTCACCGGTGTGGCCGAGAACGCAAACGGCATCTGGTACCTCGAAAACGGTTACGTGAACTTCAACTTCTCCGGCACCCTCACCGACGGCAAAGGCACCGCCTACACCGTCGAGAAAGGTCAGGTCGTCAGTCAGAAGGCCGCGGAGTAAATCGCCGGCAAAAGTGAAACTGCCAGGCAACAAAAGATAACGCATACGAACAGTAACCAAAAATGGTTTTGGCTCTGCAACAATGCAGAGCCTTTTCTTTTGCAAAGAGTCAAAATTGTTCAATGTTATCTGCCTGAAAACTGTAACGTCAACCTTTACTTTTGATAGGCGATGTGCCATAATTGAGTTGTGAACGTTTTGTGAATTGCGTTAACAATTAGTCAAAGAATATGGAGGCCTTGATCATGGCAGAGCAGAATAAAAGAAACCTTGTGAAAATGCTGCTTCTCGGGTTCGTTACGCTTGGCATCTACTGGCTTTACTGGATCTACAAAGTGACTCAGCTGTCGAACCATGTCAAGACTTTGCCGGAGCGTAGCCCGGTCGCTCAATTGTTCCTCTGCATGCTGGTGCCCTTTTATGACATTTACTGGTATTACCAGACCTCAAAACGTGTTGATGTCATGATGGCATCGGCAGGCCAGGAAAGTGACAGTGGCATCCTGACGATC
>ONFJ01000064.1 GCA_900317085.1 uncultured Eubacteriales bacterium | reverse complement strand
AAGGACTGTGGCACCAAAGCCCGGAGCGGAGTGGAGGGCGTCAATACGCACGGCAGCTAACAGGGGCGTTTACGGTGTACTAGCTGCGCGTCGCCGTCCCCCCGCTGCCTGGCGGATGTTTCCGAGGGGAGGAGGCGAAGCCTCCGGGAGTTTAGGCAGTGGTGCTGTGATTGAGAGGTAAATCGCCCCAGCGCTCCAAGCTGGAAGAATGTGAAGTGCTGAGCATTGAAAAGCCTCAACAAAAACGGATTTATCAGGTTAAAAGAAGAAAAACTCCTTTCCCATTCAGGAAAGGAGTTTTTGTTTGGAATTTTGGATGTGTTGTTTCCCCTGCGATCAGTCCAGGTTCAGGCGGTTCTTCATGATCGAGGTGACGGCCCAGTAGAGGGCTGCCGTGATGAGGATGAAGAGGACCGAGTTGCCGAGCAGGGTGGTCTGCATGACCGCGCCGTTGGACGCGACCGTGTCGGTCACCTTGCCGAGGACACCCATGAACGCGGTGGACACGATGTTCGACGCAATGGCAAGGCCGATATAAGCGCCGATGGCACCGAGGACCTTATGGTTCTTCGAGATGAGCTGGCCGAACGCGATGGCAAAGTACCAGGAGATGGTAAAGCGCGCAAACCAGCAGAGGATGAAGACCAGAAGCTCCACGACGAAGAGCCAGATAGGTACGCCGAGCTGCTCGTGGATGGCTTCCTTGTTGCTGAGGAAGAGCTGGACGATGGTGTCCCAGATCTGGTTCAGGATGTCCCGCAGGCCTTCGAGATGGCCGACGGCGAGGAACCAGGAGAGACCGGCGACGACGATCGTGATGAGCATCCAGATGAGGGCATTCAGAAGCTTCGAGAACACGAGGTTCACGGGCCGGGTCGGCAGCGTGTTCATGAGGTAGCCTTCGTCGGTGAAGATGTTCTTGTAGAACCGGTAGATCACCCAGAAGGCGGCCATGAACAGGATGGCGAAGGGGGCCAGGACGAAGGCCACGGTCAGGAGCGAGGACAGCAGGTTGATGATGTGCGCGAAGGCCGGGGCCACGGAGTCCATGATGGCTTTCCGTGTGGCAAGCCAGGTAACGAATCGCCCGAGCAGTGCGATGACCAGCATGACGATGTACGCGGGTCCGAGGAAGCGGGCGTTCGAGAGGAAGTCGTGTTTGATGAGTTTGCCTAGCATCGGAACACCTCCCGGAACAGACTGTCGACCGTTTCGCCCTGTTCGACGACAGAGGCGACCGTGGAATGACGGATCATATCGCCCTTGCGGATGAAGACGAACTCGTCGAGGACGGGCTCGATGTCCGCAATGAGGTGGGTGGACAGGATGACGGTGGCATCCTTGTTGTAGTTCTTGATGATGGTGTCGAGGATGTAGTCGCGGGATGCGGGGTCCACGCCGCCGATGGGTTCATCGAGCAGGTAGAGTTTCGCGTCGCGGCTCATGACGAGGATGAGCTGGACCTTCTCGCGGGTACCTTTGGACAGCGCCTTGAACTTTGCCTTCGGGTCGATGTCGAGGTGGGTGAGCATCTCGCGGGCCTTGTCCATGTTGAAGTCTTCGTAAAAGTCCTTCATGAACTTCAGCATCTGTTCGACCGTCATGCGGTCCTCGAGGTAGTTGCGTTCCGGGAGATAGGCGACGATGCGCTTCGTTTCCACACCGGGCTTCATGCCGTCGATGAGGATCTCGCCGGAGGTCGGTTGCAGCAGACCGCTGGCCAGTTTGATGAGTGTGGTCTTTCCGGAGCCGTTGGGACCGAGGAGCCCGATGATCTTGCCGGCGGGCAATTCGAGGTCGATCCCGTTCAGGGCCTGGAAGCTGCCATACTTCTTGACAAGCTGTCTGCATTCCAGAATGGCTGCCATAAGCAGTGCCTCCTAAATACAGTTTATTAACATGTCTATTATAGTCTCACCGTGACGAGTTGCAAGGGGTAAATCGCCACAGGAAGGCGAGCTTAGTAAACCACTTCTGCTTTAACTTTACCTTAAAGGGTTTTTGGGCGATGTACCCCTCCTTTTCAGTTGACACTCTGCGGAAATTCATTTATTATTATCTTTGAATATACGTAAAATTCTGGCACTTTTCCAGAGAGGGGATACATGAAATGGATATCAAAGGATTACTCATCAACGTCGTGAACACCAGACTTGATGCCAACTTCGAAGCACGCCGTCCCGCCGTTCAGGCTGCCAAGGACCGCAAGGCCATCGTCAAGCAGGAAATGGCTCAGCTGAAGAAGGACCAGGCCGCTCTGGACAAGAAGCTGAAGAAACAGCGCAACAAGCAGGCGGAGAAAATCTACAAGATGCGCCAGGAAGGCGACTATGAAGGTTCCATCGCCGCCATCGACGAGGCCGCGTTCGCCAATTACAAAGAGATCGCTGCCAACAACGTGAAGAAGGCAGAACTCCAGGCCAAAGCCGAAGCCGCCATCGAAGAAAAAGTGGCTGCGAAGGCCGAAGAGGTCAAGAAAGAAGCTATTGAATTCGTCGAGAAGGAAAAAGCGGCTGCCGCAAAAGCAGCGGAATAATATTCGCAGGATAAAGGCCCGGGCATAGCGCCCGGGTCTTTTTGTTATCTTTTATTGACAACCTCTTTTTGTACGCGTACAATTTGAAGTGGAAGACTCTCTGCCTATGAGAGATCCGTGAGAATTATGAACAGGAAAGGAGAAAAAGACATGAAGAAAACCATTGCCGCGGTCCTGACTGCTCTGGCCATGGTCGTCGCTCTCGTCCTGCCGATGACGGCGTTTGCCGATGACAAGGCTCCGACTCCGAAGAAGACCTACGAGGAAGAGTACTCTGCCACCCGCAACGAGCCCGATTACGACGTAGTCGTCGATGAATTCGACGAAGAGGACGTGGTCGTCGACGAGGAAGATGCAGACACGGAAGCCGCGGTCGTCGTGGATGCCGACACGGACGACGTCGATCTGACGCTCGACGCCCCCTCGCTCATCGCGGTGAAGGGCCTCGATATCGACCTTCCGGATGGCAACTATGACATCGATTACGACCTCTCCGGCACCGGCATCATGAAACTGGTCGAACCGGCCACGCTGACCGTCAAAGACGGCAAAGCCTATGCGAGACTGGCCTGGAACTTCCCGGAGGTCGACAAACTGTACCTGAACGGTGAGACCCTCCTGCCGGTGGACTACACGAAGAGCCACAACATTACGGGCAAGCTCCCGGTGTTCCTGCTCCCGCTGTCCCGGTTCGGCAAGGACATCGACTTTGACGTCCACACAAGAGGCGTCAACCTCGAACTCGATCAGTACAAACTGAACATGAAAGAATACGACCCGAACTTCGACGCCACCGAACTGAAGGCGAAGGTCGCAGAGAGCATCCGCGGCGCGCAGCCCAGCGAGTTCTATAAGTGGCACACCGGCATGAAGAGCAGCATCTGGGGACCGTTCGCGTTCCTGGCAGCGGAAGCGCTGGCCCTCTTCGGCTGGAACAAATACTGGAGAAAGAAAGACGAATAATATAGGAGGAAACATCTATGGGATTCTTACAGACTCTTATGGACTTCTGTCATTTCGGCGAATTCGGCCTCGATGCCAGAGTCTTCATCTTCGCCCCGATCGCCGGTCTCGGCTGGCTGTTCGCGTACATCGACCTCATCCGTCTCGGCTTCAAACAGAAGACCTACGGTATGCCCATCGCCGCCCTGGCGCTGAACATCGTCTGGGAAGGCCTCTATGCGTACATGTATTGGGCCCATGACGGCATGTTCTACGGCGGCTACATGATGGCCTGCGTCAACACCGCATGGTTCATCGCCGACTGTCTCATCCTTTACACGCACATCAAGTGGGGCAAGAAAGACTTTGTCAAGGTGGCCGATGAGCGCCTCTTCTGGCCCTGGTTCGCCGTTGTTATGATCATGGCGGTCATCGTCGAGATCACCTGGCTGCAGGCCTACGGCGTCCGTGCCAACGGCTGCACCGCCATCGTCCAGAACCTGCCGATGTCCATGCTGTTCATCTTCCTGCTCTATCTCAGAAAGGGCACCGAAGGCCAGTCCATGATGATCGCGATCGGCAAAATGCTCGGCACCATCGGCGCATGGCTTGCCATCGCCGTCTATCCGTCCCTGCAGGATCCGCTGAACATCTGGTGTGGTGTCTGCTGCACGATGTTCGACCTCATCTACTGTGTCCTGCTCTACAAAGCGTTCAAAGCCGAAGGCAAGAACCCCTGGAAGCCGCTCGCTCCGGCAGACCCTGCCAAGAGAGACCTCACCAAGTCTCCCGTCTTCAACCCGAAGACCGATACCATCGTCGACGACAAGATCGTGTCCCGCATCGTGGGCAGCTGATCTGGAATAACGAAGAGCCCGCTCTGCTCACTGGCAGGGCGGGTTTTCCTTTTGGCCTGTGGCGATTTATTGTATAATAATCCCAGAAATGAGGAGGTGTTCCGAATGAGTGAGCGTCAGTTCCGGCTCGGCATCTGTCAGCTGATGTCCGGCGTCGACAAAGAAGAAAACATGAAAAAGGCAGAGGCCATGGTGCGCGAGGCGGCGGCCGGCGGCGCATCCGTCGTCATGCTCCCGGAAGTGTTCCAGTGCCCCTTCGGCCATGAGTACTTCGGGCCGTATTCGGAGCCCCGCGGAGGGGAGAGCATGGAGCGGATGGCTGCCTGGGCAAGGGAGCTTGGAATCGTGCTCATCGGCGGCAGTGTGACGGAGCGGGCGGGAGACCGGCTCTATAACACGTCCTATGTGTTCGACCGGGACGGCAGCCTCCTTGCGGACTACCGGAAGATCCACCTCTTCGACGTGGACATCCCCGGCAAGATGACGTTTAAGGAGTCCGACTCCTTCGCGTCCGGCTCGGACATCTGTATCTTCGACACCGACGTCTGCCGCATCGGCCTTGCCATCTGCTATGACCTGCGGTTCCCGGAACTCTTCCGGGCGATGGCGAAGAGGGGCGCGGAACTGATCGTGCTTCCCGCGAAGTTCACGACGCCCACCGGAGAAGCCCACTGGGAGCTCCTGACCCGGACCCGCGCCCTCGACAACGAACTGTTCTTCGCCGCCTGCTGTGGCGCCCGCGCCCCGGACGGCAACCCTTACGGACACTCGATGGTCATCGGCCCCTACGGAGACGTCAAAAGCTCCTGCGGGGAAGAGGAGACCGTCCTCTTCTGCGACATCGACCTGTCCGAAGTGGATGCGGTCCGGGCGCAGATCCCTGCGTTCACGGGACTGAGAGGTGACGTTTATACCGTTGCAGAATAAGTGCAGAGGGAGGACTTGACGTGCTTTTCGCTCTGCTTCGCCGCGAAAACCACACCGAGCTGCTGCCGCAGCTCCCGTCGCTAAAAACAGTCCACAGGACTGTTTTCTAAACGCTCCGGCCTTCGGTTCAAGTCCCCCGATCAACAAGCAAAAAAAGAAGAGACTCTCATATGAGAGTCTCTTCTTTTTCTGGGTGCAGAGGGAGGACTTGAACCTCCGACCTCCGGGTTATGAGCCCGACGAGCTACCAACTGCTCTACTCTGCGATATCTATGTCAAGGGGAGGGATTCCCCGTTGACTGCTCACACATTATAGTACAGAGATATTACAAATGCAAGGACTTTTTTGGAAAACTCCAAAAAAGCCCTTTTCGATTCCCTTATTTCCTTATTTCACCGGGCTGCCGCCTCACGGGCATCCCGTTCGAGAACGTCGTTGCGGCGCTGGAAAAGGCTGGTTTTACGGTGGAGTCCTGAGGACCGACCTCAAATCGCCCGAAAAAAGCGGAAGGACTGTGGAATTTCCACAGTCCTTTTTGCGTTCTGCTCATTGTGAGACGTTCTGAATTATGATATATTTTAAGGTGAATTGTTTATCAAAAATGTTGTTTCCAAAGGAGAGAAAGACTTATGGCCAACTGGAAAAACTTAGATACCCTCAAAGCTTACGATGAGCTCCTCGAGCTCTGGAACGAAGTCGAAGTCAAAGAGGTCATGGCAGGGGAGAGCGGTGCGAAGCGCGTCGCCGAGTACAATGTCCCCATCGCCGCCGGCCTCACCTTCAACTATGCGGCCCGTCCGGTCGACGACAAAGTCCTGAAGACCATGCAGGACCTCGCCGATGAAGCGGAACTGGCTGAGAAGTACAAAGAGCTTTACAACGGCGCTGTCATCAACACCGGCGAGAACCGTCTCGTCCTTCACCAGCTGTGCCGCGGCCAGCTCGGCGACGATGTCATCGCCGACGACGTCAACAAGAGAGACTTCTATGCGAAGCAGCAGGCGCGCATCGCCGAGTTCGTCAAGAAAGTCCATAACGGTGAAATCACGAACGAAGCCGGCGAGAAGTTTACGACGGCCTGCCAGATCGGCATCGGCGGTTCCGACCTCGGTCCCCGCGCCATCTACCTCGCTCTCGAGAACTGGGCCAAAGTCAACGACTGCCTCAAGATGGACGCGAAGTTCATCTCCAACGTCGACCCGGATGATGCCTCCGCCGTCCTTTCTACCCTCGATGTTTCCAAGACCATCTTTGTCCTCGTCTCCAAGTCCGGCACCACGCTCGAGACTCTGACCAACGAGGCCTTCGTCAAGAACGCCATCAAAGAGGCCGGCCTTGACGCTTCCAAGCATATGATCGCGGTCACCAGCGAGACCTCTCCGCTGGCCGGCAACCCCGACTACCTCGACTCCTTCTACATGGACGACTACATCGGCGGCCGGTACTCCTCTTCCTCCGCTGTCGGTGGCGCTATCCTGAGCCTCGCCTTCGGTCCGGAAGTCTTCGACCGTTTCCTGCAGGGTGCTGCTGCCGCTGACGCCGCAGCCAAAGAGACCGACATCAAGAAGAACGCTGCCATGCTCGACGCCCTCATCGGTGTCTATGAGCGCAACGTCCTCGGCTGCGACACCACCGCGGTCCTGCCGTACTCCCAGGCCCTCAGCCGCTTCCCGGCCCACCTCCAGCAGCTCGACATGGAGTCGAACGGCAAGAGCGTGAACCGTTTCGGCGAGCCCGTGAACTACGTGACCGGCCCCATCATCTTCGGTGAGCCCGGCACCAACGGCCAGCACTCCTTCTACCAGCTCCTGCACCAGGGCAAGACCATCGTCCCGTTGCAGTTCGTCGGTTTCAAAGACAGCCAGATGGGCAACGACGTCGTCATCGAAGGCAGCACCTCTCAGCAGAAGCTGAAGGCCAACGTTGCCGCTCAGATGGTCGCGTTCGCCTGCGGCAAAGACGACGAGAACCTCAACAAGAACTTCGACGGCAACCGTCCGTCCTCCATCATCGTCGGCGACAAGCTGACCCCCGAAGCCATCGGCGCGCTCCTTGCTCACTTCGAGAACAAGGTCATGTTCCAGGGCTTCCTCTGGAACGTCAACTCCTTCGACCAGGAAGGCGTCCAGCTCGGCAAAGTCCTCGCGAAGAAAGTCCTCGCCGGTGACACCGACGGAGCCCTCAAAGGCTACGCGGACCTCCTCGGCATCTGAGCATAACAGAATCGCTGAAAACCCCCGCCTCGTGCGGGGGTTTCTTATACCATTTGATTCTTTTTATTTCTCATGAAATCGTGTATACTATTGGCGTTAAATCGCCAAATGATACTTCGAAAGGATCGTGCGTTATGCAGAAGAACACTTACGAAACTCCTCTCAATTCCCGGTACGCGTCGAAAGAGATGCAGTACATCTTCTCCCCGGACTTCAAGTTCAAGACCTGGAGAAAGCTGTGGATCGCTCTGGCGGAGGCCGAGCATGAACTGGGTCTGCCCGTCACGCAGGAGCAGATCGACGAACTGAAAGCGCACGCCGATGACATCAACTACGAAGTCGCCATCGAGGAAGAGAAGAAGCGCCGCCACGACGTCATGTCCCACGTCTATGCCTACGGCGTCCAGTGCCCGAACGCGAAGGGCATCATCCACCTCGGTGCCACGTCCTGCTATGTCGGCGACAACACCGACGTCATCACCATGACCGAAGGTCTGAAGCTCATCGAGAAGAAGCTCGTGAACCTCCTCGACAAGCTGTCGAAGTTCGCGATCGAGTACAAGGACCTCCCGACCCTCGGATTCACCCATTACCAGCCGGCTCAGCCGACCACCGTTGGCAAGCGTGCCACCCTGTGGCTCCAGGACGTCCTCCTCGACTACTACGAAGTGGAACACCGCCTCGAGACCATGAGACTCCTCGGCTCCAAGGGCACCACCGGTACCCAGGCTTCCTTCATGGAACTTTTTGAGGGCGATGAAGAGAAGATCCGCCAGCTCGACCAGAAGATCGCCGACAAGATGGGCTTCGCGGCCTGCTACCCGGTCTCCGGTCAGACCTACTCGAGAAAACTCGACTACCAGGTGGTCAGTGTCCTCTCCGGCATTGCCCAGTCCGCGTCGAAGTTCGCGAACGACCTGCGTCTCCTCCAGCACATGAAGGAGATCGAGGAACCCTTCGAAAAGACCCAGATCGGCTCCTCGGCCATGGCTTACAAGCGTAACCCCATGCGTTCCGAACGCATCTGCTCGCTGGCCCGCTATGTGACCTCCGATGCCCTGAACCCGGCGCTCACCGCGTCCACCCAGTGGCTCGAGAGAACACTCGACGACTCCGCCAACAAGCGCATCTCCGTCGCCGAAGCATTCCTTGCCACTGACGCCATCCTGGAACTCTACATCAACGTCGTCTCCGGCCTCGTCGTCTACCCGAAGATGATCGAGAAGCATCTCCTCGAGGAGCTTCCCTTCATGGCCACCGAGAACATCATGATGGAAGCCGTCAAGAAGGGCGGAGACCGTCAGGACCTCCACGAACACATCCGTGTCCACTCCATGGACGCCGGCAAAGTCGTCAAGGTCGACGGCGGCCAGAACGACCTTCTGCAGCGCATCGCGAACGACCCGGCCTTCGGCATGACCCTCGAAGAACTCGAAGCGGTCATGGAACCGAAGAACTTCGTCGGCCGTGCCCCGAGCCAGACCCAGGAGTTCGTCGACGGTTACATCAAACCGGTCCTCGAGGAGAAGAAAGACCTCCTCGGCATCGACGTCGAGATCAACGTCTGATCATGCGGTAAATCGCGAACACAAAGGAAAAACGAAAGATCCCCGTTCGAAGGAACGAGGATCTCAGACCGTAGACAAATCGGATTTTGGGAAACGCCAAAATCCGATTTTGTCTTTGTTTGGAAGATATATATCAAAAACATAGTGGCTAGCCCTCTCA
>ONFJ01000033.1 GCA_900317085.1 uncultured Eubacteriales bacterium | reverse complement strand
CTAACGCTAAATGCGTATTGTTTTATATTTAGCGTTAACATCGAATGGACCGCCTCGAATAAAACTAACGCTAAAACCTAATATTTCAACAATTAGCGTTAACTCAGCGAGAAAGCCGGAAGGGGAAGGGGTGTGGGGACAGGGGAAGGTGGCTTTCTCCTACGCTCTTTGGCTTCCCCTTCCCCCACGTGCTATAATGAGGTGTGTAAATAGATGAAAGCCCGCGGGCGAAGGCGGAAAGCTGCAGCGTGCGGGTAGAAGGAGAACCATATGTTTCGAGAGATGCGGCGCTTCAAACAGGCGCTGAGTGAAGAAGAGTGTGTCGCAATCCTGAAAGAGGAGAAGAGAGCGACCCTGGCGGTCCATGGGGAGGATGGATACCCCTATGCGCTGCCCATCAACTACTGGTACGACGAAAACGACGGGTGTGTCTACTTCCACTGCGCCAAAGCCGGCCACAAGCTGGACGCCATCGCGGCGAACGACAAAGTCTGTTTCACCGTCTGGCAGGAAGGCCCGAAAGAAGAGGGCGAGTGGTGGTACCACATGAAGAGCGTCATCTGCTTCGGCCGCGCGGAAGTCATGGACGACGGCGACGAGAAGTATGAAAAGGCCAAAAACTTCGGTGCCAAGTACTTCCCGACGAAAGAACAACTCGACGAAGAACTGGCCCACTCCTACGCCCGCGTCAACATGGTCCGTATCCGGGTGGACCACATGACGGGCAAGAGAGTGAAGGAGAATTGAGAGTTCCGGTAGATAGAAGTACAACTGCAAGCCGGAACAAAACGAGCTGGAACGAAACAAGCTGGAACGAAACAAGCTGGAACGAAGCAAGCTGGAACGAAGCAAGCTGGAACGAAGCAAGCTGGAACGAAGCAAGCTGAAACCAGGAACAGAAACCCTGTACACCCAGGAGGCATTATGATGGACAAAAACCTGTATACCAGAAACGAAAAACTCGCGCAGAAGGTCATCAAGGGGCTCGAGTCCCGCAATATGACCGGCTATTACGCTGCCAGCAAGGAGGAGGCCCTGCAGAAGGCCCTCGAACTCATCCCGGAAGGCAGCACCGTCACCATGGGTGGGGCGATGAGCGCCTTCGAGATCGGACTGGTCGACACCCTCATGAACGGCAACTATGACTTCCTCGACCGTAACAAAATGGAGCCTCGGGAAGCGCTCCTCAAAGGCTATGACGCGGACGTCTTCCTGACGAGCGCCAACGCGATGACAGAAGACGGCGTCATGGTGAACATCGACGGCAATGCGAACCGCGTGTCGTACATCGCGAACGGGCCGAAGAAAGTCGTGGCCATCGTCGGTATGAACAAGATCTGTGACGATGTCGACGGCGCCATGAAACGTGCCCGCAATGTAGCGGCTCCCACGAACGCGCAGCGGTTCGACATCAACACGCCCTGCAAGAAGACCGGCGCGTGCGCGAACTGCAAGAGCCCGGACACCATCTGCTGCCAGTTCCTGGTCACCCGTTACTCCCGGCACGCGGGGCGCATCCACGTCATCCTCGTGAACGACTTCCTCGGGTTCTAAAACCATGACCAGAGAAGAATTCTACCTGACAGACGACGGCATCCGGCTCCACGCGAAGCTGGACCGGCCGGAGGGCCTCGAGAAGACCCCGCTGTGCATTGTGGTCCACGGCCTGACCGGGCATATGGAGGAGCCCCACCTCTGTGCGGTTTCTGAGACGATGAACGACCTGGGCATCGCGACCCTTCGGGTCGAACTGTACGGCCACGGGCAGAGCGACGGTGCCTTTGAAGACCACGACCTCGCCAAGTGGCTCCATAACCTCGACACGGTCACGGACTACGCGAAGTCCCTCGACTTCGTGACGGACCTGTACCTCTGCGGCCACTCTCAGGGTGGTCTCGCGGTGGTCATACAAGCCGGGCGGCGACCGGAGGAGTACAAGGCAATCCTCCCACTGGCGCCCGCGCTGATGATCCCGCGTCTCGCAAAGCAGTTCCCGGAAGATGAGATCCCGGACTGTTTCTATTTCCATGAGCAGCGGATCGCCCAGGGGTACATCCTCGCCAACCGCGCCCTCGATGTGGACGCGGCCATCCGGAACTACCACGGCCCGGTCCTCCTGGTCCAGGGTATGGCCGACACGACGATCGTGCCGCAGGATACGGTCGATGCCGCGAAAGTATATGAGAACGCGACCCTGGTCACCATCGACGGGGACACCCACTGCTTCGACTACCATCTCGACAAAGTGGTGGAAGCGGTGAAAGAGTTCATGGCAAAGCAACTGGGCTGAGTTAAGGCGGACTTTCCTTTTGGCCTTGTTTGTGCTATAACAGATTTGCGAATATTTTGCGCAGTTGGCGCACGAAAGGGAGAAGTTTTATGGAAAAAATCTACGCTCTGGTCGCAAAGACCGAAAAGCTCAACTATGTCCTCGTCCTGGGCCTGTGGGTCCTCGGCGGCGCTCTGACCCTCGTCGGATTCCCCTGGGTCGTCCTCGCTATTCTGGCGATGCACATCCCGGAGACCATCTTCATCGGCATCCCGACCGGCAAACAGAACGGCAACAGCCTTGCGGACAGCATCGCGCTCTGCATGACCTACGGCTTCCTGTGGTGGATGCCGGTCAAGCATAAACTCGCTCAGAAATAAGAGAGTGAGTTGTCTCGGACGAAACGCCAGAGACAAACAAGTTCAGAAAAGAAGAAAGACCTCTGCACAAGCAGAGGTCTTTTTGCGTCTATTGAGTTATTTGTTTTTGCGTGTTGTTTGCTCCGGGTTTGCCCCGCGCTTATTTCGCTTCGTCCGGGATGTCCGCATCCGGCGTCATGTAGAAGTCTGCGTTGGAGTCGGAGCCGCCGAAGGTGCCGGTCACGGTGATGTCCATTGGAGCGGCCTTGTCCCAGTCGAGGTACTCGGTGTAATAACCTTCCGCCGAGTAGGAACCGGTGATGTGCCAGACCTTGTCATAGGAGTCGAGCAGTGCCTGCATGTCTTCGTTGTCGGAAGAAACTTCGACGAGGAAACCTTCGTTCGAGGACTCGCCGGCACCGTCATCTCTGTAGACCGTGCCGCTGGCATACCCGACGATGTGCACCGTCACTTCGGTGCCGTAGAGGTCGTTGTGGATCTCTTCCGGTTTGAACGCGGTCGTCACGTGGAACTCGGGCGGCGTGAGCTCGTTCTTCGGGTAGCCCGGCTCCGCCTGGAGGAACGCCTTCTTGACTTCGTCCGTATCGAGGAAAATGCCCTCGTAATAGTAATAGCCTCTGGCCTTTTCGGCGTCGCTCTGGTGTCCCTTTTCCGTTGCGGCCACAGTCGTCGTGGTCGTGGTCTCCGCGTTCTTCGCGTTGCAACCGGCCAGACAGACCAGCATCATCAGGGAAAGCAGGATGGCTGTGAGTTTTTTCATTGTTAAATTGCCTCCGGGCCGACAGGCCTCTCAAAATATCTTACGTTACGACTGTAGCACAACGGGGAGCGTTTGTCATGCTTTTTCCAGGATCTCCTCGATCTCCTCGACGCTGTCCGCGAAGTGGATGCGCGAGAGCTGGTCTTCGGACGCGAGTCCCTGTTCCACCGCGGTGCGGAGCTGCAGTTTCAGCCCCTCGTAATAACCGTTATGGTTGTACAGGATGCAGGGCGCGTCCAGGTGGCCGAGGCAGACTTTGGACATGATCTCCGCGATCTCCTCGAGGGTGCCGGTGCCACCGGGGAAGGCGATGAACGCATCGCCCAGTTCGATCATGAGTTCTTTTCGTTCGGTCATGTCTTTGGTGGCGATGAGCCGCGTGAGCCCCTCATACTGCAGGACAGCATCGATGAAAAACTGTGGTTCGACACCGGTAGCTTCGCCGCCGGCCTCGATGACACTTTCGGCCAGCACGCCCATGAGGCCGGACTTGGACCCACCGTAGACGAGCGCGTTCCCGCTCTCTCCGATCCAGGTGCCGAACGCGCGGACGGCCTCCCGGAGCGTCGGGTCTTTCCCTTCGCTCGAAGCAAGATAGACAGTTATATTCATGGCAAACTCCTTACTGTTTTCTGAGCAGGCACACGTTCTCGACGTGGGCGGTGCGGGGGAAGAGGTCCACAGGCTGGACACCGTCGGCGATGTACCAACCCTTCTCGGCAAACCTCGCGCAGTCTCGAGCGAGCGTTGCCGGGTCGCAGGAGATGTACACGACCTTGTCCGGGTCGAAGTCCGCGATGGTCTCGATGAGCTGTTCACTGAGCCCTTTGCGTGGCGGATCGACCAGGATGATGTCCGCTTTCACACCGTCGGTCTTGAGCCGTGCGGCCGCGTCTGCGGCGTCGCCGCAAATGAACGTGGCGTTCTCGATGCCGTTCGCCGCGGCGTTGCGCTTCGCGTCCTCGACGGCTTCGGGGACGATCTCCACGCCGTACAGCCGGCTGCACTTGTCCGCCATCGTGAGGCCGATGGTACCGGTGCCACAGTAGAGGTCGAGGAGGACGGGTTTGGTAGTTGTGTCTGTTCCTGTGCTCTCGGCGTTGTCGGTTGCACTGCCTTCTTTGACACTCGCTGGCAAACTCTCTCCAGAACACGACGTCCCAAACGCCTTCTCCGCCGCGATGCTGTACAGCACTTCCGCCTGGGGCGTGTTCACCTGGTAGAAACTCTTCGGCGAGATGCGGAACGTGCAGCTGAGGAGCGTGTCCTCGATGAAACCGTCGCCGTACACGACCTCGGTCTCGTCGCCGAGGATTACGTTCGTCTTCGCCGGGTTATAGTTGATGCTCAGGGTCTGGAACCCCGGAATCGTATCTTTCAATGCGTCGACGAGGAAGCTGACTCGCGGCACCGAAGTGGGGGACGCTTTGCGCCCCTGGGCGCCGGGCCTGCGGTTGAACTCCGCGGTCGCCTCCGGACCGTAGCCGTTCACCACGAGACAGACCATCAGTTCCTTGGAGTAGTGCCCCTGCCGGATGTACACATGCCGGAGCAGTCCCTTGTGGGTCTGTTCATCATAGACGGTGATGCCGCGTCTGATGATCCATTCCCGGACGACGGTGAGCACATCGCCAAAGGACTCGGGCTGGAGCACGCAGTTCTCGCAGGGGACGACCCGGTGGGTGTTGGAGGCGTAGAAGCCCATGACGGGGTTCAGGTTGCGGTCGAGCTGGACCGGGAACTGAGCCTTGTTGCGGTAGCGCAGCGTTTCGTCGGAGCCGCGGACGGGGAGGACGTCCACGTCCAGGTGTCCGATGCGCTCGAAGGCGTCCGTCACACGCCGGTGTTTATAGCCAAGTTCCGCCTCGTAGGACACGTGCCGGTAGCAGCACCCGCCGCACTGGGCAGACACCGGACAGTCCGGCTCGACCCGGTCTTTGGAGGCCGTGAACACCTTGAACGCCTTGCCGACCGCGTAGTTCTTCTTCGCTTTGATGATGTGGCAGAGCACCGTGTCTCCGACCGCCGTATTGGGTACAAAAACAGCGATCCCCTCATGCCGACCGATGCCGCTGCCTTCTGTGGTCATGGCGTCGATGGTGAGGGTGATCTCGTCGTTCTTTTTCAGCATAGTATGGTCCTTCCTGCGGGGGTCTGCCCGCGGTTCGTTGGCACTATTTTAACACAATTTTTTTTGAAAGAAAATGCAACTCCGCATGTTGTGGGTCGGGGCGGAAAAGGGCTTCGAAAACCGCCGTATTTTGTGGAATTCCGCTGTCCTGGGTGGGCGATGTACCCTTCCGCGCAAATAGACAAGAAAAACGGTTTTTGCTAAAATGAATTGCTATTGATTATCAGTTATGATGAAGCAGAACAGACTTTGTCAGCAAATCGATCTGTGAAGAACTGGAGAGAGAAAAGAATGAGTATTCGAGTCGCCCCGGAACTGCTCGGCCGGGTGTTCTTTGTGCCGAAAAGCATTGTCGACGAACACCTCGCCTACGTGAACGGGCAGCAGCTGAAAGTGCTGCTTTATGTGCTGCGGCACACGGGTGAAGACCTGGAGGTCCAGGACCTCGCGGGTGGCCTCGCCATGTCCGCGGCCGACGTCTCGGATGCTCTGCAGTACTGGCTCACGACCGGTGTGCTTCAGCGGGACGACGTCCCCGGCGGCGTGACGGTCCAGCCGGCGACCCCGCCCGCGGCAAGCGGCCCGGTGCCCTACACCCGGGGCGGCACCGCCAGAGCGGGAACCACGAGCCCGGCGCCCGCGACACCGCAGCGCACGGCGCAGCAGCCGCTCCTCGACGTCCCGGACATCGTCCCGACCTACGAGACCGTGGCCGCACGGCTCCTCGAGGACCCCGCACTGAAAGCCATGTTCCAGGAAGTGCAGGCCCTCATGGGCAAGACCATCGGGTATGACACCCAGGCGAAGTTCATCATGATGCACGACACCTACGGCCTGCCGCCTGAAGTCATCCTGACCATCGTCGACTACTCGGTCAAAAAGGGCAAGGGCATCGGGTACATGTGCAAGGTCGGTAAGAACTGGGCGGAGGAAGGCGTCACGACGCTGGAAGCCGCGAACGAGAAACTCGAGAAGATCGCCAACACCGACCGGGCCTGGGCCGAGTTTACGGGCCTCTTCTCCAAGGACGCGCCGAAAGTCACGGACAACCGCCTCGCGTACGTCCGCAAGTGGCGGTTCACCTTCGGCCAGTCCAGCGAACTCATCTACTACGCATACGAGACCATGGTCGAGGCCATCGACAAGGTCAACTTCAACTATATGGACAAGATCCTGACCCGCTGGAACGAGGAGGGCCTGCGCACACCGCAGGAGGTCCTCGCGGCGGAGAAGGGCGAAGCCCCGGCTGCCGGGAAGGCTGCGAGAGGTACATCGCCCAAGGGAAAGAGAAACACGAAGATCGCGGGCAACCACACCGCCTCCTACGACTCGGACGCGTACCGGGAGAAGGCGCAGGGGCCCATTCAGTACAAACGGAAAGGGGAGGAGTAAATGCCGACCAACTATGAACGCGCGAAACAGGTGCTGGACCGCCGGCGGGAGACCGCGGAGCGGGAGGCCGAGCAGAAGACCGAAGAACTCGAACTCCTGTCCCCGGAACTGCGGGCCCTGAACCGGAAACTGTCCGCCGCGGGCCTGAAAGCCGTCCAGCTCGCCATCACGGGAGACCAGGCGGCGATGGACCGTCTGCGGGACGAAAACCTCGCCGACCAGGAGCGGCGCCGTGAGATCCTCGAGTCCCTCGGCTCCTCCGAAGAGGCGCTGGAAGTCCACTACACCTGCCCCGTCTGCAACGACACAGGCGTCGTTGGCAACCACTACTGCGACTGCTTCAAACGTCTCGTGAAGAGCCTCCAGACCGAGAACCTCAACGCGGTCTCGCCGGCAGGAGACTCCACCTTCGACAACTTCAACCTTGCGTACTACCAGGGTGTCACGGACCCGGAGACGGGCGTGGACGCGTACGCGCGGATGGGACAGATCGTCTCCTACTGCGAAGCCTATGCCGAAGACTTCGGCCTCTCGTCCCCGAGCCTCATCCTCTACGGCAACACCGGTCTCGGCAAGACGCACCTCTCGCTGGCCATCGCGAACAAAGCCATCGAGAAGGGCTTCAACGTCGTGTACGGCTCGGCCCACAACCTCCTCTCGGAGATCGAGAAGGAGCACTTCGGCCGCCTCAAGACCGACGACTCCCCGGAGGACAACGTCCTGAACGCTGACCTCCTCATCCTCGACGACCTCGGCGCCGAGTTCTCGACGTCCTTCACGGTGAGCATGGTGTACAACATCATCAACACCCGCATCCTGAAAGGCCTGCCGACCATCATCTCGACGAACCTCTGGTACGACGAGATCTCGGACAAGTATGGCAACCGCGTATACAGCCGCATCATCGGCAACTACACTCCGCTGGAGTTCGCCGGCCGCGATGTACGCCAGCTGAAAAACTGAATTGCTTGTTAGGGGCTCTGCCTGTTTGGCGGCCCCTTTCTTATGAACCAAATCAAACGACTAAGGAGAAACCGCTTTGGATATTATCGCAACACTCACTTCCGAATTCGGCCTGCAGAAGTGGCAGGTGGAGAACACGGTGAACCTCATCGATGAGGGCAACACCATCCCGTTCATCGCCCGGTACCGCAAAGAGGCACACGGCACGCTGGACGACCAGGTCCTGCGCGAGATCAACGACCGCCTCACCTACCTGCGCAACCTCGACAAGCGCCGCGAGGAGATCCTGAACTCCATCGAGGAGCAGGGCAAACTCACGGAGGAACTGAAGGTGAAGATCGACGCTGCGACCGTGCTCGCCGAACTCGAAGACCTGTACCGCCCGTACAAGCAGAAGCGCCGCACCCGCGCCATGATGGCGAAGGAGAAGGGCCTGGAGCCGCTCGCGATGTACCTCTGGGAGCGCAAGATCGAAGAGGCGACTCTCGAAGAAGCGGCTGCCCCGTATGTCGATGCCGAGAAGGGCGTCGAGACGGTGGAGGACGCACTGCAGGGCGCGTCGGACATTATCGCGGAGCTCATCTCCGATGACGCGGACGTCCGGAAAGCGCTGAAGGAAGCCTTCACGGAGTCCGGTGTCATTTCGTCCAAAGCGGCGAAGGAAGAGGACAGTGTCTATGCCCAGTACTACGAGTTCGCGGAGGCCGTCTCCAAGGTGGCCGACCACCGCATCCTCGCCCTGAACCGCGGCGAGAAGGAAGGCTTCCTCAAAGTCTCGGTGGACCTCGAGAAGGAGGACGCGCTGCGGATCATCGACCGCACGCTCATCCACTCCGACCGGAAGATCAAGAAAAAGAACCGGGGCGTCAACAAAAAGAAAAAGGCCGGTGCCGAAGCGCCCGCGCCTGCAGCCCCTGTCTCTCCATACAACGAAGAAGGCTGTGCCGCCGCGCTGCAGTTCGTCCAGACCGCCGCGGAGGACGCCTATGACCGGCTCATCTACCCGAGCGTGGAGCGGGAGATCCGCTCTGTCCTCAAGGAGCGGGCCGACGAGAACGCCATCAAGGTGTTCGCCCAGAACCTGCGGCCGCTGCTCATGGCGCCGCCGGTCAAGAACAAGGTCGTCCTCGCGCTGGACCCCGGCTACCGCATGGGCTGCAAGACCGCGGTCGTCGACGGCACCGGCAAGGTCCTCGACACCTGCGTCATCTACGTCACCCACGGTGACCGCCAGTACGCACAGGCGAAGGACACCGTCAAGAAGCTTTTGAAGAAAGACAACGTCGACGTCATCTCCATCGGCAACGGCACGGCCTCCAAGGAGACCGAGATCTTCGCCGCCGAGACCATCGGCGAGTTCAAGGCCGAGACCGGCCGCTCCGTCTCCTACATGGTCGTGTCCGAAGCCGGCGCGTCTGTGTACTCCGCCTCGAAACTTGCGGCGGAGGAGTTCCCCCAGTTCGACGTCAACATCCGGTCGGCCATCTCCATCGGCCGCCGTCTGCAGGACCCGCTGGCGGAACTGGTCAAGATCGACCCGAAGGCCATCGGCGTCGGGCAGTACCAGCACGACATGCCGCAGAAGGAACTGACCGCGGCTCTGGACGGCGTGGTCGAGGACTGCGTCAACTCGGTTGGCGCGGACCTGAATACCGCGAGCCCCGCGCTGCTGTCGCACATCGCCGGCATCAACGGGACCATTGCGAAGAACATCGTGGCGTACCGCGAGGAGAACGGCGAGTTCACCGGCCGCGCCCAGCTCAAGAAGGTGCCGAAGCTCGGCCCGAAGGCGTACGAACAGTGCGCCGGCTTCCTGCGCGTCGCGGAGTCCCGGAACATCCTCGACAACACGGGCGTCCACCCCGAGTCCTACGACGCGGCGAAGGGCCTTCTCGAAAAGTGCGGCTACACGACCGCGGACGTCAAGGCGGGCAAACTGAGCGAGCTCCACAACCGGGCGTCGAAACTCGGCTATGAGACCCTCGCGAAGGAACTCGACGTCGGCGTCCCGACCCTGAAGGATATCGAGAAGGAACTCCTGAAGCCCGGCCGCGACCCTCGCGACGAGCTGCCGCCGCCCATGCTCCGCTCCGACGTCCTCGACATCAAGGACCTCAAGGAAGGCATGGAACTCCAGGGCACGGTGCGCAACGTCATCGACTTCGGCGCGTTCGTGGACATCGGCGTCCACCAGGACGGTCTCGTCCACATCTCGCAGATCTCGAACAAGTTCATCAAGCACCCCTCCGAGGTCCTCTCGGTCGGCGACGTCGTCACCGTCCGAATTCTCGGCGTAGACTTGAAGAAAGAACGCATTTCGCTTACAATGAAAGGCATTAAACAGAAATAAACCGGAGGCTACCTCACATGAAACACATCGACATCAAGGATGTAATGACCAACGCCGAGCTCATCGGCAAGGAGGTCACCGTCTGCGGCTGGGTCCGTACATCGCGCGACTCCAAGACCATGGCGTTCGCCGAACTCAATGACGGCACCACGTTCAAGCACATCCAGATCGTCATCAATAAAACCGAATTCGAGCAGGGCGATGCACTGCCGGAGTTCCTGCGCCTTGGCGTCGCGCTTTGCGTGACCGGCACCGTCGTGCCTTCCGCCGTCAACAAGGAAGGCGGCGTGGAGATCAACGCGACCGAGATCGAACTCCTCGGCGACTGTCCCTCGGACTACCCGCTTCAGAAGAAGCGCCATACGCTCGAGTTCCTGCGCACCATGCCGCACATCCGTCTGCGCTCGAACACCTTCAACGCGGTATTCCACGTGCGCTCCGTCCTCGCGGCTGCCATCCATGAGTACTTCCAGAAGAATGGTTATGTCTATGTGAACACGCCGCTCATCACCGGTTCTGACGCGGAAGGCGCCGGCGAAATGTTCCAGGTGACCACGCAGCCCTTTGGCGCAGAGGCCAACTACGACAACGCCGACGACTACTATGCCGACGACTTCTTCGGCCAGAAGGCGGGCCTCTCCGTCTCCGGCCAGCTCGAAGGCGAAATGGCCGCGATGGCCTTCGGCAAGATCTACACCTTCGGCCCGTCCTTCCGGGCAGAGAAGTCCAACACCCAGCGCCACGTCGCCGAGTTCTGGCACGTCGAGCCGGAAGTCGCGTTCGCGGAACTGCCGGACGTTCTCGAGATCGCGGAAGACATGATGAAGTACGTCATCAAGGCCGCCATGGAGCGCTGCCCGACCGAACTCGAGTTCTTCAACAAGTTCATGGAGAAGGGCCTCCTCGACAAGCTGAACAACGTCGTGAACTCCGACTTCGAAGTCCTCGACTACACCAAGGCCATCGAGATCCTCGAGAAGGCCGACGCCGACTTCAAGTTCCCGGTCTCCTGGGGCATGGACCTCCAGACCGAGCACGAGCGGTACATCACCGAGCAGGTCTTCCAGAAGCCGGTCTTCGTCATCAACTATCCGAAGGACATCAAGTCCTTCTATATGAAGCAGAACCCGGACGGCAAGACCGTTGCGGCAGCGGACCTTCTGGTCCCGGGCGTCGGCGAGATCATCGGCGGCTCCGAGCGTGAAGCCGACTACGACAAACTCGTTGCGGCGATGCACGAACGGAACATGGACATGTCCGCTTACGGCGACTACCTCGACCTTCGCAAGTACGGTTCCGTCCCGCACGGCGGCTATGGTCTCGGCTTCGAACGCCTCGTTATGTACGTCACCGGCGTCGCCAACATCCGCGACGTCATCCTGTTCCCGCGTACGGTGGGCAATATCAGATAACCTCTTTTCGGACAGAAACGAGTTTGAGAATGGAAAGTGGGTGGACCTATGTCTGACACCCAATTGAATACTTCTGCGGCGGTGGGTCTTGCACAGGACAGTAAATCGCCAAAGAAAAAGATGGTCTGGCTCGAGATGCTGCGCATTTTCGCGGTGTACCTCGTCATCTTCAACCACACGGGGGACTACGGCTTCCACTACTGGGCCACGCTGGACGGCGGTTACCGCTACTGGCTCTTCATGGGCTGTGCGTCGCTGACCGTCATGAACATCCCGCTCTTCTACATGATCTCCGGTGCCCTGCTCATGGGCAGGGACGAGAGCCTGAAGACTGTCTGGCGAAAACGGGTGCTCCGGTACGCGCTGGTCATCCTCATCTTCACGTTCGTCCAGTACCTGTGGATCTCCTTCCGCGCCGAAGACGGCTTCCGGGAAAGCTTCAGCCTCTGGGAATGGTTCGTGACGATGCTCTCCGAGAACATCATCGTGCCGTACTGGTTCCTCTATGAGTACCTCGGCTTCCTCGTCATGCTGCCGCTCTACCGGCGCATGGTGCAGAACATGAAGGAGGACGAGTTCCACTACCTGTTCCTTCTGTACATCATCTTCACCGGTGCGCTGCCCATCGTCGAGTACCTCCTCACGAAGTGGCACACCATTCTGAACATCAGCTTCAATATCGCTTACATCACGGGCGATTTACTGGTGTACCCCGCCCTCGGCTTCTACCTCATCCGCAAACCGAAGCCGACCTGGAAACAGCTTGCTGTCATGTGGGGACTGTCGCTGCTGTGCGTCGTCTACACCTGCCTCATGACCGAGTACAAGCTCGACTACGCGCGTCAGCTGAGCGAAGCCCGCGTGGGCACGTTCTTCAAGATGCTCATCTGCATCCCCGCGGTCACGGTCTTCCTGACCTTCCGCAAACTGTTCGACACGTCGGACGGGACGGGGCTCACGATGCACCCCGGCGTCGAGAAACTGTTCCTCTCCATCGGAAGCTGCGTGTTCGGCATCTACCTTGTCGAGCAGATCTTCCGGGAAGCCTTCTACGACTTCGGTATGGTCCTCGTCGACCACCTGCCGAACTTCCCGGCAACGCTCCTCTACTGTGTGGTCGTCCTGCTGGGCGCCTACCTGTTGGTGCTGGTGCTCAAGCAGATCCCGGGTCTCAAAAAGTTGATCTGATCGCGCCCGGCGCACTGAAATAACCAAACCTCCCGCGACAAGTGCTGTTGCGGGAGGTTTCTTGTGCGGAAGGTGTGTGTGCTGTGAGGCGTACATCGCCAAAGGGAAAGAAATTGTTACATGAAAAAGTTTATACATTCCGCGATATTTCAGAAAAACAATGGAAACTTCGTTATAATGGAGCTATAATGGACCTGTCGTATAGTATATGTGTATAGTTTTCGTTGTAAATCGCGAAAGCAACTCTGCAATAAAGGAGAACTGAAATGGCCAGACCAAAAAAACCGGAAGAGCGCAACCGCATCCGCGACGTAGCGTTCAACGTCTTTTCCAGTAAAGGCTTCGAGAACTCGTCCTTCTCGGACATCGCGAAAGAGGCGTCCGTCTCGAAGTCCCTCGTCCAGTACTACTTCCCGAAGAAGGAGCAGTTCATCCAGGACTTCATCGACAAGAGCCTGTCGGCGGTCACCGAGATTGTCCGGGAGGACCTGGACATTACATATGAACACGAACTCGGCGAACTCTACACCATCGGTTACTGCCAGTTCTATTTCGCGATGCACAACGAGCGCATGAATTCTCTGCGCATGGACATCATCCGCGACCGGGGCAACACCGAGATGGTCGTGAAGCACGGCATCGACTGGATCGTCAGCCACACCAACGCCATCCAGGTGGAGAGTGAAGCGGAGATCGAACGCTGCAAGAAGACACTGGTCTTCGTCGTCGGCGGTGCCTTCGACTACCTCTATGACTGCATGCTGTACGGTGTGCCCTTCGATGAAGAGTTCCTGTCCGATGCGGCCATGGCGCTCCTGAACCCGTTCCTGAACGTGGAGTTCCACGAGGGCGAGGCCATCCGCAAGCAGATCTCTCCGGAGTGGCTCGAAAAAGCCCGGAAAAAGTATAATCGGATGATCTTCACGGTGAAGTGAGATCCGTGCTGAGCCAGACGCTCTGCACAAAGACAGAAAACAAAACATAACAATAAAACCCAAAAGAGCCCGGTAGTCAGCCGGGCTCTTTTGGGTCAAATACTTTGCGAGAGTTTTGAGAATAAAAGAGAGTTTTATGGATCGCCACTGTTACATGACAGATGTTATCTTGTTCGCGTATAGTTTATCAAACAGGACATATGCTGTCAAGATATTTTTTAAGATTAATTTAAGAATTTGTCAATAGTGTTCGATAAGTCAGGAAGACCCCGGTGCAACGCACCGGGGTCTTCCCGCCAAAATTACGTGTGAGAGTTTTGAGAAAAAAGAGTCGATCGCCGAAACCGGCGGTGAAAGTCAGACGACAGTCTCTGTTGCGTTCTCAAGGTCGGTGTAACCGTTCTTGCCGGGCTTGTCATTGAAGAACGCCCAGGGGTTCATGCCTTCCTTCTTCATGGTCTTGTACACCATGATGATGTAGAAGATGTCCATGATGGTGACGGACAGGATGAGGAACTTCGTGAACGGCATCCAGGTGAAGTTCAGCGCTCCGGTGGAGTGGATGCTGAAGGAACCGAGGCCGAGCTTGTAGGAGATGACCAGGGTCAGTGCGCCGAGGCAGGACGGCGCCAGCGTTCCGAAGAACTTGAGGATGGCCATCCACAGGCTGACACCTGTGCCTCGTACCCCGCCATCTCGGAACAGTTTCTCGATGAACAACAGCGAGATGAAGAAGTTCTGCATGTAAGCGGCATAGAATTCGTTCGGATCATGCCATTCATAGACGGAGAAGAAGACCGCCCAGAAGGAGATGAAGAGGATGAAGACCACATACGGGATCCATAATTTGTCCGGCGCATGCGGCATCGTCGCTTTGAATTCTTTCTTGCCGTATTTTATCTTCAGATAGATGAGCACGCAGTCGAAGATGAACCAGATGCAGTCCCAAACGCGCTGCCAGGTACCGTGCGCGGCAGAGATGCCGAACAGGGTGCCGTCTGTGCTCATGAAGGGCTCCCCGAGGAATCCCATCTGGAATTCCCATGCCCAGTTGAGGCCGAGGACGAAGAGCGGCATACCGCAGGTCTTGTCCTTGAAACCTTTGTAGATGAGGATGATATAAACGAGTGTCCAGAACAGACCGGAAATGATCGTCAGGACGTCCCACATGACAACACCGGACGGAATGGCCAGTGCTTCCGGACCGAGCGCGTACTGCGGATCGGTGACACCAAACTGGGACAGGTCTACGCTGTCCATGGCGCCTTCCGCGAGTCCGTAGACTTTTTCATACAGTCTGCGGAACGCATCGGTGTCGGAGTGCATATAGGAGTATTTTACCGCTGCCTGAGGCAGTGCAGCAAACAGATTACCCATAGTTTTCCTCCTGTTAACTTTTCAATGATTCTCCAATTAAATAAAGTCTCACACTCTCTTTCTTTTGGCTTCACACGTAAGGAATTACGGACTCCAGGAAATCGTGCCCTGCACAGCGTTGCACAGAGCAGCGCATCAGCAGCACATTGAATTGTGCGCGAGGTAATTTCCTGTACACAGTTGGTTTACTCCGCTATTTTGTACGCGACAAGGAACAGGATGCACAAAACCGAACAACTCAGATTGTGCACCTTGCAGAGTGTGCCGCGATTCACCCCGGTAAAGCGACAATACAAGTGTAAAACTTTTGCTGCACCATGTACAAAAACCGCGTTTCCTTGCCGAACCGTATAGTTTACATAAATTTGACACTTCTTTTTGTGTTGTGTTAGGATTGAGTTGCCGGAACAGTCAGAAAAGTGATAGGTCTTGGTTTGGATCCTTTCGAAGCGCTCGTACAGTAAGTAACAATGAACTCTCATTGTGAAACCATCGAAGCGAACGAAAGGAGCTTTATTATGTCCATTTATCACGAATCACTCACTCCTCCAGACCTGAAGGAACTGCTGCAACGGAAGCAGTTCCTCGAAAAGACCCAGTCCAAACTGGAGGCTCGTTTGGCGAAGGCCCCGGACGGACGATTGGCAACAAGCCGCCAAAGCCGGTATTCTTATGCCAGCTTTTATCATGTTTCCAAAGACGGGAATCGTGTCTATCTGGACCAGTCGCAGAAAGAGACCATTGCAGCTCTGGCACAAAAGGAATACGACCGGAAGGCATTGAAAGTGGTAAAAGAAGAACTGATGAGATTGAAGATGGTTCTTCCTTACGTAAAAATGCAGAAGCTCGAAGACGTCTATGATCGTTGTCTGTCGGAGAAACGAAGCTTCATTACTCCCATAGTCCTCTCGGACGAGGAATTCCGCCAGCGATGGCTTTCTCAAGCATATGTGAAAAAGCAACCACTTGAAAATGACCACCCATTCCCGACGGAAAAAGGCGATATCGTCTGCTCTAAGACTGAGGCGCAGGAAGCGGACTACATGTTTTACCACTCGTACGATTATCTCTACGAAAAACGCCTTCAATTGCTCGATAGAGGGCGTCCAACCTGGCGATACCCAGACTTTACGATCCTCGATCCTGTCACACGGGAAGAAGTCATATTCGAACACTTTGGAATGGTCGACGACGAAGGCTACCAGCATAGCATGTTCGACAAGATCCGACTCTATGAAGAGAATGGATACGTCATAGGTCAGAACTTCCTGTTTACCTTTGAGACGGCGGAACATCCTTTTACCATGGACCAGTTTATCCTTATCCTGAAAACACGGTTCCCTCGATAATAGTCAGAGCGGCTTTGGTGCTGGTATGCCCAAGCCGCTCTTATTTGTTGAAGGGA
>ONFJ01000097.1 GCA_900317085.1 uncultured Eubacteriales bacterium | reverse complement strand
ACGATCATCTGGATGAAACTCAGGACAGAGTTGACGGCCCAGTAGATACCGATACCGACCGGGAAACTCCAGGACAGCCACAGGGACATGAAGGGCATGAACATCAGCATGCAGCCCATGGTCGCCATGTTGGACATCTCGGCGTTCATCCGGCGGGAGCGGATCAGGGAATAGATGGAGGTCAGCATTGCGGCAGCGAATGCCAGGATGGGGATGATGATGATCATCTTCTGGTCGTGCCAGACCTGACCGGGAATGTCACCGAAGTTGAAGGGACCGGCACGGAAGTGGTCGGCAAAGTCGGTCAGAACGGCATACGCGTCGTTCGGGAACTTGTCGCCGAGGTCAGCCTTCAGTTCGTCAAGGTGGTTGAGGATCGGGATCTCCATCCAGCGGGAAGAACGGGAAGATTCCACATATTTCTCGACGGCGGTGGAGAGCGTGTCGACCAGTCCATCGCCATAACGGTTCAGGCGAAGGATGTAGGTCAGCGGCATGTAGATGGCACCGTAAAGACCCATGATGACGGGCATCTGGATGAGAAGGGCGCCGCAGCCGGTGGACATGGAACCGAAGCCTTCCTTCGAGTAGAAGTCCTGGATGGCCTGCTGCTGTTCCTGCGGGTCGGTGTACTTGGATTTGATCTTGTTGATGCGGGCCTGCATCCGCTTGGTCTTTGCCTGGCTCTTCTGCTGATTGATGGAAGTCGGGAGCAGGACGAGCTTGACGAGGACGGCAAGGACGATGACGGCGGCGAGGTAGTTCTTCTGGAAAATGGTGTAGAACAGGAAGATCAGCCAGCCGAACGGATACGAGAAAATATTATAGATCAGCTTGTAAAAACCCATATGTTTTCTCCTAATAGTATTCTTTTTCTTCGGGGACCGGGTCGTAGCCGCCGGAAGTCAGCGGGCTGCAACGGACGATGCGCCAGGCAGTCATGGCGGTCCCTTTCACTGCTCCGTACCGGTCGATGGCCTCGTAGCCGTACTGGGAGCAGGTGGGGTAGAACTTACAGGTGGCGGGTGTGTGGACGGTAATGTGCTTCTGGTAGAAGCGGATGCTCTTCTTGAGCGCTTCCTGCGGCACACTCATGGGCGATTCACCTCTTGTTCTCGTTACGAGGGAATGATGTTCCCCTTCTTCAGGTGTTTGACCATCACTTGTTCCAGGTCATAGCTTTTCTTGTACCTGGTCCGCCCGCGTGCAACGAATACGAAGTCGTACCCCTCAAGGTACTCTCCATATTCTTTGTACACGTTCTGGAACGCCGCGCGGATGAGTCTGCGGGACTTGTTCCGCTCCACGGCGTTTCCGATTTTCTTGCTCGTCGTAATACCTATACGACAAATTCCCGCACGGTTCTTCATGAAATAAGTAACCAGTGCAGGATTTGCATATGATGTCCCTCTCATATAGAGACGTCTGAAATCTGTATTACGCTTTAAAGTAGTCATAGAAGGTCAGCGTAGCTGGACTTACGCAGTCAGGTTCTTTCTGCCCTTGGCTCTGCGACGGGCAATGACCTTGCGACCGTTGCGGTCGGACATTCTTTTACGGAAGCCGTGTTCTTTGGCTCTGTGCCGCTTCTTCGGCTGATAGGTTCTCTTCACAGATTATCCCTCCGTTTCGTATTTGGACTTGCAGGTCGTAATTATATAATAAAAGATACATAAAAGTCAATCACAAGATATTGAGGTGTCAAAAGAAAAGAATACTATTCGAAAAATCAAAAAAATGGCTTGCCAACTGAAAAAACAAAGAGCTGAAGTGTGCCCCGGAGACGTCTGGGGTCCCTCGCAGAGGGGGTTCGGCTGGCGGGCGGATCCGGGGCCACTTCGGCGACACAAAAAAAGCCACTTTTCATTGCGGAAAACTGCCGTTTTTTATTGTGGAAAACCCCTGATTATGGTAGAATGAATCAGTTGCATATTTTGCTCAGACGAGCACATATTATTATGTATTTTTATATAAGTTGTAATTAGTGGAAAAGAGGGACGCAATGGACTCCTACAATGACATCTGGGAACTGGTCCGAAGCTACTGCCGGGAGAAGGTCAGTGAGACCATCTACAGCCTGTGGCTGGAGCCGCTCGAACTGAAGTCTTTCGAGGACGATCAGGTCATCCTGTCCGCCTCCGACTTCAAGGCGAACATCGTCCGCAGCAAGTTCAAGAACCTGCTGGACGAGGCTTTCGAGAACTATATGGGCTTCCCGATCGACGTCGTCATCCAGTCGGAAGGCAAGTCGGACGACCGGACCCCCAAAGCGGAAGAAGCACCGAAGAGCACGAACCACCCCATGGTGAACGACGAGCTGACCTTCGATACCTTCGTCGTCGGCTCCTCCAATACCTTCGCGCACGCGGCAGCGCTCGCCGTCGCCAACGCGCCGGGGGAGGCCTACAACCCGCTGTTCATCTACGGTAACTCGGGCCTCGGCAAAACGCATCTGCTTTACGCGATCTGCGACCGCATCGCCAGAGACAATCCCGACGCGAAGATCCTCTACACCCGCGGTGAAGACTTTACCAACGAACTCATCTCCAGCATCCAGAAACAGACGACGGAGGAGTTCCACAATAAATACCGCACGGTCGATGTCCTGCTCGTCGACGACGTCCAGTTCATCGCCGGCAAAGACCGGACCCAGGAAGAGTTCTTCCACACGTTCAACACGCTGGTCCAGGACAAGAAGCAGATCGTCCTGACTTCCGACCGGCCTCCGAAGGAGATCGCCAACCTGGAAGACCGGATCCGCACCCGGTTCGAGTGGGGCCTCCTCGCAGACATCCAGCCACCGGACCTGGAGACGCGCATCGCCATCATCAAGCGCAAGGCGGACTATTACAAACTGGACCTGCCCGATGACGTCGTTCAGTTCATCGCCGAAAAGATCAAGAACAACGTCCGACAGCTCGAGGGCACCGTCAAGAAGCTGCACGCGTACTACAACATCAACCACCAGCGGCCGACGGTCCAGAGCGCGACGAAGGTCATCACGGACCTCATGAACGACTTCCAGCCGGTCCCCGTCACCATCGACAAGATCCTCAACGAAGTGGCCCGCACCTACGGCACCACCGTCGAGAACATCACGTCGGAGAAGCGGAACTCGAACATCACCCAGGCCCGGAAGGCTGCCATCTACATCGTCCGGGAGATCACCGGCCTCAGCTACGAGGAAATCGGCAAGGCCTTCGGCGGCAAGCACCACTCCACTGTCATGTACAACTACGAGCAGGCGGAGAAGGAGATGAAGAAGGACCCGGCGGTCCGCGCGACCATCCAGAGCATCATCAACAACATCAACGAGGCACAGACGAATTATTGACCGTTTCGTCCGCAATCCACTCCGCAGGTTTCCACATTTTCCACATGGGGCGATATACCGCCTGTGCAATCCGCAGTTTACGCCACATTTCGCGGAGAGTTTCTGTGGAGCGTGAAAACATCGACGGCAATCCGTGAAACGCGGTTTTCAGGATTATACGCCGCCTCTACTACTATAGACTAAGAACCATACTCATTTCGTAAGGAGAAAACCACTATGAAGATCATCTGCAACACCGCAAGACTCAACGAAGCCTGCCAGAACGTTCAGAGAGCTGTTTCCAGCAAGGCGACCATGCCGATCATCGAAGGCATCCTCATGAAGGCCGCCGCCGGCCAGGTCCAGCTCACCGGTTATGACATGGACATGGGCATCACCACCGTTCAGGAAGCCCGCGTCGAAGAAGAAGGCGCTATCGTCCTGAATGCCCGTCTCCTCTGCGACATCCTGCGCCGCCTGCCCGGAGAGACCGTTTCCATCGAAGCGGACGCCCGTCTGCAGTGCACCATCCGCTGCGGCGAAGTCGAATACCAGCTCGTCGGCAACGATGCCAAGGAGTACCCGGAACTTCCGACCGTCAGCGAAGAAGTCCCCGTTATCATCGATTCCGAGACTCTTGAGAAAATGGTCAAGCAGACCATCTTCGCTGTCTCCACCAACGACACCAAGGTCGTCCACACCGGCATCAAGTTCGAAGTGTCTGAGAATACGCTCAAGCTGATTGCCGTCGACGGCTTCCGTCTGGCCATCCGCACCGAGGCCATCAACTACACCGGAGAGCCCCTGTCCTTCGTCGTTCCGGCGAAGACCCTCTCTGAGGTCATCAAGCTCATCAACGAGGCGGAGGTCGTTGCCCTGAAGGTCGCGGCCCGCCACATCGTCTTTGAAGTCGGCGCTTACGCGCTCATCTCCCGTCTCCTGGACGGCGAGTTCCTCGACTACAACGCAGCCATTCCGAAAGCGCATTCCACCGAAGTCGAAGTCGACACCAAGATCATCATTTCGGCGATCGACCGTATGTCCCTGATGATTGCTGACAGAGTCAAGAGCCCGCTGCGCTGCATCTTCGACGAAAATGTCATTCGCATGAGCACCAGCACCACCATTGGCGCCGCCAACGACAAAGTCCCGGCGAAGATTGAAGGTAACCGCGTGGAGATCGGCTTCAACAACCGCTTCCTTCTCGACGCGTTCCGTGCCTGCGACCTCGACACCGTCAAGGTCACCCTGAACGGCCCGCTTTCTCCCATCACCGTCGTACCGGTCGAAGGTGACAGCTTCCTGTTCCTCGTCCTGCCGGTCAGACTCAGAAACGAAAAGTGATAGTTCAATCACTTGATATTTCTAACTACAGAAATATAGAGTCAATCGAGTTTCAGCCGAGCCCGGGCGTGAACGTTATTTATGGCGAAAATGCTCAGGGGAAGACGAACCTGCTGGAAGCCATCTGGCTGTTCACAGGGCTGCGGTCGTTCCGGGGTTCGAAGGAGCGTGAGCTTCGACGGTTCGACGCAGAGGCCGCAAAATTGTCTATGGCGTTCCACAACGACGTCCGGGACATGACGGCAGATATTCTCATTACCGATAAGAAAAC
>ONFJ01000062.1 GCA_900317085.1 uncultured Eubacteriales bacterium | reverse complement strand
ACCCACCGCAAAAACCCAGGCTTTTGCTCTACTAAATTGGTAACCCTAGATTTGTGCGTTTCGTTTCTGACCTAACTCGAAATGCTCATTTCTACTTACAAACACACACAAACATGGAAAAAAGCAGTCTCCCCCGAGGCTGCTTTTTCCATTTGTATTCGTATTTATATTTGTTTATTTGGCGATTTACGGGCTCAGCCTTCCGACGGCAGTTCCACACGATTTCTTTTAAGCAAAACTCCCTGCAAAGAAGCCTTTGCGGGGAGTCCGTTTCAAACTATGTTGCTTATGCTTTCCAGGGGTTGTCTGCGCTCGGGTCCGTCGGGTCCCAGCAGGAACGCGGGTCGTTCGGATTCAGCTTGACAGCGGTCGGCCGTGCGAGGGGCTCACGAACGTCGGAACCGTCATAGATGTAGACGATCGTGCCTTTTGGGCAGCGGTTCATGATCCACTTGGCGTCATGTGCTGCGAGGCGGACACAGCCGGCGGAGGCGTTCTGACCGAGTTTGTTGTACTCGGCAGTCTCCAGTGTGGAGGGGTCCTGCTTCTCGTACGGGACCGAGTGGAACAGGTAATGGCCGGTGATGCGTGTTGCGAACTGGCCGTAGACACCGCCGTTCAGGGCGCGCCATCTGTAAGTGTCAGAAGTGCGGAAGATGCCCTTCTTGGTGGGGCTCTCCGCCTTGCCGCAGGAGCAGATGAACGCTTTGACGGGTTTCGAGAAGACGCCTTCTTCGTCCTGCTGGTACGCAATGACGATGTTCTGGCTCGTGTTGACCGCGAAGCAGTACTCGTGGTCTTTCGTGTAGTTCTCATCGGCGATGCCAAAGGCTTCGACGACCTGGTCCGGAGCGGACGGGATGAAGATGTCCTTGATGGCATCTCTCGCCTTCTCACGGTTGCTGGTAGTCTCTTCTGCTTTTGCCGTCGTGGACTCTTCTGTAGAGGAGCTGGGCGGGTTGCTGCCGGTCGGGATGAGGTCACTCAGTTCCAGGGCCGAAGCCATGGCGAAACAGGAGACCATCATGCCGACTGCGAGCAGCACGGCGAAGAGACGCTTCATAAATCTCTCTTTCATGGTATCAAAACTTCTTTCAATTGGATTTTTGCGGCGATTTACGGGTTGCAGTAGCTGCAGGGCTTGTAGCCACCCTTCGTGGCGGCAGCCTTGGTCTTCAGGAAGACTTTGTTCTGCTCCGAGATACGCTTGCCGTAACGGCAGTCCGCGGTGTGGTAAACGAGGGAGTCAGAGTTGCCGACATACTTGGCGTCCGTAGCAGGAGCCGCTTTCTTCGGAGCTTCTTTCTTGGGCTCCTCTTTCGGCTCTTCCACGACCGGTTCCGGCTCGATGGCTCTCGTTACGGGTTCTTCCACGTGCGGGATGATCGGCTGGGTCGGAGCTTTGAACATATCTACGGCAGGCGCCGGGCTCTCTTTGCTGGACTTCCAGATCTCATAAAGAGCAGCGGCGGCAACTCCGGCAATGGCGGTGACAGTGCACCAGATCCCGGTGCGGTACCAGATGGGTTTCTTCTCGTTCTCATCGAGGTCGATGAGCTGAGCGACTTCCACTTCGGGTTCCTGGATCTCGATTTTTCTTTTTGCCATAGCGAACTCTCCTTCTAAATATCTTAGAAAAGTGCAAATTACTACATCTAATTATTAGCACATTTGTCAGGGAAACTCAAGGAAAAGCGCGGTGAATCGCCACTTCTACCCCTTTTCTCATCAAATGTCAAAGATTGATTGTATATTATATAAAGAATATAATGTAATAGCATGAATGATTTTGTGAAAAATGGGAGGGAATATTTTTGGCTAAATATCTCATCAAGCGTGTCGCACTGGCGCTCGTTTCCCTGTTCCTCGTCTGCTTCATCACGTTCTTTACCATGAACGCGATCCCCGGCGGACCGTTCAACGGTGAAAAAGCGAAGTCGGCTGCGGTCATGCAGGTCCTGAATGAACGCTACGGCCTCGACAAGCCGGTCGGTGAGCAGTTCTTCAACTATCTCAAAAACATACTCCACGGAGATTTTGGTGTCTCTCTGAAGACGGGGCGTGACATCGCCACCACCATCGGAGAGTCCTTCAAGGTCTCGGCCAAGATCGGCTTACTTGCCATCCTGGTCGCGCTCATCTTCGGCATCATCCTCGGTGCCATCGCGGCTCTGAACCGAAACAAATGGCCGGACCGTGTCATCATCTTCTTCGTGACACTCTTCACCGCCATGCCCAGTTTCGTCATGGCGTCTTTCCTTTTGCTGATCTTCTGCATTCAGCTCGAATGGGTGCCCGTGTGGAGTACGAACAACCCAAGCTACGTGTTGCCGGTCCTGGCATTGTCCCTGTCCCCCATGGCGTACATCACCCGTCTTACCAAGACGAGTATGCTGGATGTCCTCGGGCAGGACTACATCCGTACGGCACGGGCGAAGGGCGTGGCACACTGGAAGGTCATTTTCGTCCACGCGCTGCGGAACAGCCTCATTCCGGTCATCACGTACGTCGGCCCTCTGACCGCGTCCATCCTGACGGGCTCTCTGGTCATCGAGAAAATCTTCACCATCGGAGGTCTCGGCTCGAAGTTCGTCGACAGCATCACGAACCGCGATTACACCATGATCATGGGTACGACCATCTTCCTCGCCTTCATCATGATCCTCATGAACCTGGTGAGTGACATCCTGTACAAGATCGTCGACCCGCGGATCAAGCTGGATTGAGAAAGGAGAGGCGATTTATGGCGAAGAATTTCGATATTCCCTCAGCAGGACGTCATGGCGGAGTCCACGACGTTCTTCCGGGACGGTATGCGCCGCCTCATGCAGAACCCGCTGGCCGTCATGAGTATGGTCATTTTGCTTCTGGTCATCTTAATGATGATTTTCGCGCCGCTCTTCGTCCCGTATGGCTATGAAGAGATGATCACCGTCAACGGAGTCAGGGACCCCGCTGCGGCTAACCTGGCCCCCTTCCATTATTCCGCTTTGGAACAGCAGTACATCGACCAGGGCGGCAAGATCTTCCCGCACATCATGGGAACGGACGAGCTGTCCCGCGACTACTTCATCCGCGTGGTCTACGGCACCCGTGTGTCCTTCCTCGTTGGTGTCTTTGCGTCCCTCATGGTCCTCATCATCGGCGTCCTGTACGGCGCTGTCTCCGGCTATGCCGGCGGACGTGTGGACCTCTGGATGATGCGCATCGTCGATATCATCTACTCCCTCCCCGACCTGCTCATCATCATCCTGCTGGCGGTCGTGTTCAAGGAGTCTCTGGACTTCTCCCAGATCCCCATCTTCGCGAACCTGGGAACCAACATGGTATCCATGTTCATTGTATTCGGCCTTCTGTACTGGGTCGGCATGGCCCGACTGGTGCGGGGGCAGATCCTGACCATCAAAGAGAATGAGTACGTCCTGGCGGCGAAGTCCATCGGCGCTTCCGCCAAGCGGATCATTCAGAAACACATCATCCCGAACATCGTCAGTGTCATCATCATCATGACCGCACAGGAGATCCCTGCCGCCATCTTCACCGAGTCTTACCTGTCGTTCATCGGCCTCGGTGTCGCGCTGCCCATGCCGTCCCTCGGTTCTCTGGCGAACGCCGCCCGTTCCGGCATGCTGGAAGCTCGTCTTCCCGTCGGTCATGATCATCCTCATCGTCCTTGCCTTCAACCTCATCGGCGATGCACTGCGTGACGCATTCGACCCGAAGCTGAGAAAGTAAGGAGGCGATCCACGTGTCTGAACAGAAAATCAGAAAGATCAATGTGCGTGTCGCCAACCCGAAACCGCATCGGGCTTCGAGCGACCACCCGGTCCTCTCCGTCGAGAACCTGCACACGAGCTTTATCACAGACTCCGGTGAAGTCAAGGCGGTCAACGGCGTCTCCTTCAATTTGGATGCCGGTAAGATCCTCGGCGTCGTCGGCGAATCCGGCTCCGGCAAGTCTGTTACGGCGTACAGCATCCTGCAGATCCTCGACCAGAACGGACGCATCGTCGACGGTGACATCAAATTCAAAGGCAAGAGCCTTCTGGAGTACGGCCCGAAAGAGATGGATGCCTTCCGCGGCAACAACTGTTCCATCATCTTCCAGGACCCCATGACCTCTCTGAACCCGGTCTTCACGGTCGGCTATCAGATGAACGAGGCCCTGAAGCTCCACACGAAGTACAACACGACGAAACTGGCGACGGAACGTTCCATCCAGCTCCTCGAGATGGTCGGCGTCAACGAGCCGGAAAAACGTCTCAAGCAGTACCCCTTCGAGCTGTCCGGCGGTATGAGACAGAGAGTCATGATCGCCATGGCCCTCGCCTGTGAGCCGGATATCCTCATCGCCGACGAGCCCACCACGGCACTGGACGTCACCATCCAGGCGCAGATCCTCGAACTCATGAAGGACCTGCAGAAGAAACTGGGCATGGCTATCATCCTGATCACCCACGACCTCGGCGTCATCGCCTCCATGTGCGATGAGATCATCGTTATGTACGGCGGCCGGGTCTGCGAACGCGGCACGGCGGAAGACATCTTCTACCGTCCGGCACACGAATACACGAAAGGACTTCTCAAGTCCATCCCGAACACGGACAACATGAAGGAGCGGCTGGTGCCCATCGCCGGTACCCCCATCAACCTTCTGAACATGCCGAAGGGCTGCGCGTTCTGTCCCCGGTGCGAGAATGCTCTGAAGATCTGCCTCGAAGAGGTCCCCGAAGAGCTCATGATGCCGGACGGCCACTTCGCCGCCTGCTGGATGAATCTGAAGAACGAATACGAGAAAGAACACGGAAAGGAGGTCTCGTGACATGGCAGATTATGAATACCTGGTAGAAGTCAAGGACCTCCAGATGCACTTCCCCGTGAAGACCGGGTTCTTCAAGACGACCCCGCTGAAGGCCGTCGACGGTGTCTCCTTCAACATCAAACCCGGTGAGACCCTGGGCCTCGTCGGTGAGTCCGGCTGCGGCAAGACGACCGTCGGACGGACGCTCCTGCACCTGTATGAGCCCACCGGGGGTTCTTTCAAGTTCAAGGGTGAGGAAGTCACCAGCAAGAACATCGGACCCCTCCGCAAGGAGATGCAGATGGTCTTCCAGGACCCCTACTCTTCCCTGAACCCCCGTATGACGGTCGAAGACATTATCGGTGAGCCCCTCGACGTCCACCACCTCTACGAGAACAAGGAAGACCGCCATGAACAGGTCCTGCACCTCATGGAACTGGTCGGCCTGAACGCGGAGCACGCCACCCGGTATGCCCACGAGTTCTCCGGCGGACAGAGACAGCGGATCGGCATTGCCCGCGCTCTGGCGGTCCACCCGTCCTTCATCGTCTGCGATGAGCCTGTTTCCGCACTGGACGTTTCCATCCAGGCACAGGTCATCAACATGTTCGAAGAACTCCAGGAGAAGCTCGGAGTCACCTATCTGTTCATCGCCCACGACTTGCTGGTGGTCCACCATATTTCGGACCGCATCGCGGTCATGTACCTCGGCCGCATCGTGGAGATCGCCGACGCCGATGAACTCAACGCGAACCCCATCCACCCCTACACCAATTCCCTGCTGTCTGCGGTCTGCGTACCGGACCCCATCAAGGCAAAGGCCAACAAGCGCATCATTCTCGAGGGCGATGTACCGTCTCCCCTCAACATGCCGAGCGGTTGTCCGTTCCGGACCAGATGCCGCTTCGCGACCGACCAGTGCGCCAAGAAGGCTCCGAGCCTCACGGACAGAGGAAACGGACATATGGTTGCATGCTGGAACAAATGACCCGTCGCGAAGGGTTCCAGCTTACAATAAAGGATTCTATTTCTTTGTGAAGAAAAGGAGGAAAACACAATGAGAACCAGAAAATGGTTTGCCCTTCTGATGGCGATCGCCATGATGGTCACAGTTCTCGCCGGCTGCGGTGCCGCGAAGAAAGACACCGACGAAGGCGGCAACTACACGCCGGACTGGACCGCTTACGACGCCCTCATCAAGGACATCTACCAGGAAACGGACCTTGCGGCCCGTGAAGCCAAGATGCATCAGGCAGAAGACATGCTGATGGAGACCGGTGCGGTCATCCCGATCTACTACTATAATGACCTGTACCTCGAGAAGCCCGAATTCAGCGGCGACTTCTCCACCCTCTTCGGCACCAAGTACTTCATGTACGCGAAGAAGAACGGTCAGCCGGTCGATGTCATGCGCATCAACCTCGCTTCCGAACCCGATCACCTTGACCCGGCCCTCAACTCTTCCGTTGACGGCGCTGCCCTGGCGTCCAACTCCTTCGTCGGTCTGTACACCTCTGACGCGAACGACAACATCGTTCCGGCTCTGGCAGACGGCATGCCGCAGATCTCCGCTGACGGCACTCAGTACACCATCAACCTGAAGACCTGGCAGAAATGGTCCAACGGCGACCCGCTGACCGCGGAAGACTTCGTCTACTCCTGGAAGCGCGCGGCTGACCCGAACACTGCTTCTGACTACGGTTACCTGTTCGACGTCTTCAAGAAGGACGACAAGGGCGAGATCATGGTCCAGAACAACGGTTATGACCAGATCCAGTTCACCCTGAACGCTCCGTGCCCGTACATGATGAATCTGCTTGCGTTCCCGGTCTACATGCCCGTCCACAAAGCTTCCGTCGAAGCGGCTGCTGACTGGCAGACCAACCCCGGCGCATGGACTTCCGAGGCCGGTTTCGTCTCCAACGGCGCTTACACGCTGAAAGAGTGGAAACACAACGAGTCCATGGTCTATGTCAAGAACCCGAACTACTATGACGCAGCGAACGTCTCCGTCGACGAGCTCCACTTCATGCTGAGCGCTGACGACACCGCCATCCTTGCAGCTTACAAGGCCGGCAACCTCGACTACGCGGACACCGTTCCGAACGGCGAGATCCCGACCCTCAAGAACTGGCCCGACTTCCACGTCATCGACAACCTTGGCACCTACTATGTAGGCTTCAACGTCAAGTCTGACATGTTCAAGGGCAAGACCCCTGACCAGGCCAACAAGATGAGACGCGCTCTCGCTCTCCTCGTCAACCGTCAGTACATCATCGACACCATCGGCCAGACTCAGCAGGAGCCGGCAACGTCTTTCATCCCCACCGGTATGAGCGACAGCCACGGCGGCAAGTTCAAAGAGAACGACGCGAACTACACCTATCCGGATCAGGCTTCCAAGGGTTACTACAGTGTTGATGTCAACGTCCAGGGCGCCATCGACCTTCTGAAGGAAGCGGGCTTCGAGTTCGATTCGAACAACAAGCTCTCCGCCAGCACCCCGATCCACATCAACTACCTGACCAACGAAGGCACCGGCCATGAAGGCGTCGCACAGGCCCTTCAGCAGGACTTCGCTCAGATCGGCATCACGATGGACATCTCCGTCGAAGACTGGCAGACCTTCCTGAACGACCGTAAGTCCGGCAACTTCGACGTTGCCCGTGAAGGCTGGCTCGCTGACTACGACGACCCGATCAACATGCTCGAAATGTTCACCTCCGACTCCGGTAACAACGACATGCAGCTCGGCAAATAAGCGTTGGCGATGTACGTCGGGAAGACATAACTGTCTGAAAGACAATTTCGTAAACAAAACAAAGGGAAATCAGCTTCGGCTGGTTTCCCTTTTCTTTTATAACCAATAATAAAAGAGAGGCTCCCAAAGGAACCTCTCCCCATTTACATTCAATTTTTAAATCAAAGCCCGGCTTTCGAAGCGCCGTACTCTGCCTGGTCGGTGGTGAAACCCTCGAAGAGGAGCTGGTCCACCATGTCCTGATGGTTGAAGGACGTGAGCTTCAGGTACTCCTGAGCCTTCTTGTAGGCCTGCTCGTTCCAGTTGGCACCACAGTGGTCGGCTGCCCAGGCGGCGTCGTTGGAGTCTACCCCGTCAGAGACGAGCTGTGCAATGAGCCAGTCTCTGGAGAACGCCATCTGGTTGATGTAGTCTACGGCACTGGCCAAAGCGTCCTGCTGGGCTTCGGTGCCGCCGGAGAACTCATGGCCCTGGGGCTGTTGAGCCTGAGACGAATCGGTTGTGCCGGTCACGGTGCCGTCATTGGACGCCGGTGCCGTTTTTGTGGCAGCCGGAGTGTCTGTGGCGACCGGATTGGAGATGTCTACTTTGCCTTCGGTCACCTTGTAAGTGGTTCCGTTGACTTTCACATATCCGGTGTACTTGAAATCGACAAGACCGTCTTTGATGTACCAGGTTCCCAGCTCATTGGACCCGATGCCGTTGTAGCTGCGGACCAGGCTGCCGTACTGGTAAACGCCCCATCCGTATTCTTCTTCCGAGACTTTCGCGTCTTCCGGAAGGACAAAGTCGGCAGCTTCTACCAGAGGGCCTTCCAGTTTGACCTCGGTGACGGCCGGAGCAGTCGTCGTCTCATCGAGGAACTGGCCGGGCATATGTCCGGTTTTGAACAGGATGCCGATGATCAGTGCCGCCAAAAGCAGACCTGCGATCAGCCAGAACCACCAGCGTTTGTAGAACGGAACGTCTTTTTCATAATCGGCGTAGGTACGGTCGAAGTCTTCATTGATCGCGTCTTCGATCTCGTCCTCGCGGGCGCTCCAGTCCACTTCCCCTTTGGGCTCCGGCGGTTCGTATTCGAACTCTCCGTTCTCCTGAACGTATTCCTGTGCGCCTTTATGGAACTCAACAGCGGTCCACTCTTTGGGCTCTTCGTTCGTGACTTTGTCAAAAACTTCGGTGTCGCCTTTGTCTTTATGGAAATTCAGTTTCTGCATAGTGCGAAACTCCTTTACTTATTTCAGTTACAGAAGAACTGTCTTTACTAAGTTTAAATTATTCAAAGTGTTCTGTAAAGGTATTTGAGAAAAAGAAAAAGCCCGAGTCATGAAGACTCAGGCTTTCGTATTTAGTTTAGCAGAGACTGCGCAGGACGCTTATTCCTTCTCTTTGGTGAAGTAAACTGCACCAAGCATCAGAGCAGCGACAGCTGCAAGGCCGATCCAGACCGGAAGATGGCTCGGGTCGTCCGTGTTTGCGGACCTTGCTCTGACAGTAGAGTTTCTGGTGGTGATGGTTCTGTAGGTCGTTCTAATTGTGTTATTGCTGGTAGAACGAGTGCTGGTGGTCGTATTCTTTGTGGTGATCTTGACAAAGTTGACAGACCCGTTGTCTGCATCTTTGGTTTCGTTAAGAGCCGGACCTAACCAGAGATAATATGTTGAGTTGGCTGACAGGCTGGTAGACTGGTTCAGAGGGACAGTAAAATTGACAATATGCTTGGTTGTATCATAAGTCAGATTCTTATACTTTGCTCCAAAGTTAACTTCATTAGTGAACTTTTTCGCTTCGTCTGCATTTTCATCATAATTCTTATAAACTTTGATGTTGGAAAGAATATTCGAGAGGATCTCCACTACAGAAATGTCCTGAGAAGTGGGATTCTTAGCGGCAGTATTATAATCGATTTCGGGTTCAAGATTGCCAAAATCGATGGTAACGTAAACATCGGGAGCGCCATAAGTATTATCAGAAAAACTGAAAGTAGGTCTCGGCGCTGTTGGTGTTTTTGGGGTCTCTTCTTCTGCCTTAGGAGTTTCTTCCTCAGTCTTAGGAGTTTTTTCTTGTGCCTTTGGGGATTCTTCTTCTGTCTTAGGAGTTTCTTCCTGTGCTGCAGCAGGTGCATTGTCCTCTGCGCTGACATAGGTCAGAGAGAAGCTCATGAACGCGAATGCCATGGCAATGGCAAGAACGATAGCGATGACTTTACTGGTCTTGGTTCTGGTCATAACGAATGTCTCCTTCGTGTGTTTGCAGGTTCCCGGAGGAACGGAATATTACAATTAACAGTATACATTTTTAGCGTTCCGAATACAATCAAAAAATGATATATTTTATATAGCAATTACACTCATATCATAAACAAAACATGGAGGACCGACCATGATCCAGGATATTGCTCCCCACTTTTTAGATAACCATTACGAGCCGGGCAAAAAACCTTCCTCAGACAGCCCTGTCGTCTGTTTCAACGGCAAGGATGTCCTGCTCCGTTATGACGAGAAAACCGCTCAGAAGGCCGCTCAGGCGCCTGAGGAACGCCCTATCAACTTTGCGCTGGCAGAAAGCCACACCCCGGTGGGCGATCTGCACTTCCTCCCCACCTACGGTGAGCTGCCCGAAGACACGAATGTCCGCTTCCTGTTTACGTACGACGGTGTAGACGTGTATCGCGCAAAGCTCTCGGTCCTGGACCGCGCTCACAATGAGCCCGGCATCGACTATGGCGATGAACTGGTCGTCGTCAACAAAGCCATGAACAGCAAAGTCATGGACGGCTTCATCTTTGACAGCATTCGGGATATTCGGCAACGGGTCATCCTTGAAAAGAACCAGGTGTTCCTGCTCATGACGGCGCTACAGCTGAATAACTGGTATATCGACAACAAATACTGCGGCCGCTGCGGAACTCAGACGGTGCACAGCACCAAAGAACGCGCGCTGGTTTGCCCGGAATGCCATCGGGCCATCTACCCGCGCATCCTGCCGGCGGTCATCGTTGCAGTCACGCACTACAATGAGAAAGAAGAGAAACATAAGATCCTTCTGACGAAGTATTCGCCTAAAACAGGCCATGCCTTCCCCTATTACGCTCTGGTCGCCGGCTTTACAGAGATCGGTGAAACATTGGAAGAATGTGTGCAGAGAGAAGTCATGGAAGAGACCGGTATTCGAATCAAAAACATCCGGTATTACAAATCCCAACCCTGGGCGGTCGTCGATGACCTTCTGATGGGCTTCTACTGTGAAGCGGACTCGGAGGAACTCGATGAAAATGGCGACCCGGTCATCCATCTGGACGAAAATGAACTTCGTACCGGTGTCTGGCTCACGCCCGAAGAGATGACGCTCCAGCCCGACGCCTATTCCCTGACCAACGAGATGATGCTCCTCTTCAAGTCAGAGAACATCCACTCGCCCAATGACCTTCCCCTGCCACTGCAGAGAGACGACATTGTGGCACTCGAAAGAGAGTATTATAAGTGATCCGGCTACATTCGAACTATAAAATATTCAAAGCAAAATAAACACAAGAAAAGCAGCTCCGGGCGGAGCTGCTTTTCACTTTTGTTGAGGGAACTCAATACAGTAAATAGGTATGACAGACCTCATAGCTGTCGAAGAGTTCCTGACTGTACCGTATGTGCGGGTCTGCTTTGGATATACTCAGCAGGAAGTCATCTTCCGGCTGCTCCCAAATCGCGATCAGGATGAGCTTCTTGTCGTTCATGATCTTAAGATCTTTCAGCTTGTAAAGCTCGTTGGACTTCAGGAACGTGATGGACTTGTAGTTCTTTGCTTCTTCATAAATCGCCATTCGCTGGAAATTAAAGGTGTAAATACAGATGGCATTGAGGTCTTTATACTCCTGCGCGACGGCCTGCTTCGCGGGATAATCGCGATACAGGTATTCGAAGTGTAACGTACTCCCCAATATATAGCTGCAGACCAGACAGACACTGAGCAGCGCGCCGACCAACATCGGAACCACTTTCTTCCACTCACGGAACATGTACGCCAGAAGCGATGTCATCAGACTGAACACCATGACATAGACGATCGGATAGAGTATATACATGTACCGGTTCATCTGCATGGGCGATGTGATGCCGATGATGAAGAGGTAAATCGCCACAGGGATAAAAAGAACGATGTAGTACATCCAGGAGACGGTCAGCGTGCCCTTCGACTTTCGGTCGAAGAAATAAACCAGAAGCGGGACCAGAATGATGCCGACGCACAGCGCCAGGAGCCCGCCAAACATCTCATCGTTGATGAACTTCAGGAACATATGGAGGTTGTGGAGGTCTCCGGTCGTATCTCCAAGATTGGCAACAGACTGCTCTCCCCGGTCCTTTTTGAAGACCATTTCGATCATTCTGGGGAAGATCGCCAGAGAAAGCAGACCGGCAGCCGCTTCGGTCCCTAACAGGATCAGAGCGGGCTTCCATTGTTTGTAAGCAAGGAGATACCCCATCATTCCCAGGACCAGAGCGACAATGAAAACGATGCAGTAGAACTGCGTCAGAGCCGCAAACACACTCACCGCAAAGAATCGGAACAGATGGTACCATAACGGGTGGTCCGAAAGGTCCTCCGGCCCGGAACGCCCCATAACTTTGTCAAGGAGTCGCAACGCAAAATAGGACAGCATGACGCTCCAGCACATCACCATGACATACATGCGGATGAACACCATGGCGTTGACCACACCATACATAAGAATGAACCCGACGGAAAGGATGAGCTGCATCTTTCGACTTCGAGTCATCAGGTAGATGAGTTTCCGCAGGTAGAACAGCAGGACCATCGCGAACACGATGTTGATAGCCGCACCGTACCATTTGGAGAACTGTCCGGGGAAAAAGGAACAAATGGTGTGCAAGAGCGTGTAATACAGGATGGGATGGTTGTCGTTCCCCTGGTTCCGCCAGACTTTGGCATAGTCGAAGCGGTGGCCTTCCTTGACCGTCATCCACTCGAGAAATGGCTCTTCCGGGTCTTCATACGTCTTCCCTGCCTCAACCAGCATGATGTGCGAGTCATCGTTGTTGGCAAGGCCGTACGACCAGAGTTCGTCTACGAAGTAGTTCGTCTTCAAGGAGAACAGAAAGACGATGATCAGAATGAAAGCAAGATAGATCGGAATGGATTTTAGTGCCCTGGACATGCGCGATTTGCTCCTTCTCATTTCATTGTTTCTCTTTTATAAATATATCAAAGAAACAAACAAGTGTAAATATAGGGGCCATGTCACTAAGCTAAATTAGTGACATGGCTCCCTTTTTCTGAAATAACGTCGGCCGCCCCTATGAAAGAGACGGCCAACGGCTTATAATTAAGTTATGACTTTCAAAAACAAGCAGATTGATTATACGCGATATTGCGCCAATAATCAACTCTGCTTCCCAATGGACACATTCACAATCATCCCCCAGGA
>ONFJ01000060.1 GCA_900317085.1 uncultured Eubacteriales bacterium | reverse complement strand
TTACTCCTCTCCGTAAAGCAGTTCAAAGGTTTCGTAGTGGTCTGGCGTGTAGTAGATGAGCCCGTCGGTCGAGTAGACGATGCGTTTCGGACCGCGGCTCCGTTTGCCCCTCGTGTCGATGTCGCACTCATAATAGGTGCGGCCTTTCTTTTTTGGCAGTTTCCCTTCGTAGTTGCCGAAGTAACTGCCGCCGATGCTCTTGCCCGGCGCATAGGGTTCCAAAGAACCTCCGTCCCAGCCGAGCCGCTCAGCTTCCTTCTTCGTAATGAAGTTCGACGGCAACTCACCATACGTGTGAATATACAGCGCCACATCTTCCTTCGATGTGTATGAACCGTTCTTGTCAATGGTCTTGACCTTGGTCGTCTTCGCCGCCGTCGTTTTGCTGAAATCTTCTCTCTCGACCGGTTGAGCAGTATAAGCGCAGGAACTGAATACTGCTACTGCCAAAAGAAGAATGGATATTATTGTAATGAAAGGTTTGATGATTCTTTTTGACATAAGAAGCTCCTTTCTCAGTTTGCTTTTGCCTCCCTTTTAAAACGAGGCGAGCGGAGGCGAAATGAGTGCCGCAGAGACGCTTGGGGGAAAGGCAGCTCCAGCGGAACGCTAAGATGCTGCGTGGTTCGGGATGGCAAGTGGATCGGCGGCCTCTTTCGCCGAAACGCGATCGCAAAAGCAAACAAGCAACTATACTTCAGGGAACCAGTCCTCGAGACTGCTGACGCAGACGCGGTCGACGATGGTTTTGCAGGGGTTGCCTTCGACGTCGGCGTAGGGACTGGAGGCGCTCTCAAACTGAGTATACACCGCCCGTGTCTCCGGGTCTATGGTGATCTCCTCCATCATCGGCGGCAGTTCGAGCTTCCCGAGGTCCTTGCAGTCCTCGAGTTTCAGCACTTTGCCTTTTTCGACTTTGGACATGTCGACTTCATACCGGTGTACCACAGAGGGATTCACTCGCCCTCCGGACACGGAGATGGCGAGGTACGTCTTGTCTCCGATGTCCGCGAGCATGGCGCCCTGGGCGAGGATGGGCATTTCGATCTCGCCGTCGCGCACGAGCCGCGGGATGCCGAGGACGTTCTTCACACGGAAGCCGACCAGCGTGCCGGTGGTGCGGGAGAAGGTGTTGCCGACCCACATGCGGTCGCCGTAGGTGATGGTGAAGCTGGCCTGGCACTTGACGTTGACCGTCGTGAGGTACCGGACGCTGCCGAACCCGTAGTCGATGACCCGCTGCAGCTCCGAGAACAGGACCGCGCTCATACGCCGTTCGTTGTCCTTGGCGACCCAGACGAAGGTGCCGTCAAAGGAGATGCCGCCGCCGTGGGTGCAGTCGGGGAGAGCCACTGTGGCGATGTGCTCCAGAGACTCTTTGTCGACCACATAAATGACCGACTTGTGCTGCTTGTGCTTTTTGGCAGCCTCAAGCTTCTCCGGGTTGCCGCCTTTCGTGGCGTGCTTCTCCAGTTCATCGCGGTATTTGTTGATGTTGCAATAAGCCGTGATGAGCACGTAGGGTCCGGCGACGCAGATGCCCTGGGGCGTCATGCATTCGCAGAGTCCGTCCTCGACTTTCGTCAGGGCGAGGCCCGGGATGCCGAAGGTGGCTTTCGTCGCGAGGCGGGCGAGGGTCGGGAACTTCTCGACAGACTTCGCGAAGGAGTTCTCATACCGGAACCCGGTGCTGGTGGTGAGTTTCGACGTGTCCATAACAGACCTCCTGTGTCAGGAATGAAGACAGCGGCAGCGAGGTCCGCTGCCGCTGAGAGCGTTTCAAAAGTTATTTCTTTGCGACCGGGTTGAACTTGCTGAACTGGATGAATTCGAGCTGGACCCGGGCGTTGTCGAACTGCTTCTGGCGTTTCTTGCCGGCGTCGTTCGAGACCTTGGTGTCGTTCTTGGTGTTGCCGTCCATGTCGTCGGCCTTGTACCAGGGGTTCTTCTTGTTGGCGTACTGGTCTCTCAGGAGGCCTTCCTTGAAGGTGAGGGCCATGCCGTTACTGTTGAGACCATACAGGTACCAGGCGGTGAACTCCTTGTTGTCGGAGATCTTCTCCATGATCCGCTTGCCGGAAATAGCGGAGAAGTAGTCCTTCGGCTGGGACTGGAAGACGTTGTATGCCTGTTTGTTGTTGTCCATCGTGTAGTAATCGAGGATGGCATACGGATAGTGGCTGTACCCGTCGACGACGCCGATGATGAGGTCGGTGGTTCCATCGCCATTGTAGTCTCCGACCCAGAAGCCGACGTTTTCAAGGGGAGTGCCCTCGTACAGCTCGGGAAGGACGTTGGAGACGCCGTTCTGGAGACAGGCCTGGTTGCCCCACTTCTTCGTCAGGGCTTCCTTGTAGTCGTTCAGGATGCCGACATACGTGCCGGGGATGGTGACCTTCTTCTGGCTCTTCTTCAGCGTAGTGGTCGCTGTGTCAGACTTTTTGGAGTTCGCTTTCTTTGTGGTTTTGCCGGACTCTTTGACCGTCGTCTTCTCCGCTTTCTTCGTGGCAGAGACCGTGGTCTTTCTGGCATAATCGTAAGCGCTGCGGACTTCGCCATCGCCTCTGCGGTTCATAAAGAAGCCGGCGATGAGGGCAAGGATGAGGATGGCAAAGACCACCGCGATGAGGATCTTCATTTTCACATTTCGCTTCATAGATTTCTCTCCTCCTGTTCAATGTAACATTTTATCACAAGGGTACGCCACTTGTCGATATTTTGAAAAGGGGTTATTATAAGGTCAGAATAATAGAGAGGGGACACGTTCATCGCCTTCGTCTGCCTGCACATTTATGCGAAAAAAGACCGGCCCATTGAAGAGAATGTTATGAAAACGGCCTGAAAAATGAACGAACTGTAACTTTTCCATTTGTAATATCTCTGTAACTTGTGTTCTATAAAGCATCATGCTACAATATCTATGTCAATTGGAGGAAGTCATTAGGATTTCCAATGATTTATCTCTCCTTTCTGATTTTTGTTTGTGTGTTTGTAGAGCAAAAGACCTGCCGCAAGGTGGGTCTTTTCTCGTTGTACGGGCAACTTGCTTTTGCTTTTTACCCTGCACTGGTGTAAACTGAAAGTGTTAGAATACGCGCGGTCGCGCCGCGTCCGTTTTATTTCGAAAATGAGAAAGGAGCAAGTACCATGGCATTATTCGACAGCCTTCAGAACCTTGACCTCAAACGTCTTGCACAGGAGATCGTTCAGGACACTGCCAACGACCTCAAGGACGAGATCAATGTGGGCAACATGCTGAGCCTTCTGAAAGAGGGCAAGTCCCCGGCCGAGATCGCACAGCAGATGGGCCAGGAACTCAACGTCGTTGAGAAACTGCAGAACGCTGCCATCAAGAACGTGAAAGAGGAGTTCGGCCTTCCGACCGGCACCACGTCCACTTCTTCCACTGCGACGACCACCACGACCACGACCGGTTCTTCCACCGGCGACGCTATCAAAGGCAACAAGATCAAACGTGAGGACATCCAGATCTCTGAGATGCCCATGTCCGGCAAAGTCGACCGGGACAAGATCCAGTTTGACGACGAATAATTCAACAGCAACACGAAAGGTAATTCAAGTATAATGGGTAATGTGATCATTGGACAGTCCGGCGGTCCCACCGCGGTCATCAATTCGAGCCTGGCAGGCGCCATCCGCGCGGCCAAAGACCATGGCATCAAAAAAGTGTACGGTATGCACCACGGCATCGAGGGTTTCCTCAACGACGATGTCATCGACCTCGACATCTACTTCGACGACCTCTACGAACTGTCCCTCCTGAAGAGAACACCTTCCGCCTTCCTCGGCTCCTGCCGTTACAAGCTGCCGGAGATCGAAGGCAACGAAGACACCTATGAGAAGATGTTTCTCCTCATGGAGAAGTACGACATCGAATACTTCCTGTACATCGGCGGTAACGACTCCATGGACACTATCAAACAGCTGTCCGACTATGCCGCGATGCACGGAAAAGACCAGAAATTCATCGGTATCCCGAAGACCATCGACAACGACCTTCCGGTGACCGACCACACGCCCGGTTACGGCTCCGCCTCCAAGTTCATCGCCACCACGATGAAGGAGATCATCCGCGACAACGAGTCCTTCGGTGCATCCGAACCGAAACTCTGCGTCGTCGAGATCATGGGTCGTAACGCCGGCTGGCTGACCGCTTCTTCCATGCTCGCCGATGACCCGGACTGCAACGGCCCGGACCTCATCTACCTGCCGGAAGTCGCCTTCGACCCCGAAGCGTTCATCCGTAGGGTCCACGACCTGTGTCTCATCAAGAAGTCCATCGTCATCGCCATCTCGGAGGGCATCCAGCTGGCGGACGGCACCCTCGTCTGCGAACTGGGTAACGACGCCACCTTCGTCGACGCCTTCGGCCACAGACAGCTGTCCGGTGCCGGCAAGGTCCTGACGAACATGATCGCGGAACAGATCGGCTACAAGACCCGTACCATCGAGTTTTCTATCCTGCAGCGCTGCGCCACGCACCTTGCATCGCGCACCGACATCGACGAAGCCTACAACGTCGGTTATGTCGGCTGCGAAGCGGCCATGAAGGGGGAGACGGGCAAGATGATCACCATCGAAGTCCTGAAGAGAACTCCCTATGTGGCGGACTACGGCATCCACGACATCCACGACATCGCGAACGTGGAAAAGAAGGTCCCGCTCGAGTGGATCACCAACGACGGCACCTATGTCTCGCAGGAATTCCGCGAGTACGCCCATCCGCTGGTCCTTGGCTCTCTGTCCAAGCACACCGCCGGCGGTGTCCCGAAACATCTGGTCCTGTAATCAGACATCAAAAAAGAGCTCAGCGTCTGCTGAGCTCTTTCTGTTTTGCAAACTTATTCGCCCTGGTAGTTCAGGATGCGGTTGCCCTTCTTGTCGACGGAGTAGCGGGTGCCTTCCTCCATCTGGTACATCTCCTGACGTTCTTTCAGAATGATTTGAACGTCCGGCTCCTTGTAGAAGTAACCGTGGAGCTTCTTGCAGGCCTCTTCGATCTCGGCTTCCTTTTGCATGAGGACAGCGTAGTTGTCGTCCTGATGCTGACGCATGTACTCATTGCCTTCGCGGATGAGCTTCTGGAGTTTCTCTTCTCTCTCGGTCTTTGCGGGTGCGCTCTCGGTGGTACCGAACAGCTTGTCAAACAGTGCCATAACGTAACCTCACATCATAATTATGTCTAACTCAAAAGTTGTCATGAACAGTATAGCAATTCCGCAACTTTTTGCAATAGGTTGAGTGCAACTTTTTTGCGCTTTCTGTTCGAAGTTTGTTGCAATAAATCGCCCGCGCTTTTATACTGAAAGCGAACATTGAAAAAGGGAGGCGCCCTATGCATTACACACGACCGGTCTTCCGCCCCGCATTGGAAGGCGATGTGCCGCTCCTGCAGGTCACGGACGGCTGGCAGGACTTTTAAGGAGGAACCATTCTGAATACTTATCTCATCGACTACGAAAACGTCAAACTCGCGGGCCTCAAGGGCATCGAGAACCTGAAGGAGAAGGACGTCGTCTTCCTGTTTTACAGTGAGAACGCGAACACCCTGACCTTCAGCATGCACCGGAAGATCAACGCCTGCAAAGCACAGTTCAACCTGACGGAAGTCAAGACGGGGAAGGCGAATGCCCTCGACTTCCAGCTCGTCACATACCTCGGTTACCTCATCGCCATGGCACCGAAGAACAACTACTACATCGTCTCCCAGGACAAGGGCTTCAAGAGCGCCTGCCAGTTCTGGAAGGAGAGAGGCCTCAATGTGTCTCTCGTCTCGGACCTTGCCGGCCGCGATGAAGAACAGGTGGAGGACCAGCTCTCGAAAGATGTCCGTGCCGTCGTCAAGGATAAGGCTGTGGCGGACAAGGTGACGCGCATCATCCTCAAGTACAAGACGAAGCAGGGCATCAACAACGCTCTCGTCCGTGAGTTCCAGAGCCAGGACAACAAGAAGGCCAGCGAACTGTACAAAGCCATCAAGCCTCTTTTGAAAGACAAGAAGGGAAATTGACGTGTTAGCGTACGCTAATTTGTTTCAATTTTTACAGTAAATATCTGTCATATTTCATTGAAATCTTTATATTCTAGTATTATAATGTTGCAAGAGCAGGGCGTGAAAACCGATAAGTCCTGCACTGAACAAAAGGAGTGTAACTATGAAAGGACTTAGTAAAGAGGTCAAATCCGCCATCATCATCGGCGTCGTCATCGTACTTCTTCTCATCCTCGGCATCATCTATGGCCAGAAGGAAAAGACCGAAGTCGCCGACACCCCGACCACCACTGTCTCTGAAGTTGCAGAGTCCACTACGGCTGCAGCTGCTGAGAGCACGACCGCTGCTCCCGAGACCACTACTTCCGCCAACGTCACTGTTCCGGCAGGCGCAACTGTCCAGCAGGATGCGAACGGCAACTGGGCTCTCATGAACAACGGCGCTACCGTCAATACCTTCACCGGCATCGCTTCCAACGACTTCGGTAACTGGTACATCGAGAACGGTGTTGTCAACTTCAACTTCTCCGGCAAGGTCGTCTTCAACGGCGTCACCTATGACATCGAGAACGGTAAAGTTGTCAGCTAACTGACTTTCAACGTTAATGAAGGGGTCGCTTTCGAGTGGCCCCTTATTTCATGCAGAAAGGGGGACCGGCCATGCTGGAAACCATGTTTTTCGACGTCACCCGCGGCGGCGTCCATTCGCAGATCGACATCTGGGTCAAAGAGGGCCTGGTCTACCATAAAGCCCGTCTCTTCGGCGGCTGGCCGGACCTGAACGTGCGTCCCGACGAACCCTGCGACTTCAGTACGGAATGGCTCATGCGGCTCTCCCGTCTGAACCTCGGTGCCTATGAGGCCCGCTACCACAGCGACCAGCCGGAAGACGTCACCTGGACCATCCACTTCAAGGAAGTGGGGAAGGACGAAGTCCGCTCCTCGGGCGTGGGCGCATACCCGCCGGGCTGGGACGAACTGCTGCTCCTTATGGATGAACTGGCCCCGGAAGCCGGGTTCATCGACCCCGAACTCATCGAGAACATCTACATGGTCTACACGGACCACGAGGAGACCGAATTCGGTCCGGCGGAGTACATGGAGGAGATGTCCCTCGACCGCCGCTCCCAGAAGCTCATCTACCGTCGCGCGTTCAACGACGACATCTACACCCAGACGGAGTACAAGAACATGAACGAGGTCTCCATCGGCCTCGACATGTGGGACCGCTTCTTTGATGGCGCACCCAGCGTCTCTCTGGACGATTCCAACCCCATCGAACCGCCTCGCTTCGAAGTCTATGTCGACCGGCATGACGGCTCCCAGGAGCATTACCTGTGGCACTACAACCGCACGTGCCTGCCCGACGGCTGGGCCCGCTTCATGGGCATGATCGGCCACCGCCTGCAGCTCGGAACCATGTTCATCAACATCATCTCACCGAGCCTCTACATGCACGGCGCGAAGGCGGACGAAGTCATCTACGCCACGGTCCGCATTCCAGAAGTCGGACGCTCCTACTACTACATCACGAACGACAATTCTCTCCGGAAAGGCGATAAAGTCCTCGTGCCATACGGACCGGACCACGTACCCACCTCCGGTGAGATCAGCAAGATCGACTACTTCCTGCCGGACCAGGTGCCCGTCCCCATGGACCAGGTCGACCCCATCTTCGGCCGCGACTTCGACGTAGAAAAGGAAATACGAAAATAAGTAAAGCCTCCAGAAGTATCTGGAGGCTAATTGTTTGTCTATCGGCATAACGATGTCCGTCACTAGTTACAATCGTACCGGAGCGTTCGCCGGGAGGCGATAGAATCCTACCTCTCGCGAGGAACGGACCTTGTAACGAGGGGCGGATCAGCGTTCTGCCCTAATCGTCTTTGTGTTTTTTCATATACGTTGCGCTGTGGCTCGAACGGTTGGTCGGGGCCGGTTGCGCTTTCTTTTTCTTTTTGGCGGCTTTTTTCTGGGCCTTCAGTCGGGCCTTCTGCACGCGTTCCGCTTCTTTCTGAGCGGCTTTCGTCTGGGCGGCACGCTCTTTGCGGAGCTTCTTTGCCTGGCGCTTCGTGAGTCCGTCGTTGCCGAGGCGGCCGCGGGTCTGTTCGAGTTCCCGGCTGGAGCGGCTGTTCGAGGAACGGTCCTTCGTGTGGTTCTTGTAGGACGCGTTGTCGTGGAACGTGTCGTCGAAGGGGGAGCGGACGCCGATGAGTCGGAAGTTCGTCTCCTGGGTCTGGCTGTAGACCGACCGGTAAATACTGAAGATGAGGCCGAGACCGACATACAGCGACAGGTTCGCGGAACCACCGGCGCTGAAGAACGGCAGCGTGATACCGATGACGGGGCCGATGCGCAGGCACATCGCGATGTTGATGAAGGTCTGGACGGCGATCATGGAAGCGATGCCGAAGCCGATGTACTGGGCGGGGCCAGCAATAGCGGTTTTGGCGTCGCGGATGATGCGGAAAATGACGAGGCCGATGAGCGCGATGGCGGCGATGCAGCCGAGGACGCCGAGTTCTTCCCCGATGACCGTGAAGATCATATCGGACTCGGAAACGGGGACCGCGCCGGCCTGGGTATACGGGCCTTTGAAGAGGCCTTTGCCGAGGAAGCCTCCGTTGCTGAGCGCCTGGAGTCCCAGGTTCTGCTGGTACGCGGTGGCCGGGTACTTCTCGGGGTCCACGATGACGATGAAACGCTGCTTCTGGAAGTCGTTCAGCTGGAACCAGAGCAGGGGGATGGCGGCCGCCGCCAGGGCGAACACGCCGACGATGTACTGCCATTTGATGCCCGCGATGAACAGCATGGCAAAGGCGATGAACAGGAAGACCAGTGCGGAACCGTCATCGCCGGAGATGGCAACGAGGATGAAGGGGATGAGGGCGTGAAGAACCAGCAGCGCGACGTTGCGAACGCGGTTCAGTTCATCGCGCACGGCATCGAGGTGGGTGGCGAAGGTGGTCACGAAGAAGATCTTGACCAGCTCCGATGGCTGGAAGAGGAAGAAGCCGAGGTTGATCCAGGTCCGCGCGTCGGCACGGTTGGAGGGGGCTTCACCGAACAGGAGGACGATGACCATCAGTATGATGCCAAGCGAACCCCATATGTACCAGCTCTTCGCGAAGATGTCGATGTCAATGAGTGAGATGACCATCGCGATGGCAAGACCGATGAGCACGGCCGCGATGAGCGCGATGGAGTCTCGGGGGAGCAGTGCGCCTTCCTTCATGGTATGCCAGGTGGCACTCGTGACCATCAGCACACCGGCGGAGGACGCCAGCAGGCAGAGAAAGAGGAGGAGCTTGTCCGTGCCCTTCCAGAAATAGACCAAATAGTCCTTGATGTTTCCCATATATACACCTCAAAAGGGGGTTTCTCGTAAATACAATAGATTCATTATAAGAGCAGTGTTGCATTTTTTCAAGATTACCGCTAGAATGTTTGCGAGAAGAAACCCAAAGAGGAATGGAGGCGACCGACGTGCGGGAGTACATCAGTGCATCGCCCCTGGAGACCGAGCAGCTTGGCACGGCTCTGGCGGCAGAACTGAACCCCGGCATGGTGGTCGCTTTTTTTGGCGACATGGGCAGCGGCAAGACCGTCTTCACCCGGGGACTCGCAAAGGGCCTGCAGTGTGAGGAGCACGTCAGCAGCCCGACGTTCGCCCTCGTCCACGAGTACGGCGGACAGCCGCCGCTGGTGCACTTCGACATGTACCGCATAACGACCTGGGACGAACTGGACTCGACGGGTTTCTACGATTACATCGACCAGGGATGCGTGCTGGCCGTCGAGTGGAGCGAGAACATTGAGAACGCGCTGCCGGAGGACGTCGTCCGCGTGGAGTTTTTCCGCGGCAGTACGGACACCGAGCGCATCATCCAGGTAACAGGAGCAACCATTCATGAAGATTTTGGCAGTTGACTGCACGGCGAAACCGGCCAGTGTAGCCATTCTGGAGGACGGCAAGGTCCTGAGTTCCGCCTACACCAACACGGGGCTCACCCACAGC
>ONFJ01000079.1 GCA_900317085.1 uncultured Eubacteriales bacterium | reverse complement strand
GCTCCACACCGCCACGACCATGTCCGGTGTCAACAACGGTACGACTGTCGCCACGATCCTCGGTAACAAGCCGGCCGACTTCCTGACGGACGTCATCCTCGGCATCGTCACGGCCGTCGCCAACACGAAGTTCTCCCGCTGGTACGACCCGCATCTCGACATCTGGGGCCTCATGGAAGAACCGGCGAAACTCGTAAAACGTGAGTTCCGTAACCCGCTGCCCCACATGAAGGGCGTCAAGCGCTACGCCGCGAATCGCGTCGACAACATCCTCCACGAAATGATGGTCCCGGTCTGCTTTGAGATCAACGGCATGCGCAAGGGCATTACCGGCAGTAACGCTTACTACTTCTGCCGCCGCGGCAACCGTACTCATTACAGCAACGGCATGCAACTGCCGAACAAGAACATGTGCCTCCTGATGATGGCTGCCTCCAGCATCGTCAACGTCAACCGCTCGAAGAACCTCAAGAAGAACTACGGTTTCGACAAGTCCTGGCTCCCGAGCGACGGCCTCGTCAATGTGCCCGGCCAGTCCGCTCCGCTGAACCAGCCCTCCATCGACGCGACGTCGGAGGACATGGACTTTCAGCCCGGCATCTGGTACAACATGCCGGTCGAAGACAAGGACCACATGTCCTGGATGGGCTATCGCGAACGCATCCAGCCCTACTATGACTACTTCGACAATCTGATGGAAACCTTCGCATCTCTCCCGGATGGGGAAGACCGATAAAGAAACGTGTATATGCAGGAAAGCGCCTTGCGGATGCAGGGCGCTTTCTATTACAATAGGTTTGTTGAAAAGTAAATGTGCATCGCCACAGAAAAGAGGGACCCCATTATGGTAAAACACGTTATTTTATGGCAGCTCAAAGATGAGTACAGCGCGGAAGAAAAGGCCGCCATCAAAGCGGGCATCAAGGAAGGCCTCGAAGGCCTGGTCGGCAAAGTGCCGGGACTCCTCGAAGTCCACGTGAACATCGACCCGCTCGAGACCTCCAACGCGGACCTCATGCTGGACTCCACGCTCGAGAGCTTCGAAGCACTCAAGGGCTACGCCGTCCACCCGGACCACGTGGCAGTCGCCGACGGAAAAGTCCGTCCGAACGTCAAGGCCCGCGTCTGCATGGACTACGAAGTCTGAACCGTCATTTTGTCGAGCAGACTCCTTCGAGAACTCCATCTTTGTCGGATATTCAAACCCGACACCTCCGTGCTATGCTTTGGTCACAGGAAACAACCGTGCCAGACTACAGGAGGTAATAACTATGGCAAAACTTTCACTCGACAGCAAGATCAAAGAAATCATGCGCAACCCCCAGGGCAAAGAAGTCCTTCTGAAATACGCTCCCGGTTTTGCGACCAACCCGGCCGTCAAAATGATCCAAATGATGAGTCTTCGCAAAGTCATGGCTTATCCGGAAGCAGCCGAATTCGCTGCCAACGCGGAAGCAATCGAGAAGGAACTTGCTGAAATCGAATAACCTGTACACAAAACCCGCCAGATCGGTATGACCGGTCCGGCGGGTCTTTTTTATTGTTTCTGGATGAATTCTTCGAGCTCCATCGCCTTGATGAGCAGGTGGAGGTGAAGTCTCTCGTTGGGGTCGGAAAGGTCGATGCCGGTTTCCGCTTCGATCCGGTGGATCCGGTCGATGAGTGTGGTGCGGTGGACATACAGGAGACGCGCGGCAGAGGAGTAGCTCATGTTCTCCTCGAGAAAGACTCGGAGCGTTTCGAGGTAATTTACCTCGGAGGTTTTGTCGTGCTCCAGGATCTTCTTCATTCCTTCCGGGTAGTAGGTCTCGGCGGGAAGCCCGCCCAGCGAATTGGAGACGAGTTCCATTAGAGTGAAACTGGAGAAGAAGTAATAATTGAGATGCGGCATGGCGATGCTGCCGTTTTCGAATGCGATCTCCGCCTGACGGAAACAGATCGACGCTTTGCTCAAGTCGTCGAAACGGTTACTGATGCCGCAGGTGAGTTTCATGGCATAGAGGAGCGGCTTCAGTTTTTCGCCGAGTGCTTTCTGGTCAAAGAAGTCTCCCTGAAGGAACTCGGCAATGTTCAGAAAAGCGACCGCCGACTGGTTTTTGGGGAAGGCCACACTGTTTGGAAATGTCTGTTCGATCGTGTTGCAAATGTAAGGCAGCGGCATCTGGCTGTGGGATGACAGCACATGGAACGAGACGCCGACAAACTGAGACCCGTTTCCAAAAGCACTGAGCAACCAGCGCTGATTCGGGTCGATCGGCAGCCCTTCCAGAAGGTTGGAAAGGACCTGCCGCACGGTCCCCTGTGTGCTGACCATGAGCGAAGGTGTGTGCTGGATGACTTTTTCGAGAACTTCGGCAAGACGCGCGGCGATGGAGTCGTAGTCCGGCCGGGCTTTCGTGTCGTCGAGATCGATCCAGAGACAACCGATGTACCGGTTCGAAGAATCGAACAGGTTGACACATAGCGGCTTGGCATGTTTCAGGTCCATGCGGAACGGACCGTGTACATCCAGTGCGAGAGCGGACTCTGTCAGAAAGATCTCCATGGAGTCCTGGCTGATCTCTTTTTCATCCTGTTCCCAGATCCTCCCGGGTTCTGTCCCGGCAGGGACCGAAGAAGCGATCGTGCCAAAGTTTGCGTTCAGGACAAACATCGGGCGCCCGAACAGCGGGAGACTGGCGTCGAGGTACTGCTGGATGTCCGCGTCGCTTTGATATAACTCAAACAGACGGCTGTTCCAGGCATCGAACCGGTTATACAGCTCTTGCAGAATGACGAACACGGTGAGGAGCTCGACCGGGTCCAGCACACAGAGCACCGTACCGCTTTCTTTATAGTGATTCAGCCGCATGGAGTTCCCGACACAGACCAGAACGGCATCTTTGGGAAACTTCGGCCGCTGCGGGAGAGCCGAAGCCGCCATGACATAGAGATGGTCGTTTTGAAATTCGATTTCCCCGCCGGTATAGAGCTGAGGCGGACCAAGGTGCAGGTCGGAACGCCCACTACCCGTCATTTCGACGGAAAACGAGGAAGACAATTCCTGGTGAATGATCGATGCATTCAGTTTCATGAAGTAACCACGCCCTTTCAGCCCTATTATATCGAAATACATTTGAAACCGTCAAATTGTAGTGCTGAGCGGCGGAAGACTTCTTCTCTTGTCGCATTTCTTTCCGGGCAATGCACCCCTATAATAGCCTTGAACAAAGGGCTCATCGCCCAAATGATCGTGCGAAAGGAGATTATCAGTATGGCATTCGATCCCGCTGCTGCATCGCGGCATATGATGGAAGGTTATCTGGACGCGGCGCGTCCGATGGAAGACATGTTATTTGTAAAGGGGAAGGTCGGTATCGTGACCGGAGGTACTTCCGGTCTCGGCTTCAACATTTCGCTTCGCCTGCTTCAGGGAGGTGCGAACCTGGTGGTCGCTTCCTATTCGGAAGTGGAGCGGGACGCGGCAATACCCCTGTTCGAAAAAGCGGGATTTGGAGAGGACCGGGTCCGCTTCTGCAAGACCAATGTTGCTGATGAGGAGGATGTCAAAAACCTTGTCGCTTTCACCGATGAGACGTTCGGGACGATCGACTTCTTTGTCAACTCCGTCGGCGTCTGGAACTATGCTCATATTTACGATATGGCCAGAGAGGACTTCGCGAGAGTGCTCGATGTCAATGTCGTCGGACTCTTCCTTTGTATCAAACACATCAGCAAATATATGATCGACCACGAGATCGCAGGGAAGATCACGGCAATCTCTTCGAATGTTCCCTGGCTTCCGTATCCGGTCTTTGGCGGATATCCGCATTACGCGGCGTCCAAAGGTGCGGTCAATGCGCTGATCGTCGAAGCGGCGAAAGAGTTGAAACGGTTCAACATCATGGTCAACGGGGTGGCCCCGGGAGGTATGTCGACTCCGGGCGCGACCCAGAACATGTGTGCCGGAAACCTGACCGAAGAGCAGGAGGAAGAGATGTATGATGAGATCGGCATCTGGCAGACGGACGGCCCGTCTCCGGTCGATACCGTTGCCATCGTCGCATACACGCTGTGTACCGCTGTATCGGACGGCATGACCGGTGAACTGGTCGTTGCCGATGGCGGCATGTCCCATAACATCGTCCGGTTCCAGCCGGAGATCATGCAATATCCGGAAGACTGAGAGGAGGATCATCCATGAGTAAAAAAATCGATCAGAGACTCCCGCAAAACAGCGGAGAAAACTCTGGATTGAATCAGTATTATGCCATCAAGACCCCCTGGGAAAAACTGATCGGCTATAAAGAAGCCATGCACTACGCGAACCGTTTTGAAGCAGTCCTCTCGACAGCTATCATGCAGGCCTACCGGATCCTGATCCCGGACTACGAAGAACGAACGGAACTCATGTGCAAAACCGTCATGGACTGGCAGTATGAGAAATCGATCATGTACGGTCTGACGAGAGACTATCAGCTGAACATGCACCCCTTTATGTGTGGTCAGTTTACCGGTGCTCTGGTGGGCGATGAAGGGGACGACTGCCTCCTGATGTGCGGTCGCGTCCAGGACTTCGGTACGTACCGTGCAGAAAAGGAACTGGATGCCTGCCCGTGGGACATCTGCGGGACGGAACTTTGCCGTGCGACGACCCGGTCGTTGCAGGGACAGGCCAACGGTGCTGCGACCCGCCGCCGTCCGGGGCCGACCATGGACTATGCGATGGTCGAGGCCAGAGGCGCCGGCGACCGGCATTGCCGGATCGTTGCGGAGAGCCGCGAAAAATACCCGATGCCGGAACGGAAACTCTGGGAAGCATTCGGCCCGATCGCCACGGCGGATCAGATCAAATATACCGTAGAAGAAGACTGCTGCGATGAGCCGATGGTGTTCCGTGAGGAGTGCGACTACAAGTTCATCAACGGTACCTGCTCTGTCGATGAGTCGGCAGCCGTCAATATGGTCAAGATGTCGACCGCCGGTTCCCTTTATCTGCTTCCGGCAATCGAAGCCGGGATCGAAAAAGGACTCTTCTCCAGAGAGTTCGCCTACCATGTTGTGAGTCTGTGCTGTGAAGGTGCCGGAAAAGCGATGTTTGGAGAGCACTACTCGATCCAGGCCTGCCGGGACTACCTCGGTGTGCCAAACAGCATCGGAAAAGACGGCCGTATCCTTGGCGGACTGATCGAACTGCAACTGCAGTCCGTATTTTGCCCTTACGAAGTGGAAGCGTTCAACGAGAACGAAGTCATCTATGTCATCGACCGCAAAGGCCTCCAGCTGGTCAGCGCAAAGACCCTTCCGGATTGTCATTTCTGGCTTTGGAAAGGTGCCGTAAAGACGCTGGTCGATGCTCAGTGGATGGTCTGGGAAGAGGATTCTCCCGAAGGAAAGATGCGTATCAAGATCGCCAAAAAGATCGATAAGTTCCAGTAAGCCGGGAAGGAGGATACAACCATGTATAAAAACATCTTTAAATATGACGATATGAAGCGGGCAGAGCACATGGCAGTCCGGGAAACGGTCGGCTGGTACCTGTTCACTCATCAGATCATGGAAGTCACCGGTCCTGACGCGGAAGCGTTCCTCGACTACGTGCTTCTGAACAACATCGCGACTCTGGTTCCCGGAAAAGACCGTTATACAGTCATGCTCAACGATAAAGCGGAGATCATCGACGACGTGGTCGTCATGCGCCGTGAAGACGAGAAGTTCTGGGTCTCAACTCTGTTCAGCATGCCGATGGACGACTGGTTCTATGACCATCAGGGCGATTACGATGTCGACTGGTGCGACATCACGGACGAATGGCACATGTTCAGTGTCCAGGGCCCGAAGTCCAAAGAAGTCATCGAGAGCCTGGTCAAAGACTCCATCGAAGACCTCAAGTTCTTCACCCATGCTGAGAATGAGATCAACGACATCCCCGTTATAATCAACCGTACCGGTTTTACCGGAGAGAAATGGGGCTTTGAAGTCTACGTCGAAGAAGAGAATACCGACGACATCGAAGACCTCATCCGGAAAGCCTGTGAACAGGCCGGCGGCCGTCAGGTCACTGACTTCCAGGTCATGGCCTGGACGCTCCCGACCGAGGCCGGGTTCTACTACATGCGAGACCTCAAATGGCGCAATCCTTTTGAAGTCGACCTTGGGAATCGCATCAACTGGGAAAAAGACTTTGTCGGAAAAGCAGCTTTGAAAAAGATTGCCGACGAAGGCCCTTCCTATGAAATGATCGGCTTTGAAGCCCTGGACGACGACCCCTATATTCGGGCGATGCAGTACGGCGGACCCGGAGAACCGGTCTATATCGACGGGGAAGAAGAGGAGATCGGCCGCGTCGCAAAACTCGTCTATTCCTATGTGAAAGATGTCAACAACGGCTACATCTATGCCAAGAAGGATAAACTTCACATTGGTGACAAACTGAAGATCCACGGCTATGACTGTGTGATCGTCGAAAAGAACTGGTTGAAGTAAACCCATCCAAGCCTGACACAGAATAAATAAAAAGACCCTGCTGCAGGACTTCCTGCAACAGGGTCTTTTTTCTTTGTTCAAATGCCGAGTTCGAACTTCAGCTGAGGTTTCTGAGCCTCGTAGTCGACGAGTTCGAAGTCGTCGAGGGTGATGTCCTCGAAGGCACAGCCGGGTGCGGCGTGGAGCAGCAGGTTCGGCGATTTGCCGTCGTCGTTCTGCTCCGCGACTTCCGCACGGCGGAGCATCTCGTGGGCGTTGTCGATGTGACGGTCGTAAATCTGTTCGTTCGCCACGAAGTGGGTGAACACGCCGGGCTTGTAACCAGGAGCGCCGCGTACTGGATCTCATTGATGCCGCCGGCACCGGATGCCGTCAGCATATCGCCGCTGCGCTGGACCATGGACATGTCGAGGAACTCACCACGGACGTTCCACATGGTGAGGAACGCACAGGGCGCGAGGCCCGGAGTCTCGGCAAGGTCGGTCTCCTGCCAGAGGCTCATGACCTTCCGTCTGCCGTAAGGATTCTTCTCGATGTCCTCGATGATCTTGTGGATGAGGTCGTACCGCTTGACGGTGGCGCCGTATCGCTGGCCGATGGTACCGTCCCCGATGTCCCAGGGGTCCCACCAGGTGACGCCCATCTCTCTCATCTCGGCGAGGTCGTTCGTCGGCTTCTGGTAAATGGTGAAAATCTCCCGAACACCCGTCTTCCAGGCCTGGGGCCGGAGCGTGCAGATGGGGAACTCACCCTTCGAGAGGTCATACTTGCGCATGACGTGGTTGACCGAAATGGTGTGAGCGGGCGTCCCGTCCTCATACTTCGGCCGCGGGTCCACATCCTGGAACCCGTTCTCTAAAATATTCTTGATATCTTCTACGAGATATTTATCTGCTTTTGTCATGATCATAACTCCCGGGCGTTCATCGCCCCAGCTCTTTTCTTGCTTTTCCCTATTGTACCCACCGGAGGGCGATTTGTCCACCATCGGAAAACGCCCCTACATTTTGTCGGAATCGACTCGGGAAAAAGGTCAGGAATGCGGATAGTCCCGCTTTACAAAAACATTTAAAATAGCACCGACATCTGGAAGTGCGCGCATACCGTTTCGCAAAGTACCAAAAGTTTAGTACAAAGAATGGTAAATTTTCTCAACTGTTTTCTTGACTATAGTTTGATAAGGTATGTATAGCAAATGTTGGGCGTTCCACTCCTCCCGCGGGGAAAATCAGTACCTGCAAACCAGGGAGGAGAGGGCAGGCCCGAATCTTTTTCGCAATCTCTAAAGGAGGCTCAGAACATGCAGACACCCTCTGAGTTTGTCACCTCGTATGCCCTCATCGGGCAGAAGAAAGCAAAGTCCCCTGCTACGAAGCTCCTGGTCCTTGGCGTTTTGGCCGGCTTCCTCATCGGCATGGGCGCGGCGGTCACGAACACCGCCGGCCATGCCCTCACGAACCCCTCGGTCGCGAAGATCGTCTCCGGCCTGCTGTTCCCGTTCGGCCTCATCATGGTCATCCTGACCGGCGCCGAACTCTTCACCGGCAACTGCCTCATCACCATCTCGGTCCTGGAGAAGAAAGTGAACTGGCTCGGCATGCTCCGCAACTGGTTCTACGTCTACCTCGGCAACTTCATCGGCTCGCTGCTGCTGGCCATGGCCTGTGCCTACAGCGGCCCCATGAACCTGAACAACAACGGTGTGGCCGTCTACACCATGAAAGTGGCGGCAGGGAAGTGTGCTCTGACCTTCGGCAACGCGGTCGTCCTCGGCATCCTGTGCAACGTCCTTGTGTGCATTGCGGTGGCGATGAGCCTCATGAGCAAAAACACCATCGGCCGTGCCATCGGCGCGTACCTTCCCATCGCGTTCTTCGTCATCGCCGGCTTCGAGCACTCGGTGGCGAACATGTACTACATCTCCGCCGGACTCTTCGCAACGAACATCCCGGCCTACGTGGACGCCGCTGCCGCCGCGGGCCTCGACCTGTCAGGCCTCACCTGGGGCAACTTCCTCGTCCACAACCTGCTGCCCGTCACCCTCGGCAACATCATCGGCGGCTGCAGCTTCGGCGCTCTCCTGTGGTTCGCCCACGGTCCGCAGGAAGCTCCGGTCCCGGTCCCGGTCGTCGTCACCGACGGTGCTCAGACCAACGCCGGCTGACTACCCTACAAAATATCGGTATTTATAGTTTGTGTTTTACAAACGCTCAGATATAATAATTAAGTAATTCCAATTTCAAGGAGGAACAATCCCATGGCTGAATTCAAGACTGATATCCAGATCGCCCAGGAATGCGAAATGGAAAACATCCGCGTCATCGCGGAGCGTGCCGGCGTCGACGAGAAATATCTCGAAATGTACGGCAACTACAAAGCAAAAGTCGACTACAAACTC
>ONFJ01000129.1 GCA_900317085.1 uncultured Eubacteriales bacterium | reverse complement strand
CGCCTGCCTCATGGCATTCGCCGGCTGTTTCTTCGTCTCCGGATTCATCGGGAACGCGGTCCCGCTCCCCTTCCGGGCCATCGTCACCGGACTCCTGTCCGCCCTCGGCTACGCGCTGTACAGCATCTTCAGCCAGCTGGCACTGAACCGGGGCTACGACCCGCTGACGCCCCCCACCTACGCATTCATCTTCGCGGGCCTCAGTTCGCTGCCCTTCGCCCACCCGGCGGAGATCATCGCGGCGGGCAGTGCATCGCCCCTGAAGTTTGCCGGCATGCTTTGCCTCATGGCCTTCATGGTCTCACTGCTGCCGTACCTCCTCTACACGAACGGCCTCATGCGGTCGACCCCCGGTCGAGCCTCCATCATGGCCTCCATCGAGCCCGTCACCGCCACGGTCCTCGGTGCTCTGTTCTTCCACGAACTGTCGGACCTCTATGGCTACCTCGGCATCGCGCTCGTCATCGGCGCCATCGTCTTACTGAACCTGAACATCAACAAAACGGCTTCCTCGAACTGAGGAAGCCGCTTTTTGTTATGTTTTTATTTTACATCCAGTTCGCTGACTTCTTTCGGGTATTCACGAAGTTCGTCCGGTTCATGGAGCGGGGTCCAGACCTGGGCGAAGAACGGGTCGACTTTGGCGCGCTGACCGTAGTTCCAGCTCTTGCGCTCGCATTCGTCACACCAGTGGCCACCCTCCAGCACGAGCCGCGGGCTCGCATGGAACTTATGACCGAACGCACACTGGAACTCTAACGGAGTCGTCCAGTCGCCGGTCGTCATCTTCTTCGACAGGCATTTGCCTCCCCGGAATTCGGCGGCGCCCTTCATGTCCTTCAGGGTCAGCTCACTCTCGGGTTTGGACTCATCATAACCGTGGTCGAGATGGATGACGGTGTCCCAGTCGGTGAATTCTTCCATATCGCTGAACTTCTTCGGCAGTTTCTTCCAGGCTTTCTTGCTGCCCCAGTAGGCCTCGATATGGTCTTTTTGATGATGCTTGATCCAGTATCTCGGGCCATGCTCCGCATTCAGGTTCTTTTTGAAGGTCGACTGGATAATGGCACCCATGAGCTTCTGTCCACCGGGAAGTTTGTTGACGACCTTTGCAAAACCGAGTGCCGGACCGACCTGCTCGAGGAACGCGTCGACATACCACTGCATGCTGTCCTTGCGGAAATGCAGGAATTCCTCCAGCTTGTCGGAGTCCTCATAGTAGTGCCCGTGGAAGTTCCGTGTCGCATAGTCTTTTGGATTGATGAGTGTGTCCAGCGTGGTGAAGCCCATCTCGCTGTACATCATCTCATACATCTGCCGGGTACTCACACGGCAGCTTTCACCGCCACCGATGTTGTAGATGTGGCCCCAGAACGAATCGTCCAAAGGTCGGAGACATATTCGAGCACGTTGTAGAGGCAGTTGTGGAACTGGATCGGGTCATCGATCTTCGCCATGGCGGGGCCGATGATACCGGTCTGCCGCAAGCTGACCCAGTACTTGAGGCCGCTTTCGATGACATAGCGTTCGGAGGCAACTTTGGAGACCGCATAGTAGTCGAACATCGAGGGCTTGATCGGGTCACCGACTCTGCCCCAGTGGATCGGAGGCATGCGGTCGCCGGTCTCAGCGACGGTACCGATGTAAACAAACTTGTAAGTGTCCGCTTTTCCCAATTCGTGAACGGACTCAATGATATTCCGGGTCGAACCGTCAGACCCGTCTGGTGGGCATACTCATCAAACAGAGCATGGTTCTTTTCGCTGTCGCGTACCAGGATGAGCAGTTCGTAGTTTTTACCAAGATCCGGGAGCATCTGTTTGAAGCTCTCCTGACCCATTCCGCCGGCGGCGCCGGTCATAAATACACGTAACATATCATTCACCCTTCATCGCCACGATGTTACCGGCCTTGTTGTCGAGGATGTCAATGCAGAGCTGAACAGAATCCGCAATGGCCGCGTCGATGTCATCCGGTTCTACCCCAAGGAAGTCACAGCCGAGCGACTTGTCGATGTAGAGCCAGTTGCACTGGATCTTTGCGAACTTGACCATATGAAGGCCGCCCTGGATCCCACGTTTTTTGTAGTCCTGCATGATCTGGAGACCGCCAAGTGCGTACATCCAGTCGGGGATCGTGATGATTTTCTTGTTCGGAACACCCATCGTCTTGTGGCAAACTTTCAGAAGCTGTTTCCAGCTGTAATTGTAATAACCGATCGGATAGCAGAACCCGCCTCTGTTGCGTTCGAGAGCGCCGGCGATAGCTTGCCCGACCTGTTTGACGGTGACCATGGTAGAACCGCCCTTCGGCCACATGGTCGCACCTTTCATACCACGGATGTTTTCGACCAGGAAGACCCAGACCGGCTTGCGTCCGGGCTGTGTACCGAAGATGTACGGAAGTTCGAGGACTGCGACATCGAAGTTTTCATCGGCGAAGCTCATCGCGACATCTTCCTGATCTCTGCGGGAGCGGATGTAAGGATGGTTCTTGGCAAGTTCCAGTTGCGGCCAGATCTTGTCCGCGAAGCTGAAATAGGAGCCCAGAATAACAGCATGCTTGACGCCACATTCTTTCGCGATGGTAAGAAGTCTTCTCACCGGGTCGATGTTGTATTTCTTGTAAAGGTCGTAGATGGGTGCCGGGCCTTCGACACGCTCATCGACACCGGCAGCAAAGACGAAACCGTCCATGCCTTTAAGGTGATCACGTACTCGATCTTCATCTCCGGCGGAAGGACTGCCCCCTCCGGGAGAGGAGGAAGGGCGATGGACGTCACCTCGTGGCCACGTTCGATGAGTTCTTTGGCAGCCTGAGAACCGAGCAGGCCGGTTCCGCCGATCATAAATACATTCATTTGAGTTACCTCCTTGAAATCGTTTATTGCTTCTGCTATCATCATATTCGACACAGTGTTGATTTCACAATCAGCAGATGATTTCAAAAAGTTGCGTTGTCAACACATTCTGCAAAAATGTTGAACGAGTAACGGCTCACGCCGATTTGATGAGGTATTTTTATGGAACAGAAAGAGTCCCGCCGGGTCACTATGACAAAACTGCTGCTCAAGACAGCGCTGATCGAACTGATGCAGGAAAAGCCCTTCCCGCAGATCACCATCAAAGAACTCTGC
>ONFJ01000057.1 GCA_900317085.1 uncultured Eubacteriales bacterium | reverse complement strand
TAATCTAAGATCTGTTTCATTTGAGACACCCTTCCGGTCAGTTATTTTCGTGCAGGACCTGATAGCAAAGAGTCATCAGGCTGTCGTTGAGGTGGACGTTTTCCACAGAGACCTGCGGATAGTCCTCGCTGATGTTGTAGTGAGAGAAGTTCCAGAAACCGACCACGCCGCTGCTGACCAGGGTCGGGACGAGCTCTTTCGCCGCTTCATAGGGCACGCAGAGGATGGCGACCTTGACGTCGTTGTCCTTGCAGAAGTCCCCGATGTCGTTCGAGGAACGGATCGGGATGCCGTTGATCATCTGACCGGAAAGGCTTTCCTTCTTGTCGAAGATGGCGATGAGGTCGAAGCCGCGCTTCTCGTACTCGATCTGCAGAGCGATCGTGTGGCCGAGGTTGCCGGCACCGACAAGGATGGTCTTGAAGCCGCTGTCTACGCCGAGGATCTTACCGATCTCCCTGTAGAGGCTTTCGATGTTGTAGCCGTAGCCCTGCTGACCGAAGCCGCCGAAGTTGTTGAGGTCCTGACGGATCTGGGAAGCGGAAAGGCCCATGCGCTCCGCAAGCTCTCTCGAGGAGATGCGGACCATGCCGTCCTCCATGAGGTAGCCGAGGAAGCGGTAATAGCGGGGAAGGCGTTTGATGACGGAACTGGATACATACTTGGATCCCATAACGTTGTTCTCCTTTTTTGATTTAGAAGCAGCGCCAATTTGTTACAGGGGTTTAGAGGGAAGAGACGGTCTCCATGACATAGTTGCCGAACTCTTCGCAGGTGGCACCACCGTCACGACCGGTGATGACATATTTGCGCTCGGTATCGTTGCAGATCTCGAGAGCTTTTGCGAGCTTGTCAGCCTTTTCGATGTAGCCGATGTGACGGAGCATCATTTCAGAGGCTTTGAACATGCTGCAGGGGTTCGCGTACTTGCCGCGGCCTTCTTCGATCATGCGGGGAGCAGAACCGTGGATGGCCTCGAACATGCAGTACTTGTCGCCAAGGTTGCCGGAACCGGCGGTGCCGACGCCGCCCTGGATCTGGGCTGCTTCGTCGGTGATGATGTCGCCGTAAAGGTTCGGCATGACAAAGACCTGGAACTGGGAACGTCTGGCCGGGTTGACGAGGTTCGCCGTCATGATGTCGATGAACCAGTCTTCCGCCTTGATGTCCGGATAGTCCTTCGCGACCTCGTGGGCGATCTTCGTGAAGTTGCCGTCGGTCTTTTTCATGATGTTGGCCTTCGTGACGATGGCCACATAGTCTTTGCCGTTGTTCTTGGCGTACTCGAAAGCGGCACGGCAGATGCGCTCAGTGCCGGCTTTGGTGGTGACTTTGAAGTCGAAGGCGAGTTTGTCGGGGACTTCCACGCCTTTGGAACCGAGGACGTATTCGCCTTCGGTGTTCTCACGGAAGAAGATCCAGTCGATGTCCTCCGAGGGAACTTTGGTTGGGCGGACGTTCGCATAGAGGTCGAGCTCACGACGCATGGCGACGTTCGCGCTCTCCATGGTACCGCCGGTGGGGGTGGTGGTCGGGCCCTTCATGATGACGTCGCAGGTCTTGAGCTCAGCAAGGACGTCGTCCGGGATGGCTTTTCCGACTGCGAGACGGTTCTCGATAGTGAGGCCGTCGATATCTTTGAGTTCGACTTTGCCGGAAGCGATGTCGTCCTTCAGCAGGAATTCGACCAGACGTCTGGACTCAGCTGTGATGACCGGGCCGATGCCGTCGCCGCCGCAGAAGCCGATGACGATGTGGTCGAGATTTGCGAAGTCTTTCTTCTCGTCGTCTGCTTCCATTCTGTCTTCTCTCTCGAGCTGTTCCTCGAGGAGCGCCTTGAAGTGCGCGGTGCACTGTTCTACATAGGTGTCATATTTGCCCATGGGACTGTGTTTCCTTTCGACTTGTTTAATTTTTTAACAATCATATTATAGTAATCTGTTAAGAGTATGTCAATGTAATAATTGAAATGTATCTGAAATAGACCTAAAGTGGGGCACAGGTTGTGGTATACCTTGAAGTAGCGCCTACATTTTGATATAATGAGCCGAAAATGTATTAAATTAAAAGGAGCCACATTCTGTCATGATGGAATATCTCAAAGCGATCATCCTCGGCATCGTACAGGGAGCTACCGAATTTCTGCCGGTCTCCAGTTCCGGCCACCTCTCCGTGTTCCAGCACTTCATGGGACTTTCCGGAGAAGGTTCCCTGCAGCTGACTGTCTTCCTGCACATCGGCACTCTGGTCGCTGTCATCGCGGTCTATTACAAGACCTTCTGGAAACTCATCAAAGAGATCGGCAAGACGATCGGTGAGTTCTTTACCCGCAAACTCGACACGAAGCATGTCTCGGACGACCGTCACATGCTCTACATGATGTTCATTTCCTGCATCCCGCTGCTGTTCCTGTTCATCCCCGTCGGGGGAGGACAGAACCTCAAGGACCTCGTCGAAGGTCTGGCGAATGACACGGACATCTTAGTGGAAGGTTTCTGCTTCCTCATCACAGCTATTTTGCTGTTTACCGGATCCCGTGCATCGCGCACGAAAAAGAACATCCGGCCTATGGTCGAAGGCAAGGACGCCTGGTGGGTCGGTGTGGCACAGCTCGCTGCTGCCGCGTTCCCCGGCATCTCCCGGTCCGGTTCCACCATCTCCACCGGTATGCTCCGCGGAGTCGACAAAGACTACATGGTCGAATACTCCTTCGTCCTCGGCACGCCTGCTGTTCTGGCAGCGGCTGTCCTTGAAATCAAAGACACCCTCGAAGGCGGCGCTCTGGCCCTCGACATCGGTCCCATCCTCGTGGGTATCGTCGTTTCCGCTGTGGTCGGTGTCGCTGCCATCAAACTCCTTGAGTGGCTCGTCAACAAAGATAAATTCCAGTTCTTCGGCTACTACTGCCTCATCCTCTCCGCGGTGGTCATCACGCTGGCCACGCTCGAGAAACTGGGTATTCTGTAATTCTACGAGGTGAAACAAATGGCGACATCCCAGAAGGGAAGTTCCAACAGAAAAACGACCAATTCGAGATCCGGCGCGAAAAGCGGCGGGTCCCGTTCCGGTTCTGCCAAAAAGACGGCGCAGCGGAATTCCAAAGCGGCGAAGAGCGCTCAGAAAGCTTCGAACAACAAGCAGATGGGCGCCATCATCCTGTTCGCCGTCGCCCTCTTCCTGGCGTTCCTCGCGTTCCTCAAAGGAGGCGGGGTCTGGCTGGTCCTGCAGAACGTCTTCTTCGGACTGTTCGGGGTCATGGCCTATGTCATCCCGTTCTTTTTGATCGCGGTGGCCATCCTCATCTCCATGGACCGGGACACCGACAACCTCCAGCCGAAGATCGTGCTGGCCATGCTGTTCATCTGGTTCCTCTGTGCGGCGATCTACGTCTTTGCCGGTGACGGCGCACCGAGTTCCATCGGCAGCGGCATTGCCGGAGCTTATCAGCTCGGTCAGGACGGCCTCAGCGGCGGCGCCATCGGTGCCATCCTGGGTGCTCCTCTGCTGAGACTCTTCATCAACAAACTTCCGGCGGGCCTGACCCTCATCCTGCTCGCCTTTGTTACACTGATGCTGCTGTCCGGCACCACGCTGGTCCGCCTGTACCACTACATCGTCGACCCGGCCGAGAAGGCCCGGACCGCGACGAAGGAGAGCTTCGAAGAACTGCAGGCCGCCCGTGAAGAGCGCCGCGCTCTTCGAGCAGAGGAACAGGCTGAGAAACAGGCCCGGAGAGAAAGCTTCAACCCGGACGTCGACCTCGGTCCATCGCCCAAACGTCGCAGACGCGCGAGAGCCGCGGAAGAGGCCGAACCCGCCTCCGAAGAGATGTCGTTCCAGAAGAACCGGGGACGCAAGAAGGCTCCGATGGAAGCGGAACTTGCCGGTGCCGCCACCAGTGCTGCTGCCGCAGCCGCCGCGGCCAAAGCTGCCAAAGACGCTGCCCCTGCCTATGACGACAACGGTGTCGCGACCGGCGATTCCCTCGATGAGATCGTCAAGAAGGCCGCGAACAACAAACCGAAACAGACCCGTCCGAAGTCCGAGCCCATCGTCGAAGAGAAATTCGACGTCGAAGCGGCCCGCGCCCAGATGGACGAAATGGAAAAGGCTGCCGGCGATGCCGACAAGCCCAAGAAGAAATATCAGCTGCCTCCGCTCGACTGCCTGAACCCGCCGAAGCTCAGCCTCGGTGGCGGTTCGGAAGCAGAGCTCAGAGACAACGCGGAAAAACTCATCGAAGTCCTCCAGAGCTTCGGCGTCAGGACGACGCTCGTCGACATCGCCCGCGGCCCCTCGGTCACGCGGTATGAACTGGCTCCCGCCGCCGGCGTCAAGCTGTCGAAAATCACCGGCCTCGCCGATGACATTGCGCTGAACCTTGCAGCGTCCGGTGTCCGGATCGCACCCATTCCGGGCAAGACGGCTGTCGGTATCGAAGTCCCGAACAAGGACCGCGACGCGGTCAACCTGCGGGAAGTCATCGAGTCTCCCGAATACAAGAAGGGCGCCCAGAAGAGCAAGCTCAGTGTCGCCCTCGGCAAAGATATATCCGGTAAGATCTGCACGATGGACATCGCCAAGATGCCTCATCTGCTCATCGCCGGTACGACCGGTTCCGGTAAGTCCGTCTGCGTCAACGCGATGATCCTGAGTATCCTCTACAACGCGACACCGGAAGAGGTCAAACTCGTCATGATCGACCCGAAGAAGGTCGAATTCTCGAAGTACAACGGCATCCCGCACCTGCTGGTCCCGGTCGTCACCGAACCGGCCAAGGCCGCCGGCTCCCTGCAGTGGGCCGTCCGGGAGATGCTGAACCGTTATCAGAAGTTCTCCGACACCGGCGTCAGAGACATCAAGGGCTACAATCAGATGGCCGCCGGCGACCCCGACATGGAGGTCATGCCGCAGATCGTCATCTTCATCGATGAGCTCGCCGACCTCATGATGGCGACCCCGAAAGAAGTCGAAGACTCCATCTGTCGTCTCGCTCAGATGGCCCGTGCCGCCGGTATGCATATGGTCATCGCGACCCAGCGTCCGTCGGTCGACGTCATCACCGGCCTCATCAAAGCCAACATCCCGAGCCGTCTGTCCCTGTACGTCGCTTCCGCGGTCGACTCCAGGACCATCCTGGACATGACCGGCGCCGAGAAACTCCTCGGTAACGGCGACCTGCTCTTCAACCCCGTCGGCGTCTCGAAGCCCACCCGTATCCAGGGCTGCTTCTCCAGCGACAAGGAGATCGAGAACGTCGTCACGTTCATCAAGAGCCAGGAAGAGTCCGAGTACGATGAGTCCATCATCAAGGACATCGAAGCCGCTGCCGCCGCCACGGAGAACGCCAACCAGAAGGGCGGCGGTGTCAATGCCCCGTCCGGCGGCGGAGACAGCTCCGACGACCTCTTCGAACAGGCCATCCAGGTGGTCCTCGAAGCCGGTCAGGCCTCGACCTCCATGCTCCAGCGGAAACTGGGCGTCGGCTATGCCCGCGCCGGCCGCATCATCGATGAGCTGGAAGAACACGGCATCATCGGCGAGTACCAGGGCTCCAAGCCCAGAGCCGTGCTGATCACGAAGCAGCAGTGGCTCGAACGCAACGCCATGTCCGGCGACGCGGACGACGGCACAGCCGCCGCCATTGAGCTCGGTTTGGACGATTAATATGGTTGGCAAAATGACTGGAAAAGGCTTTCCTTGCTGCGAAGGTCGCGTTGCGGTGGCTGTACGGGGGAATCAATAACGCCTTCGGCGTACCCCGCAAAGCTCAATTCTTGCTGCGGAAAGCTTTTCCGACGTCATTTTGCTTTTTTTATTGTTGGTGGTTGTTATGCTTCGAAAATCACTTGCCGGTTTTGTGGCACTTGTGCTGCTGGGCCTCTCAGCGCTCTTTACCTTCGGGCAGAAGATCGATGAGAACCTTCCGGACTGGAACGACGTCTACGAGTTCTTCGGCATGGCCGAGGAGATCGAGAAAGGGGAGGTCTACGACCAGCCCTTCACCATGAGTTTCCTCGATGTGGGGCAGGGGTCTGCCACGCTCATCCACTGTAAGGACCCGGTCTTCACGATGCTCGTGGACACCGGTGAGCAGGGGAACGACGGCGTCATCCAGGACGAATTGAAGCGCCTCGGCACCCGGAAACTCGACTATGTGGTCCTGACCCATCCGCACTCCGACCACGTCGGCAGTTTCCCGGAACTGGCGAAGACGAACCTCAGCATCAAAAACGTCATGCTGCCCATCGTCGACCAGGACCACCTCGGAGACGACACGGCACTCTACCGCGTCATCCTCGGCTCCATCCGCAGCGCCGGCGCGAAGATCGTCACCGCGAAACCCGGCATGCGCCTGACCTTCGACGGAAAGAAGTCGGACAAGACGATCACAGTCGAGATCATGGGTCCCATCGGCGGCAAGGAGAACCAGTACCAGGATGACCTCAACAACCGCTCTATCTTCATCAAAATCACCTATGGCGATGTATCGCTCCTCATCACCGGCGACGGCGAATATTATGAGGAGATGGACGTCATCGACTGGCTGAACTCCGACGAAGGCAAGGCGTCCGGCATTTCGGCGCAGTCCACGATCTATGTGGCCGGCCACCACGGCTCGCATACGTCGAGCTCCCGCCGCTTCCTCGCCATGGTCAAGCCGAAGTACGGCATCATCAGCTGCGGCAAGGACAACGAGTTCGGCCACCCCCACGAGTCGACGCTGACGAACTTCAAGGACGTTAACGCCCGCGTCTACCGCACCGACGAACTCGGCACGATCGTCATCGGTACAGATGGAAAGACTCTCGTTAATTGATATGGTTTGGCATTTTTTCTGGAAAAGCTTTGTCTCGCGGCGAAGGTCGCGTTGCGGAGGCTGTTTCTGAGAATCAATAGCGCCTGCGGCGCACCCCGCAAAGCTCAATTCTTGCTTCGACAAACTTTTCCCACGAAAAAATGCGTAATTATAACAAAAAGCCCCTCGAAAGAGGGGCTTTCTCTGTGCTTGGAGAGGGTTCCGGTTTCCACCTTGCAAAACGAAGCGAGGGGAGGAGAAAAGCTGTTCGCCGAGGCGCAGGGGGGAGCGGCGCAATGTTTTATGAGCGCGCGGTGGTATGGCTTGGCAAGCCTCGGCGGACCTTTTCGACGGAACCGATCAAAGAAACCGGAACCCGGTTTATAACTTCTCGGCGAGTTCTTCGGCTTCGGTGAGGACTTCGTTGAACTTGACGAGCGCAGCCTGTACGGGTTCCGGGGTCGAGAGGTCGACGCCGGCGACCTTGAGTTCGTCGAGGGGGTCCATGCTGCCGCCGAGGGTGAGGAACTTGAGGTACTTCCGGACGGCGGAGTCGGGGTCTGCCAGCGCGGCTTCGGTGCCGACTTCGCGGGCCTCTTTGAGGATGGCCTCGGAGAGGGCGACGGCGGCGGAGTAGCTGGTGGCGTATTTGTAGACGTAGAAGGGACGGTAGAAGTGGGGGATGCGGGCCCATTCGTACGAGACCTCTTCATCCATGGTGAGCTCCGGTCCGAAGTAGTCTTCGACCAGTCCGCCGTAGAGCGCGTTCAGTGCGGCGGGGGTGAGGGGCTCGCCGTTTTCCGCCATGGCGTGGGCGGCTTTCTCGAATTCCGCGAACATGGTCTGGCGGTAGACCGTGCCCTTGAAGTTCTCAAGGTACTGGTTCAGGAGTGCCATGCGGGCCTTCGGCTCGTCGGTGCGCTCGAGCAGGTAGTTGATGAGCAGGTTCTCGTTGACCGTCGACGCCACTTCCGCGACGAAGATGGTGTAGTCCGCATACTGCGGCGGCTGGTTGTGGTTCGAGTTCCACGTGTGCATGGAGTGGCCCATCTCATGGATGATGGTGGACACTTCGTTGAGGCTGCCGGTGTAGTTGCAGAGGATGTACGGGTTCGAATGGTACGTGCCGGAGGAGAAGGCGCCGGAGCTCTTGCCCTTGTTCGGGTAGACGTCGATCCAGCGGTCTTTAAAAGCGCCGCGGACTACATCGCCATACTCCTTGCCGAGGGGCTGGATGGCTTCCAGGATCATCTCCTGAGCTTCCTCATAGGTGTATTTTTCCTCGAGGTCGGCGACCAGCGGGGCATAGACGTCGTAGTAGTGGAGGTCGTCGAGGCCGAGCATCTTTTTGCGGAATTCCACATAGCGGTACATGGTGGGCATGTTGTCCCGGACCGCTTCGATGAGGCTGTCATAGACGGAGGTCGGGACGTTCTCGTGGGACATGCTCATGGCGCGGGAGGACTCGTAATGACGGGCCGCAGCCTCAGCCACATGCCCTTTGACCGTGCCGCCGTAGCTCGCCGCGAACGTGTTGATGTGCTGTTTCCAGCTCTTGTAGAAGCTGTGGAACGAGTTCTCGCGCAGGACGCGTTCGGGGGACATCTGAAGGTCGATATAGCTCGAGGTGGAGACTTCCCGCTCGTTTCCGTCCTTGTCTTTCGCGCTCTCGAAGACCATGTCGGCATCCATCAGGTTGTCGGCGATCTCGGAGGGCGCCGCGAACACTTCGCCGAAGCTCGCGAGGAGCTGTTCCTGGTCCGCGGTCAGGGTGTGGGGTTTGGAGCGCAGGAGGCGTTCCATCGTGTAGGCGTAGTCCGCCATCTGTTCGTCGTCCCGGATGGCCTGCAGGGTCTCTTCGGGGAGGGCGAGGACTTCCGGACGGACGAAGGACGTGAGCGTCATGGCTTCGACATACTTGCCGTAAATGCGCATGTACAGGGCCTGAGCGTCCTCGGCGCGGGTGTCCTCGGAGCGGCGCAGGTTCGCGTAGCAGAAGAGGTCCGAGAGGAGCAGGTCGAGCTCGGTGTCGGCCTCGAAGCAGGCTTTCAGCGAGGCGGCATCGGTGAGTTTGCCCTGGAAGGCGGCTACTTTGGCGATACACGCATCCAGCTTCGCAAAATCTTCTTCAAAGGCCTCATCGGAGGCATATAACGTCGAGAGGTCCCAGCGGTACTGTTCCTCGATCTCGTTGCGTTCTTTCACTTGATTGGACATAGTGGTTACTCCTGTCTGATTTTGTCTTCACTCTATTATATTGCTTTTTGGAAAAAGATAAAGATGCACATTGACTTTTCGACTTGATATATATATAATCTCTACATCCGGCAATGACGTCGCGCAGTTCTTCTGTAGGACTGACTGCATGTGTTGCCGGCTTTTTTGTTTCAACTAGCGTTTGTCAAGAATTAAGGGGTTGATCAACAATGGGAGGATTCTGTGGCGTCGCCACGAAAAATGACTGTGTCTTCGACCTGTTCTTCGGAACAGACTATCATTCACATCTGGGTACGAGACGTGCCGGTATGATCGTGTATGGCGAGAAGGGCTTTGACCGCGCCATCCACAACATCGAGAACTCGCCGTTCCGTACGAAATTCGAAAAAGATGTCAATTCGATGCGGGGCAATCTCGGCATCGGCGTCATCTCGGACTACGAGCCCCAGCCGCTGCTGATCCGCTCTCACCACGGTCCCTACGCGCTCACGACCGTCGGCAAGATCAACAACATCACGGAACTGGCCGATGAGATCGTCAAGAACAGCGGTGCCCACTTCATGGAGATGAGCGGCGGCATGATCAATGCCACCGAGCTGGTCGCGGCCCTCATCAATCAGCAGGAGAACCTCATCGACGGCATCCGTTACGCGCAGGAGCGCATCGACGGCTCCCTGTCCCTGATGCTCATGACGCCGAAGGGCATCTATGTCGCCCGTGACAAGTGGGGAAGGACCCCCATCTTCATCGGTAAGAAGGAGGATGGGTACATCGCCACCTCCGAATCCTTTGCATTCCTGAACCTTGGTTATAAAGACTATCGGACCGTAGGTCCCGGGGAGATCGACGTCCTGACCCCGGACGGCGTCACCGTACTGGTGAAACCCGGCAATAAAATGAAGATCTGCACGTTCCTGTGGGTCTACTACGGCTATCCGACCTCCGAATACGAGGGTGTCTCCGTCGAGACCATGCGGTACCAGTGCGGTGAGCACATGGCCCGCCGCGACGGCCTGACCCCCGATGACGCCGACATGGTCGCCGGTGTCCCGGACTCCGGCACGCCCCACGCGGTCGGTTATGCCAACGAGTCCGGCATCCCCTTCAAACGACCCTTCATCAAATATACGCCGACCTGGCCCCGTTCCTTCATGCCGACCATCCAGTCGAAGCGCGA
>ONFJ01000051.1 GCA_900317085.1 uncultured Eubacteriales bacterium | reverse complement strand
GCACCGCAGCTCACCAGGCCGCTCCGACGGCCGGCTGCGAGGGCGGATGTTCCCTTGAAAGAGGAGGCGAAGCCTCCGATTTCTTTGGTAGTGGTGCTGGGATTGAGGGGTAAATCGCCCCAGCGCTCCAAGCTGGAAGAATGTGAAGTGCTGAGCATTGAAAAGCCTCGACAAATTCGGATTTTTGAATTGATGGATAAAAGAAAGCTGCAGCGAGGTGCTGCAGCTTCTTTTGCAATTGATGGATAAGTGATCAGCGTTCGACGCGGCGGACGACCGGGATCTCGGACTTCATGGCGCCGGTCGGGCAGACCTCCACGCACTTGAGACAGGTGGCGCAGAAGGTGGCAGCCTTGTCGGCGGGGACCATCGGGTTGACGATGGTGCTGAATCCGCGGTTGTAGAGGCCGATGAACGTCTGGCCGACGACCTGGTCGCAGGTGCGGTAGCAGAGGCCACAGAGCACACACTTGTCCGGGTTGTGGCTGATGGGGTCGGCCACTTTGATGATGGGACGGGCGTGGACTTCGCCGGGGAACTTCTCCGGCTCGACGTCATACCAGTTCGCGTACTCGATGAGACGGCAGTCGTAGTAGTCGTGGCATCCGCAGTCGAGGCAGCGGGACGCTTCGTTGATGGCCTGCTCTTCGGTGAAGCCGAAGTAGATGGGCTTGAAGTTGTCACGGCGTTCCTCGGGGGAGAGGCCGGGCATCTTCTCGCGGGCCTGCTTCGGTTTGTCTTCGAAGTCGGCTTCGGTCTTCTCGTCCTCGACGAAGTAGGGCTTCTTGTACCGGACTTCATCGCCTTCGAGGTAGTTGTTGATGCAAAGGGCAGCCTTCTGGGCTTCGCCGATGGCTTCGATGGCGATGCCGGCGCCCCGGTTGGTGACGTCGCCTGCCGCGAAGACGTTGTCGATGTTCGTGCGGAAGGTCATTTCGTCGGCGACGATGGTGCCCTTCTTCGTGAGCTCGATGCCGTCGATACCTTCGCATTTTGCGACCTGACCGATGGCCATGAGCACGTTGTCGACCTTGATGTCTTCAATGGCGCCTTCGACCGGGACCGGACGGCGTCTGCCGGAGGCATCGGGCTCGCCCAGTTCCATGATCTGCAGCTTCATGCCGGCCACGTGGCCGTTCTCGTCGCCGTAGATCTCCGCGGGGTTCGTGAGGAACTTGAAGGTGACGCCTTCTTCTTCCGCCTCTTCGATCTCGATGTCGGCCGCGGGCATTTCATTGCGGGTGCGGCGATAGACGACGTAAACGTTCTCGGCGCCCAGACGGACGGCGGTACGGCAGCAGTCCATGGCGGTGTTACCGCCGCCACAGACGGCGACGTTCTTGCCAAGGAGCGGCTTCTCGCCGAGGCCGAGCTTCTCGAGGAAGTAGATGCCGCCTTCGACGCCTTCGAGGTCTTCGCCCGGGACACGCATGGGAACGGAGGTCCAGGCACCGATGGCAAGAAGGACTGCATCGTATTCGTTGCGGATGTCGTCGAACTGGATGTCTCTGCCGAGCTTCACGTTGTTCTTCATGACGACGCCGGCGTTCTCAATGATGGAGATCTCCTGGTCCAGGACTGCCTTCGGCAGACGGTACTCAGGGATGCCGTAGCGGAGCATACCGCCCATCTTCGGCTGCTGGTCGAAAATGGTGACGGCGTGGCCGTACATCTTGAGGAAGTAAGCGGCAGTGAGGCCGGCGGGGCCGCCGCCGATGATGGCGACTTTCTTGCCGGTGTCGGGTTCGACGGGAATGACATAGGGGTCTTCCGCCAGGACTTTGTCCGCGGCGAAGGCCTTCAGGAATGCGATGGAGATGGGCTCTTCCACGAGCTGCCGGCGGCAGGCGTCTTCACAGGGATGCGGGCAGACGCGGCCGATGGAGGCAGGGATGGGGAAGGCTTCGTAGATGGTCTCGACCGCCTGCTTGAACTGACCGTTCTTGATCTCCTGGACGTACTTCTGGCAGTCCGTCATGGCGGGGCAGTTCAGCTTGCAGGGACCGCGGCAGTCGCCGGTGTGGTCCGAGAGGAGCAGCTCGAGGGCGGTCTTGCGGGCGCGGACGACGCGATCGGTGTCCGTGTGGACCACATAGCCCTCCATGGGCTTCGCGGAACAGGCGCGGAGGAGTTTCGGGACACCTTCGACCTCGACGAGGCAGATGCCGCAGGCACCGTAGATGGCGGTGCGCTTGTCAAAGCAGAGGGTCGGGATTTCGACGCCTGCACGCAGGGCCGAGGAGAGGATGGTATCGGAGGCTTCGGCAATGACTTCGACACCGTCAATGGTATATTTGATCGACATAGTTGCAGCCTCCTTTCTCAGTGCACTTCCACTGCGCCGAACTTACAGGCGGTCTTACAGTTGCCGCACTTGACGCAGAGGTCGGGGTCGATCTCGAACGGGCTCTTGACCACGCCGGTGATGGCATTCGCCGGGCACTGGCGGGAGCAGGCCGAACAGCCGACACACTTGTCTTTGTTGATGGAGTAGGTGATGAGGTCGCGGCATTCACCGGCGGGGCAGTGGTGCCCTTCGATGTGGGCTTCGAACTCATCGCGGAAGTACCGGATGGTGGTGAGGACCGGGTTCGGGGCCGTCTGACCGAGACCGCAGAGCGCGCCGTCCTTGATAGCGTAGCACAGCTCTTCGAGTTTCTCGATGTCGCCCTCTTCGCCCTGGCCTTTGACGATGCGGTCGAGGATCTCGAGCATCCGCTTCGTGCCGAGGCGGCAGTGGATACATTTACCGCAGCTCTCCTTGGCGGTGAAGTCCAGGAAAAACTTCGCCATGTTGACCATACAGGTGGTCTCGTCCATGACGACCATACCGCCGGAACCCATGATGGCACCGGTGGCGCCGAGCTCGGCGTAGTCGATGATGGTGTCGAGCTTCTCCGCCGGGACACATCCGCCGGAGGGACCGCCCAGCTGGACGGCTTTGAAGGGCACGTCGTTCTTGATGCCGCCGCCGATGTCGAAGATGACGTCTCGGAGCGTGGTGCCCATGGGGATCTCGACGAGGCCGCCTCGTTTGATCTTACCGGAAAGGGCGAAGACCTTGGTGCCCTTGGACTGTTCGGTGCCCATGGCCGCGAAGGCCGCGCCACCGTTGTTGATGATCCAGGGGACGTTCGCGTACGTCTCGACGTTGTTGATGTTGGAAGGTTTCTGCCAGTAGCCGGACTGGGCCGGGAACGGCGGTTTCAGGCGGGGCATGCCGCGCTTGCCTTCGAGGGACTCGATGAGGGCGGTCTCTTCGCCGCAGACGAAGGCGCCGGCACCGGCCTTGATGCGAAGGGTGCAGGAGAAGTCGGAGCCCAGGATGTTGTCGCCGAGGAAGCCGCGCTCAGTGGCGTCCTTGATGGCTTTCTCGAGGCGGACGATGGCCAGCGGGTACTCGGCACGGACATAGACGATGGCCGTGGACGCTCCGATGGCATAGGCGCCGATGAGCATGCCTTCGATGAGGTTGTGGGGGTCGCCTTCGATGACCGCGCGGTCCATGAACGCACCGGGGTCGCCTTCGTCGGCGTTACAGATGAGGTACTTTTCATCGCCTTCGGAATTCTTCGCCGCTCTCCATTTGAAGGCGGTGGAGAAGCCGGCGCCGCCGCGGCCGCGGAGGCCGGAGATGTCGATCTGTTCGATGACGTCGTCCTGGGACATGCCGGTCTTCAGGATCTTCTCGATGGCTTTGTAGCCGTCTCTGGCGATGTAGTCGTCGATGTTCTCGGGGTTGATGAGACCGCAGTCGCGAAGAGCGACACGGGTCTGCGCCTCGAGGAAGTGCGCGTCTTCGGGGGTGATGCCGAGACGGTCGAGGGACGAGAGGTCTCCGGCGGAGACGGCGGCATAGATGTCATCCGCGTCCTTTTCGGTAACCTTGACATAACGGTGGAGGGTTCCCTCGTCATCGTAGAGGTCCACGATGGGCTCGAGGAAGCACATGCCGTTACAGCCGGTGATGTCGAGGACCGCACCGGTGGGGTTGTTTTCTTTGAGGAGGGTATCGAGCCGTTCGTATACGGCACCGGCGCCGGCGGCAAGGCCGCAGCTGCCTTCACCAACTACGAGTTTCATGCGTCGGCACCTCCTTCCGCCGCGGCGATCTCACGCAGGACCTTGCGACATTTGTCGGGGGTCAGAGAGCTGTAGGTCTTTCCGTTGATCATCATGACCGGGGAAAGGCTGCAGCAGCCGAGACAGGCGACGTGTTCCATGCTGAAGAGGCCGTCTTCCGTGGTCTCGCCGTTGTCGATGCCGAGTTCGTCGGTGATGGCGGCGGAGATGAGCTCCGCGCCGTTGACGTGGCAGGCAGTACCCTGGCAGAGCATGATGAGGTGCTTGCCGACGGGCTCCAGCCGGAACTGTGCGTAGAATGTTGCGACACCGTAGATGGTCGCCGGCGCGGTGCCGGTGACTTCGGCGATGTGGTAGATCGCCTCTTCGGGCAGGTAGCCGTAGATGGCCTGCGTCTGCTGAAGGATGGCGATGAGGCTGCCGGGAGTATCCTTGTACTCGGCAAGGACCGGTTCGATCAGCCCGAGATCGACCGTTGTTTTCTCAACCATAGAGAAACCTCCTTTGTCTTTCATAATATGCAACTAACATCTTTCGGAATGTTAACCAAACCCATTATACCATAAGGTCGCCGTTTTTTTATGTTGTTTCTGACTCTTCTTATATCGATTTTGCATGACCGGCGCGTCCGGCCACTTTGTCGCGATTTAAACAAGACTGCGGTATTGTTGTAAAGGCCACTTTTATATATAATAAAAGGGATTACAACCAAAATTCTGTGAGTATGGTGGATATTATGGGATTCAATCATTTCGACGAAAAAGGGAATGCGGTCATGGTCGATGTCTCCGAAAAAGCGGTGACGTCGCGGACTGCCACGGCCAAAGGCACCATCACGGTCCTGCCGGAAGTGCTGACGGCCATCAAAGAGGGCACTGCCAGGAAGGGCGATGTACTGGGTGTAGCCCGAGTCGCCGGCATCATGGCGGTCAAGAAGTGCTCGGACCTCATTCCGATGGCACATCCGCTGCCCATCATGAAGGCGAGCATCGACTTCGAACTCAACGACGAATACCATCAGATCACGGCCTTCTGTACCGTCAAGACCGACGGGAAGACCGGCGTCGAAATGGAGGCCCTGACCGGCGTCAATGTGGCACTCCTCACCATCTACGACATGTGCAAGGCGATGGACAAACGCATGCTCATCGGGAACATCCACCTCTGCGAGAAGACCGGCGGCAAGTCCGGCGACTTCTCCTATGGTCCCCAGCAGCCGGTCATCGCCGTCTGCGGCATCAAGAACAGCGGCAAGACGACGGTGCTCGAGAAACTCATCCCCGAGATCATTTCCCGCGGAGTCAAACTGGCGGTCTTCAAAAACGGCGGCCATTTCAAGCCGGACACCCCCGGTACCGATACATACCGCTTCCTCGAAGCCGGTGCCTCCGGGACCCTCTTTTTTGACGACCATCAGTTCCAGATCAGCCGCAAGACCCTGCCGCCTTATGACGAACTCTTCGCCATGTTCCCGGAAGCCGATCTCCTCCTGGTGGAAGGCCTCCGCGGCACGGAACTGCCAAAACTGGAGATCATCAAGCCCGACGACGAACGCTCGCCGGCGCTGCCGGAGGACAAGGTACTGGGGTACATCGCCGAAAACGCAGCCTTTGAAGCAAATGTACCGGTGTTCGACCGGGAAGACGTGAAGGGCATCGTCGACTACATCATGGAACTCTATGAGAGCGGTGCTCTGAAGGGGGCGCTCGTATGACAGACCGATACGGAAGGACCATCGACTACCTTCGTGTCTCCGTCACCGACCGCTGCAACTTCCGCTGTGTCTACTGCATGCCGCCGGAGGGCGTCGAAGCCCTCTCCCACGAACAGGTCATCCGGTACGAAGAGCTCCTTCACATTATCCGGTTGTTCGCAGAACTCGGCATCCGGCACATCCGTCTCACCGGGGGAGAACCCACGGTACGCCGCGGCATCGTGTCTCTTATGAAAGAAGTCCACGACCTGCCGGGCATCGAGAGCGTCTCCATGACGACGAACGGCCTTCTGCTGCCGCAGATGCTGCCGGACCTCATAGATGCGGGGCTCGACGCTGTGAACATCAGTATCGACACACTGAAGCCCGAGCGGTTCGATGAGATCACGAGAACCCAGGGGAACCTCCCGACGGTCCTGCAGGCCATCCGCATGGCGTCGGATGCGGGTCTCAACACGAAAGTCAACTGCGTCGCCATGCGCGGCGTCAACGACGATGAACTGGCGGACATTGCGGCCCTTGCAAAGGACCTGCCCATCGCCGTGCGGTTCATCGAATACATGCCCATCGGAAAACACGACTACGAACAGGCCATCTACATGGACGAGATCATCAATCTTCTGCGGAGTTCGTTCGGGGAACTCAGGGAAGATACATCGCCCCACGGCCACGGCCCTGCCCGGTACTTCAAGCCGGAAGGGTTCCGGGGCTCTGTCGGTGTCATTTCGGCGATGAGCCACCGTTTCTGTGAAGACTGCAACCGGGTCCGCATGACCTCGGAAGGCTTCCTCAAACTCTGTCTTCAGTACAATGTCGGTGTGAACGTCCTCGACGCTCTGCGCGCCGGGGCAACGGACGAGGAACTGAAGGGCCTCATTCTGAAGACGATGGACAAAAAACCACAGCACCACACGTTTTTGGATTATGCGGAGGAGCAGGATATCGATACGAGAGATATGTCGTGTATAGGAGGCTGATCCCATGGAAGGAAACGTCAGGGCTGTCTGTGTATCCGAACGAAAAGGGTCTGTCAAACGGGACGTCGTGGAGCGGGACATCACGCTCTTCGGTATGGAGGGCGACGCCCACGCCGGCAACTGGCACCGCCAGGTGAGCCTGCTCTCTTTTGACAGAGAAGAACAGTTCAATGTCGAAAACGCGGAAAAGGGCGTCCATGTCCTGCCCGGCGACTTCGGCGAAAACCTGCTGGTGAGCGGTATCGACTTTCGCTCGCTGCCCATCGGCACAAAACTCTTTGTGGGCGATGCGGTCCTGCAGATGACCCAGATCGGAAAAGAATGTCATACGGCCTGCGAGATCCGCAGGATCGTCGGCGATTGCATCATGCCGGTGGAAGGCGTCTTTGCGAAGGTGCTGACCCCGGGACACGTAAAGAATGGAGATGTTATGAAAGTGGAAGTCCCTGAAAGAAGATTTTTCAAAGCGGCCATCATTACGGCCAGCGACAAAGGTTCCAAAGGTGAGCGGGAAGACCTGAGCGGTCCCGCCATTCAGGAGATCATCGAGCCGGAAGGCTATGTGGTCACCGTCTACAAAGTCCTCCCGGACGACCAGGAGACCCTTGAAAACGAAATGAAGCGGATCGCCGACGAGAAGCTCGCCGACATCATCTTCACGACGGGCGGCACCGGCTTCTCTCTGCGGGACGTCACCCCCGAAGCCACCATCGCGGTCTGTGACCGTCTCGTCCCGGGCATCCCCGAGGCGATGCGCGCCTACTCCATGACCATCACCCCGAAAGGCATGCTCTCGAGAGCCGCCGCGGGCATCCGGAAGCAGACGCTCATCGTCAACATGCCCGGCAGCCCGAAGGCCGTCAAAGAGAGCCTCGAATACATCATTGGCCCGCTGCGCCACGGGCTGGAAATCCTCCTCGGTGAGGCCTCCGAATGCGCAAGAAAGTGAACGAATAAACCATGCTGAATGTAGTTACGCGAGAAGAAGCGGTCCGCATCATTCTCGAAAAGATCCCGGAAGCGGCGGACGTAGAGACCGTCGGCCTGCCGGACGCGCTCGACAAAGTCGTCGCGGAGGACATCCTGAGCCCTGAAGACCTGCCGGCCTACGCCCGTTCCACGGTGGACGGCTTTGCGGTCCGGGCCTCGGACACCTACGGCTGCTCCGAAGCGCTGCCCGCCATGGTCACCTATGCGGGAAAAGTGCTGATGGGGGAGGACGAGAAACGGGTCCTTCCGAAAGCCTCCTGTATGGCGGTCCCCACCGGCGGCCAGGTCCCCGAAGGAGCCGATGCGGTCGTCATGGTCGAACACTCCGAAGATCTGGGCGATGAATTCCGCTACATGCTGAAACCGGTCGCCCCCGGGGAGAACGTCAACGCGAAGGGCGACGACATCGCCATCGGCGGTGTCGCCGTCCCGAAGGGCACTATGCTCGAACCCCGTCACACGGCGGTCCTCGCGGCCCTGGGCATTTCAGAACTGAAGGTTCGCAAGCCCCTGACCGTGGGCATCCTTTCTACCGGCGATGAACTGGTGGACTACACCGAGACCCCGAAGGGAACGGAGATCCGCAACATCAACTCAGTCACGCTCGCCGCGGCGGTCGAAGCCCTCGGCTGTCAGGCGAAACTTTATCCCATCGTTCCGGACGAGGAAGCAGCGCTTCGAGAAGCCATCGATACGGTCCGAAAGGAGTGCGACTTCCTCATCATCTCCGGCGGTTCGTCGGTCGGGGAGCGGGACAACGTCAACCGGGTCCTGGCCTCGTTCGGGGAAGTGTACTTCCACGGCGTCGCCCTGAAACCGGGCAAACCCACCATGTTCGCGATGCTCGACGGCGATGTGCCGGCCTTCGGCCTGCCCGGACATCCGGCCGCCGCGTTCTATACGTTCCATCTGTTCGCGAAACCCGCCATCCTGAAGCGCCGCGGCGCCATCGCTGTGCCCCGCTACGTGGAGGCGGCACTCTCCCAGAAAGTGCCGTCGAACCACGGCAGGGAAGAAATCATCGGTGTCGCACTGGAGAACGGGAAAGCCGTTCCCCTGCCGGCGAAGTCCGGTGTGGTTTCGGTCCTGTCCCGCGCAGACGGAACGATCACGATCCCCAGAGACCTGGAAGGCCTTGAGCGTGGTGCGAAAGTGAAGGTGTTACTGTTTTGAAAAAGTATGAGTTCCTGACCAATATCTCGCTGGATGACGCCCGGCAGAAAATGATCGACGCGGTGCGCGCCGCGGACATCCCGGTGGCTACGGAGGTGGTCAAAGTCCGGGAGGCCAACAACTGTGTGACTGCCCGCGCCCACTATGCAGTCCGTTCCTCACCCCACTATGTGGCGAGCGCCATGGACGGCATCGCCGTGCTGGCTTCGAAGACCGTCGGCGCCACAGAGGGCAATCCGGTCCGCCTGACCCCGGACGACTACATCGTCGTCGACACCGGCGACCCGCTGCCTGAGAACACCGACGCGGTCGTTATGATCGAGAACGTCGTTGAGGCAGAGGACGGAGACGTCCTTCTGTACTCCGCCTGCGTCCCCTGGGACAACGTCCGCCAGGTCGGCGAAGACATCTGCATGGGCGATATGATCGTCCCGTCCTACACCGTCATGACCCCCGCTCTCATCGGTGCCTTCATGGCAGCCGGTGTCTATGAGGTCGAGGTCGTGAAGCGTCCGGTCTTCGGCATCATCCCCACCGGTGATGAGATCGTCGACGGCGACGCGGACCTGAAACCCGGTGACATCCCGGAATTCAACTCCGCCATCTTCTCTGCCATGCTTTCGGACTGGGGCGCAGACAGCATCGTCTACCCGGTCGTGAAAGACAAGATCGACCTCCTCGAAGCGGCCGTCACGAAAGCCGCCGACGAGTGCGATGCCGTCCTCACCATTGCCGGCTCCTCTGCCGGACGGGACGACTACACATCCACTATTCTTACGAACCTCGGTGAACTGCTGGTCCACGGCATCGCCATCAAGCCCGGCAAGCCCGCAGTCCTCGGCATGATCGGCAAGAAGCCCTTCTGCGGCATGCCCGGTTACCCGGTCTCCGGCATCATCGTCATGGAAGAGATCGTGAAGTATGTCTGTGCGCTCCTGACGCACAGAGAACCGGAGCGGGACGAGACCGTCAAAGCCCAGGTCTCCCGGAAACTCACGTCTTCCCTCAAATATGAAGAATTCCTCCGCTGCCGCGTTGCGGAAGTGGACGGCAAGAATATCGCGGTCCCCATGCCGCGAGGCGCGGGCGTCGTCACCGGCTTTGCCAAGGCCGGCGGCCTCTTCGTCGTCGACCAGAACAGTGAAGGCCTGGAAGCCGGCGCCACCGTCGATGTCGCTCTGCAGAGAGACAAGGTGGAACTGGAGAACAGCCTTTCCATCACCGGTTCCCACGACCCTCTGATCGACGAGGCGGCGGACCTGCTCATCCGTCAGGACGAGCGGACCTATGTCGTCTCGTCCCATGTCGGCTCCATGGGCGCCATCATGGCGCTGAGAGCCGGGGAGACCGCCCTTGGCGGCATCCACCTGCTGGACGCGGAGTCCGGAGAATACAACAAGGCCTATGTCCGCCAGTACTTCCCGAACGGCGGGGTCACCCTCATCCGCTGCGTCATCCGTCAGCAGGGCCTCATGGTCAAGAAGGGGAACCCGGAGAATATCCACTCGGTGAAGGACCTCATTGGGAAACGTTACGTCAACCGCCAGAAAGGCGCCGGCACCCGCATCCTCCTCGACTACCTGCTCGAAAAAGAGGGCATGACGCCGGACGACATCTACGGTTATACCCGGGAAGAGTACACCCACACGGCCGTTGCGGCAGCTGTCGCGGATGGCGGTGCCGACGCCGGTATGGGCATCTACTCCGCCGCGAAGACCTACGGTCTCGACTTCGTCCCGCTGTGGGATGAGGAGTACGATTTTCTCGTCCGGGATTCCGCTCTGGAGACCCCGGAAGTGCAGCGCTTCCTTGCCGTCCTGAAGAGCGACGAGTTCGCTGCCCGCCTCACCGAAATGGGTGGCTACACCCTGGAAGCTCCCGGAGAAGTCATCCCGGTGGACGCATAACAAAGATTCGGTCCTCGTTACAAGGTCCGCGCTTCCGTGCTGTAAAGATTCCAGTCCTGCGGACGCGCACGTCCAGTGCGATTGTAACTAGTCCCGAACTTTGTGATGCTTGATAAAAAACAAAAACGACTTCCTGTTTGGAAGTCGTTTCAGACTGTAGACAAAACCCCAGCGTGTTTTCCACGTTGGGATTTTGTTTTGCGGATAAAAAATAACAAAAAACGGCTAATCTACGCGGTTTTTTGG